>JABWAU010000026.1 GCA_013360875.1 Anaerolineales bacterium | reverse complement strand
TGTTCTCTCAAAATGCGTAGGATGCGCTCTCCAGCGCATCCAGCGACGTTAGAGAACGTCGCTTACGCGCAAGGCGAGTAGTTTTAAAACACTTTCTTATAACTGTTTTTTCAAATATGTTTCGGGAGATTTGGCGAACGCTCGCTGGCAGGCAGGCGCGCAGAAGTAATAGGCGCGTCCCTGGTGAACGTGCTGCAGGGAGGTTTTGGGGTCAACCTTCATGTCGCAGACCGGGTCGGTTTCCATTTGCGCCGCCGCGCCCTGCTGCACGAGGCGCACGAGAGCAAACATCGAAACGAGGTAGATGGCGGCGATCAAAACGTTGGTGATGAGAATCGCCCAGCCGTTGTAGAGGTATTGCAGCATCACGCCGAGCATGGCGCCCATCATGCCGCCCATCGCGCCGCCCATGCCGCCGTCCATCATGCCCATCAGCCCGCCGACGCGCCCGAAGACGATGCCGAACGCGAGTCCGACGGTCACGCCGACCAGGTTGCTGATGAACATGTCCGTCGCCGCGCCGATGAAATAGCCGACGGCGATGCCCGTCATCATGCCCTGCGTCATGCCGATCATCATGCCGAGCATTTCCGTGACCGACGACCTGTAACGCGAGAGATAAACGCCGACGCCCGCGCTGACGAGCATGACGACAAGACTGGCGATGATTGCAGTTGTCAAGTTCAACATATCATTTCTCCGGGTTCGAACGATTACCAGTTGACCATGAAATCGAATCGCACGGTGGTCGTCTCCCCTGCGCGCTCGACGCCGACGATGACGCGCCAAGGACCGGGCATGAGGAAGAACACCTCGCCGCTGTACCACCCGTCACCGAGCGATTCGGCGGCGGTCACATTTTTGCCGTGGCTCATGTTCGTCATGTCAATGTCGAAGGAGATCGCCGCGTCGGAAACAGGCTGTCCGTCCGCGTCGAAGATCAACGCTTCGAGCGTGTTATCGCCTCGGGTGGGAGGGTTGGGATCGCTGAAGATCCACACCAGCAGGTCGCCGCTCTGTTTGCCGCCCAGGGCGGGCGACGGATTTACAACGGATTCCTGCGCGGCGGATGCGGCGGGGGTGAAGGTTGGGATCGGCGTCGGTTCTTCCACGCCTGGGGCGGACATCATCCCGCACGAGGCGAGCAAGACCGTCGCGAATCCTAAAAACAATTTTTTGATCATGGTTTCTCCTTGGAATTTCGGCGCATCATTTCCTCCTCCGCAAACGCGGCAGAAAAAACGACGCCCGCCGCCTGAGGGTATCTGAATACTCGCGCAGCCCGCTCATCTTATTTCTGCGCCTGCATGTCGGCGCTGCTTATTCTCAAGGCTTGTAGGGAAGCCAGGAAAAGCAAAGCGCCGGAGCCGGGACGCCGTTCCTGGCTGGTTCGCCCAGAGCAAAATCCTCCAGCGTGTGCGGGACGGTAAAGAAGAACAGCAACAGCGACAGGATCACCACGCTCATTGTCCACGCCGATAAGTTTCGTTTTGTTTCCGACATTTTTTCTCCCGTTGATTATTTTTATTCAGACTCGGATTGTTCGGAAGCGCGCTGGATTGCCCGTCGTAAGATACCCAAAAACTCATCCAGCGGCACCTTGTGCACGCGCGCCGCCCATTCCACGGTCAACGCTTTGGCGAGGAATATCCGCAGGGAATATTTCCCAACACGCCTGACGCCGAAGATTTCCATCACGTCGGCGATGTCGCCGTACTTCAACAAGATTTCCGAAACGCGGGTGTCTTTTGTGATCTTCATTCGAATTCTCTCAATTCGCTTTTCTCAGTTCCTCCGTTAGCCGACAGGTGAACTGTCGGCTAAACGGTATGAAACGGAACAACCTCACTGCGCGTTCATCGCCAATTGCGGATTGACCGCCATCAGCCGATAGGCTTCGTTCACGTCGTCCGCCGTCAGCAAGCCCAGCAGTTCGTCTTCGGAGTTCAGCACGAGCAGGGCGCGCGTCCGATTTGCCGCCATTTTTTGTTGCGCGGCATGGAGCGATTCATCCGGGCTGGCAGCGACGATCTTCGTTCGCATGACTTCGCGCGCCGCGGCGTTCGCGCCAAAAGATTGAAGTCCGCGCAACAGGTCAACCTCGCCGATCAGACCCGCGACCCGATTGTTCCCCCATTCCAGCACGGGGAAATCCGCCTGCGAAGTGGACAGCGTCAACTCGACGGCTTTCGACAGCGAATCATTGACTCTCAACACGTGAGGCGAACGCGTCATTGCCTGACCGACAGTTGCATCGCCCAACGTATGCTTGACCTGCGCCCCCTGGCTTTCCTGCCCCGCGCCCATCCAAACGAAGATGGCGATGAGGACGAGAGTCCAACTTCCGCTCATAAAGCCCCACAGCCCCATGAGGAAAGCGAGTCCCTGACCGACCTGCGCGGCGACCCGCGTGGCTTTGGCGTGATCCATCTTCTTTGCCAGCAAGGCGCGCAGGACGCGTCCGCCGTCCATTGGGAAGGCAGGGATAAGATTGAAGAGACCGAGGATCAGATTGGCGGAGGTCAGATACGCCAGCAGTCCGCTCCAACTGACGCTTCCGAGCGAGGCTTGCAGTTCCTCCAGCGAAACCAGGGCGCGGGCGTCCAGAAGCGCGCCGATCCCGATCAACAGCGCGGCAATCGCAAAGTTGACCAGCGGTCCCGCAATCGCGATGTGCAGTTCCTTGTTCGGCTCTTCGGGGATCTCCTCCAACTGCGCGAGTCCGCCCATCGGCATGAGGGTGATGTCCTTGACGCGCACGCCGAACTTGATGGCTTGCAGGCTGTGACCGAGTTCGTGCAGGGTCACGCTGAGGAAGAGCAGCAGCGTCGCGACGATGCCGAAGATCGCGCCTTGAGTCCCTTCGCCCGTGCTGACGCTCCAGCGATACGCCGCCCAGATGAGGATCAGCACAAAGGTCAAGTGGACCTTGATGTCAATGCCTTTGACTTTGAGTAATTTGAGTGACCAGTTCATGGTTGTTTTTCCTTTCATGCAATACTTGACGGTGCGCGTATTTGGCGGTCTCTACCGCCAGATGCAACAACTGCCCTGGAGACGTTGCCAGGGGAGAGCGCAAATTACGCGGCTTTTCGTGGTTACAGATATTTGTCATCCTCCGCATTGTAGACTGCGGTTCAATCTTTCTCAACGACTTTTGTCGAATTTGGGGAATTGGCGACTCATGGATAAACTGCGTGCGGACGCTAGAGAACGTCCATTACGCGCCCCGCAAAGCGTAATAGACGCTCTCCAGCGTCGGGTTTTGCAATTGCGCCATCTTTACTCATGAGTCGCGTTGGTTTCTTCCTCTGCGATCACAATCTCGAAGGGGCGCGTGATCGCGCCTGTGGGACAAACCGCTTCGCACAGACCGCTGTATTCGCACGCCAGCGGGTCCGTGACAACGGCTTTCCCGTCCCGCAACATCAGCGCTCGGGTCGGACAGGCGCGCATGCACAATCCACACCCGTTGCAGGAACGAGGGTCAATGAGAGGAATGGGTTGGTCGGTGAATGGGTTCATGGAATGCTCCGATACATCGCGGCAAGACCCTAAAGGTTTCCATCGCAAACCAAGAGAAATTTCCAACGATGGTTTCCAGCAAATGATCTATTGGGCCTTCCAGAAAAACCTTTAGGGTCTCTTGCCAAAAATAAAAACTCGCTCAAGGCATGGCGAACATACACCTTGAGCGAAATTCGTTCAACGACTTTTATCGGTTTTGCAAGACCCTAAAGGTTTCCGAAAACCTTTAGGGTCTGCATCATTCGATCACCTGCGCCACCGTCCTCAACCCCTCCTTATCCAAAATTTGAATCTGATGACGCGCGACGTGGATCATGCCCTCCTCGGCGAGTTTCCGCAACGCGCGGTTGACCACGTCTGGCACAGTGCCGAGGCGTGAAGCCATTTCGGCCTGCGTTGCCCAGCGTCGGCGTTGGACCGAGCCGCCCTCCGCCTGCTCAAGCAGCAACCGCGCGAGACGCGCCTCCACCGAACGCAGCGATAGATCCTCCACCAGGCGGATGAGGTGCATGACGCGTCCCGCCAAATCCTTCACCACCTGCCGCGCCAGCGCGGGACGCGCATCCATCAATCCCAAGAGAAACTCGCGCTGAACCAGCCATACAATCGAATCTTCCAACACGGAGACGGTCGCCTGATTGGGCGCATCGGTGAAGACGCTGAGGGCGTTGAAGGCTTCGCCGGCCCGAAGCGTTTGAAGCACCTGCTCCCGCCCATCCGCGCCGATCTTGACCGCCTTCAACCAGCCGCTTTCGACGATGTACAACCCCGCGCACGGTTCGCCTTCGATCAAAATGACCTGTCCCGCGTCGTAAGCGCGTCGTATCGCCGACTGCGCCAGCAGGTTCAGCGCGGCGTCGTCCAGTTCCGAAAAATACGATACGGACTTCAATATGCCCGCGTGATGAAGAGCTTTGTCTTTGTACATCGGTTTTCACCTTTGCTGTTGCTCTGCGCGTCATTATACATCCCGTTCCCAAAATCCCGCCGGGCGGTCGTTCCAGGATCAATGAGAAACCCGGCAAAACGGACCGAACAGGACGAAAGACATGCGCGACGCGTGACAATCGGTTAAGGGCGACACGACAAAAGTCGTACAGCGATCCTTTGACGGTTCGTATACTACGGGCAGGTTTATGATGACTCAACATCCGCCTCTTTCCTCCGACGAAAGCCTGCGCGCGGCGATATTGACCTTATTCGCCTCTGACGCGCGCACCGCCTCTGCGGATCTGCGCGTGGGCGTGCTGAACGGCATCGCACACCTGGCGGGCAGGGTAGATTCGCTGGAGGTGCGCAACGCGGCGGAGGAACTGACAAAAACCGTGCGCGGAGTGCGCGGCGTGGCAAATCGCATCGAAGCGCCCGGCGCGCCGAATCCATCCCGCACCATCAACCTGGAACTTCCAGATACCAATCCTGAAAGAAAGGAGTGACATGACTGCAAAAATTATCGTCTTTGCGCTGGTCTCATTTTTTCACGACCTGTTCACCGCCGTCTGGATGGGCGGTTTGATCGTCACCGCGCTGTCCTTTATGCCTTCGGTCAAAGAGGCGCTGGGGGCGGGACCGCAGGTCAAAAAGGTGATGACGATCTTACAGAAGCGGCAAAGCGTCTGGGTATACGTCAGCATGGCGGGGTTGATCCTGACAGGGCTGCTGATGACCAACCGCAGCCCGGAGTACGAAGCGTTATTCTCGTTCGGGAACGCATATTCGGTGATGCTGTCCATCAAGCACATCCTCGTCCTCGCCATGATCGGCATTTCCCTCTACCGCGTCCTCGTCCTCGGGCGCGCCCAGGCGATGACGCCGGAAAAGGAACGGCTGAACGTCCGCCTCCTGCTGATAAACGCGGGGCTGGCGGTTACAGTGCTGCTGGTCAGCGGGTTCGTTGCCGCGCTCGCCGGACCGATCGCCGGCGGATGAAAGCAAACGGCATTATTCATTAACTTTGCGCATTGCGGCATTCGCGCCGCATCGCAGGATTGATACAAAAAGGAGTGAATGAAAATGAAAAACAATTACAAACTTGGAGCCGTCCTCGCGGTTCTCGGCATCGCGGCGGGAATCCTGTGCCTGTATTTCATCGCAGACACGTACAATACCGTCATTCACACGCATTTTGCGGCGGGTGAATGGGAAGAGAGCAATACCGTCCGCTTCGTCTACGCGGTGTTGGGTTGGTTGGGAACGGCGGCCGGCGCGCTCTCCGCCGCTGTGCTGTGGGGTTTCCTGAAAAAACAGGATTGGGCGTGGTTCTGGGGCGCGGTCGCCGCGACCATCCTCCTGCTGGCGGGCTTCTTCCCCATGATCCCCGCGGCTGACAGCGGATTGCCCGTCCCGACGATGTGGGTATTCCTTCTGGCGGCGGTCATGTGGTTTGGGATGTTGTTCGTTGGCGGCGTCAACGGGAAGATCATCACGCTAACTTTTATCGCAGGCCTTGCGTACGTGCTGACCTTCATTGACGGCGTCGCGCCGATCTCCAAATTCCAGAGTACTTTCCAAATGCCGGCAGCCTTTGCCCAGAACCCCAATACATTCTGGAACGGGATGTATGTGATCTTGCAGCAGGTCAGTTGGTGGGGCGCGGCGGCTTGGGCGATGTTCATCTTCGCTGTGTTCAGGAAGAAATCGTGGGCGCTCCCTATGGGCATCTTCGCGGCGGCGATGTCCATGATCGCAGGCTATCCGCTGGGATTGCATAACGCGCTGGTGGAAGTGCATCGCTTCTCGATGTTCCTGCCCGCGCCGTTGATGAGCACGGGGCTGCTGATCTACCTGCTGCTCCCGTCCACGAGGAAGATGTTGGAGGAATGGAACGCCGCCGCGTAAGCGTACCGCAAGATTTTGCACTTTTCCAAATTATTCTAGCAATCCACATCTGGCGTTTTGTGGCGCAGTATGAAGGTTGCCGGTCATGGGTAGGGGCACAAGATAAATCTTGTGCTACGGGATTGTTCGATTAATTTGTTAATCCGCAAAATGTCGCGGTACCGGCTCGGGAAACAGGAGCAGGCTGAACGTCACGCGTGAAGCGGAGTGTGATTTATGTCACTGAAATCCGATAAAGACTTGTGTCATAATTCACAAAGAGGCAACCGCGTGGCGTTGTCTACGATAAACCTACAAGGAGAATGTCATGTTCACGCTCGACAACCTGTTCCTTCTGCTCACCGGCTTGATTGCCGTGTACCTGTGCTGGTTCTTCTGGCAAAGGTACAACCTGAACAAAGCGCTGCACAATCTCTATTATTTGATGGGGTTTGCGGTGCTTTTGGTTTCGGGGCTGCTGTTGATCTTCCTCGGCTTGGGGATTTTGGCTTCGCCCTATGTGCTGACGGTCGCAAGTTTGATCCCGCTCGGCATTTCGATGGGCATCGCCGAGGAATATTACCCATCCTGGAAGAAAGCCTTCAAGTGGTTCGCGGTGATCGGCTTCCTTGCCATCGCCGTCACCAGCATCGGCGGGATGGATGCGTTGAAGAAGATCGCCGTGCCTCTGTTCCACGGCGTGGCGGGACTGGTCATCTTCCTCGGTCCGTTCTTCGCCAAGGGCGCGCCGAAGGGATTTTACTGGGTGGGCATCGGCGGTTTGTTGATCGGGCTCGGCGGCATTGCGCTGGCGTTCATCTCGGTCGGCAGGCAGCTGCTGTTCTTCAGCCCGCAGTTCGTGACCCTGATCCTCACGCCCCTGCTCTTCCTGATGACGGGCGCCTTCGCGCTGGGCTTCGCGAAGAAAGGATGATCCTTGTTTGTACACGGATTGCGCGGACGACACGCATGAACGTGGATTTCCAAAAACATCCGCGCAAATTCGCGGAATCCGTGTACCGCCCCGGCGCAGGTATTTGTCTTTTGTCAAAGACGTTCAGCCCAATTTGTGATATTTTTTCATTAGGCTGACCGTCCACCAATTAGGAGTATCGTTCATGGAGTTCATCAAAACACGATTCAACTATCTCTTCAATTCCACGAAGGGCTTGATCCTCGTGGCGATCGCCATGATCGCCGTCGTCACCGCCATTTGGGGCATGTTGTCCGGTCCGATGGCGGAGATGGGCGTCCGCGAGGTGGTCATCAAACTCTTCGGCATGGACATCGTACAGGCGGAGCGCGAGGGACGCATCATCATCCTGTACCACTCGATTGCCATGGCGGTCGTCGCCATCGAGACCTACATGATCACGGGCTTGTTGAAGATGAAGCCCTTTTTCAAGACCTCCATCAACGTCATCATCACGGTCGGCTACCTCACCACCATGATCTTCGGGATGAGTTTCGCCTACTTCGGTCACAACTGGGCGTTCCACGGACTGTACATCTCCGGATTGTCGCTGATCTTCTTCGCGGGCGTGCTGTTGTGCATTGCGCTCTGGCCCTGGAATAAGGAATATTACATCACCGACAAGGATTACTCCCGCACCAAAAGCGGACTCGACCTGGAGCGCACCGCCTTCTTTGCTACCGCGGTAACGACCGTCATTTCTGCATTGTTCGGGGCGATTCCGGGCGCATATTTCGGCAACGGTTTCGAGGTCTTTCTGGCGGAGAACGTCATCCGCCTCCCCGAAAAGACCACGATGCAATATTCGATCATCGGTCACCTGCACATCATGCTGGCGCTTATTGCCATCATGATCACGCTCATCATCGGGCGCTGGCTGAACTTCAAGGGCATCCTGCACAAGATCGCCATGCCGCTGATGATCCTCGGCACCATCGTATTGAACCTGGGTGTATGGGGCGTGGTCACGCCGCTCGAACCGATCGCCCACACCATCATCTACGTCGGCGCGACGCCTTCGATGTTCGCGGCTCTGCTCCTGCTCATCTGGAGTTGGAACAAACTCATCCAGGATGGCACGGCACACATCCAAAAACCGAACTTCATCCAAAAACTCGGCGCGCTCGTGCGCGACCCACTCAAGTTCGGTCCCACCTGGCAGATGCTCTTTATGAACTTTACGACGAGCGGCATCGGCATCTTCATGGCGATCAGGCTGGACGAGATCTTCCGCGTCTGGCCCGCGCGAGAAGAACGCATCGAACTCACCGGTCACTGGCACGCGCTTTCCGCCATTATCGCCACCATCATCCTGATGTACTACGGCGACATGCTCGGACTGAAAGGCAAAGTCCGCCAGATCTACGGCTGGAGCATCATCTTCCTTTCCGATCTCGCCCTTGGCGCGGTGACGGTCTTCGAAATGAAACGTCTCTTCATCAGCGAAGCGGAACAACAACCGTTGGTCAACCTGTTGATGTACATGATTGACTTCGGACTCGGCATGTTGCTCGTGCTTCTCGCAATCGTAATGGTATGGAGGTTGATTGACTTGTTCAAGCCAAAAGGAAGGTGGACGGAAGAGATGACTCACGAACTCTCGGAGGAGGCGGCGAAATGAAACACATACTTAATCGGACGCTGACGAGCGCGGATAAACGCGGAAATAATTTTAAAAACTCCACGTCCATCCGCGTTATTCCGCGTCCCATTTTCCCTGTTCTGCTTGTCGCGCTCCTCCTCGCCTCGTGCGCCTCTGTTGACCTGAACGCTCCGATGCCCATCTTCGACACCGGCATTGACCCGAACGCCTGGGCGCAGATTCCTGCGGGAGAGTTCTACCTCGGTCAACACGAATATATCGAAACCACCGGCGCGTACGAGATCATGATCACGGACGTGACCACGAAACAATATGCGGACTTCCTCAACGCCGCGCTCGCGGACGGTTACGTCAAAGTCGCGGAGCGTGGCGAATACATCGCCGGTTACTACCCCGGCGACCCCTTCCACGGCATCGAGCATGAGATCGAGATCAAAGCGGGCGATTGGGTTTTCATCCTGTTGAACGACCCGTCGCAGAGAGTCAAATTTAACGGGAGCAGTTTCACGGTCCAGCCCGGATACGAAAACCATCCCATGACGATGGTCAGTTGGTTCGGCGCGTGGGGCTATTGCGAATATTACGACTACCGCCTGCCCTCCGAAAAGGAATGGGAAAAAGCCGCCCGTGGTCCTTCGACAGGCTCAGGATCCACGCGTCCCTTCCCCTGGGGCGACGAGATCAAACGCGAGAACGCCAACTTCTACTCCAGTCGCGACCCGTTCGAGGATATGAAAACGTTCGGCTCGCGGACGACTCCTGTCGGCTTCTATAACGGCAAAACCTACGACGGCTACGCCACGCTCGATTCCAAATCCCCGTATGGACTGTACGACATGGCTGGCAACGTCTGGCAATGGATCGGCGACGTGCAGCCGCAGGAAGGCTTCAGCGACCGCTTCATGCGCGGCGGCTCGAAGGACACCTACGACATGGACCTGCGCGTCTGGGTCCGCAACAGCGCCCCGCCGATGTATTACAGTCCCGGCGTCGGGTTCAGATGTGTAAGATGAGTAAACAAGTAGACAGGTATACAAGTACACAGGTATACTTTCCGCCTAAACGTGTGTACGTATATACCTGTCTACCTTTAGGAGTTCTCCATGTCCGTCGTTACCGCCCAATCGTCAATCGTAAACCTGAAATCTAAGATCAGAGCCTACTGGAGCCTGACCAAACCTCTGCAAAGTGGACTCCTCCTCGCCACCGGGTTGGCGGGCTACATGAGCGCGCGTTGTCCCGTGTTCAACATCGGCGCGATTCTGGGCTTGGCGGTCAGCCTCTTTCTTGCGATTGCAGGAAGCACCGTTCTCAACATGTGGTGGGACCGCGACATAGACGCCAAAATGGGGCGCACGAAAAAGCGCGCCACCTCATCGGGCGTGGTGGACGAAAACGAAGTCCTGCGCGTGGGTTTGATCCTTTCGGTCATCGGCGTCGGCTGGGCGGTGGCGATGGACGCGCTCTACGGTCTCATCGTCTTTGCGGGGCTGTTCTTTGACGTGGTCGTGTACAGCATCTGGCTCAAACGCCGCACCGCGTGGAGCATCGTCTGGGGAGGCGTTTCGGGCGCCATGCCCATCCTCGCGGGACGCGCGCTCGGTCTCGGTTACATTGATTGGGTCGGCGTCACCCTCGCGCTCGGCGTCCTGTTCTGGATTCCCACCCATACGCTCACCTTCAGCATGAAATTCGCCAAGGACTACGAAGCCGCCTGCGTGCCGACCTTCCCCTCCACCTACGGGCTGGGCGTCACCCGCGCCACCATTGCGATCTCCTCCGTGCTGGCGGCGGCAGCGATGGTCGTCGCGGGATACGGCATTGGCATGGCGTGGGGTTTTCTGCGCCTGCTCGGCGTACTTTCGGCGGGTTTGCTCATTCTCGCCCTCGTGATGACCTTCCGCCCCTCCGAGCGCGTCAACTTCGGTTTATTCAAATATGCATCCGTTTACATGCTTGCCGCGATGATTTTGGTTGTGATCGAAGTGATGTAGTACCGCAAGATTTATCTTGCACACGTGCGCAAAATGAATTTTGAAGTACTGAAACGATAACCTCATGAAACCCTCTCCTCTCGACCGCGTTCTCCTGCTCTTCACCGTCATCATTGCCGCGTATCAGGTGGCGGTGGGCATAGACGGCTTCGACACATTACCCATCATCGCCTACACGGTCGGCTTCGGCGTCCTGCTCGTCGCGGTCCTGCTGATCTTCATCCTCGGCTTCGATATTCTGGACTCGCCGGTCGTCATCATCATCTCGACGATCATTCCCCTCAGCCTCGCGACGGGACTCGCCTGGCAACACCTCGCTTCGTACCGGACCCTTTACCTGCTCTTCGCCATTGGCGGTTTCCTCGCTGTAACCTTGACCCGCTCGATCTCCGCCCCGGGCAAACTTCCCATCATCATCCTTGTCCTCACGCACGGCATTGCAGGCATGACGATATTCATCCTCCCCATCATCCTCTCCATTCAGGGAAAGGCGCCGCCGCTGTTCGCGCTCGTCGGCATAGGCGGCGCGTTGATCGGCGTCGGCGGATTGCTGTTATCGTTTCTGAAAACGGGCAGGCCGATCCTTTCGAGAGAGACCATTCTCAAAGTCCTGCCTGGCTTGCTTTTGTTGACAACCGCCTGTTTCGCGGCGGGATTCAAATTCGGATGAACAAAGCCGGCGCCAGAGAGCATCTCCTACGCGGTACGCGTAATGGACGTTCTAAGAAAGTGTTTTGAAAATATAAGACAGAGACCCTAAAGGTTTCTATTGCAAGCAAAAAAGCATTTCAAGCAGGCTTTCTGTGCAAATTTTGAACCCGGTTCGCCAGAAAAAACCTTTAGGGTCTGAATTTCAAAACTCTCTCTAACGTCCACATGGCATATGCAGATAACAAACCTCCTTTCCCTCCTCCGCTCCCTGCGCGGCGAAATGAAAAAGAGCCGTTTCAAGATCTGGCTGCGCGCCTTTCTATTCGTTCAGTTCTCCGCGCTCTTTGGGTTCTATTTCACCCGCGACATTGCGAATGGACACTTCCGCCGGGAATGGGTTCCGCTTACATTCGCGCTCTTCGTGCCGGTCGGTTTTTGGCTGAGTCGATTCGTCCCCATACGGGCAGATATGGAACTGAAAGCCGTCACCCTCTCGCTCGATAAAATCTACCTCGTCCTGATCTGGGTTTTGGTCATCGCCAAACTCATCCTGGGACACTTACCCTCGCTGGTCTTCATGGCGGACATCATCATGTGTTCCATTTTGGGGATCATGTCCGGGCGGCTGGGCGGAATTGGGTTGAGAGTGCGGCAATTAAAAACACAATACGGTTTGAAATTCGATTAAGTGTAGGACAAGATTCCATCTTGTCCTACACTTTTGTAAAGGAGTACACAATGTCCAGAAACAGTTTCTTCGCAAAGTTCCTCCGTTTCATCGGCATCGTGCTGATGGGGCTGACGGGCGGGTTCACCCTGCTCGGCGGCGTCGGTACGACCTGCGCCGCGCTCTTCCCCACCAACTTCGGGAGCATGGCGGCGCTTGCCCCGTTCCAGTGGCTCTACATTTTGTTCGTGCTGACGGGCGTCGCGCTCGGCATCTACGGCATCCGCGCCACGGTCATGCTCGTCAAGGGCGCGGATAATGCCTACCGCGACGCGCTGGCGATTTTGATCGCGGGCGCGTTGATCGGTTTCATCCACATCTTCGCCTCGCGTGCGCTGCGCGGCGCGTCCATGCCGGTGGATGCGGTGGTGTACACGAACGTCCTCACGCTGATCGTCTTTCTGCTCTTCCGCATTCCCCCCATCTGGCAGGGCGTTGATTTTACGAAAGGCAACACGAAGAGCAACCTGCCTGCGGGCGGCGCGGCGGCGATCCTGCTTGGCTTGATGACCCTCACCATCCAATACACGATGGCGTCCACGCATACATGGGACGGGGTCAATTATGCGGACGCGTTCAACACGGCGATGACGATCACCGGGATCGGGCTGTTGCTGCTGGGCGCGGGACTCCTCGTTGGGGCGGGGATGCTTCGGGAAACGGCGCGCAGGTTCGAGGTCCGCGAAAGAAGCGTGTAAGTAGAAAAGCATCCCCGTCGGACTGGCGGGGATGCTTTTTTGCGCCGGTCGCTTTTGTTTTGCGGAATTCTCTTTACGAGGTTGGTAATCATCCGAAAAGTTCCGGCGCGTTCTCCATCCTTGTTCTGGCGAGTTTGCAATAGCCTCTGTCCACTTCCACGCCGATGGCTTTTCGCCCAAGCATCGCCGCGGCGAGGAGCGTTGTGCCGCTTCCCATGAACGGATCGAGGACAGTATCGCCGACGTAACTGAATAATTTGACGCAGCGCTTCGGCAACTCCAGCGGAAACGGCGCGGGGTGCCCGACCTTCTTTTTGCTCTCGCCGTTGAACGTCCACAAGCCGTTCGTCCAGTTCATGAATTCGTCGCGGGCGACGTCCGATCTTTTGCTGCCGCCGGTTTTCTTCCACGTTTTTTTGTAGAGGACGACGATCAACTCCACCGGCGCGATGACGAACGGCGCCGAGGCGCTCATCCACGATCCCCAGGCTGTCCTTCGTGAAATGTTGCCCTCGTTCCACACGATGGTGGAGTGATATTTGTAACCGATATTCTTCGCCAGCGTAGTGAGGTCCGCGCCCACGCTTTGCTGTCCGCCCTTGTTCTTATCGAGGGGAATGTTCATGCACAGACGTCCATCGTCCCGCAAAAAATCGAAACAACGCGCCAGCCATTTTTCGGAAAACTTCAAATAATTCGCGTACGATATGTCGTCCCTGTGGGAATTGTATTGAATGTCCACGTTGTACGGAGGCGAAGTGACCACCAGGTCCACGGACCCCGGCTCGATGGCGGAGGTTTTGAGGATGTCGTCGTTCAGGATGGCGATGCGGTCCGTTTGAAAATAGGGGGGCTTCTTTTTTCGCATGACGTGATTCGTTCCGATGGCTCGTATTTTTTATTCGTCGGTTGGGCCGGAAGCCGCCAGCAGGTCGGCAATGCCCTTCAAACCCAGCCACCACTGATCCTTTGGGCGCTGGAATTCGGCTTGGATCATGCGGTCGAAGTCGCGCATGTCGTGGAAATGGATGTGTCCGTTCTGCATGCCGATGAACGCGCTGTTGTATTCACCCGCATTGCATTGCCCGATCAGATAATCGAGGCACAGACTCGCCAGCCGCGTCGCCTGGATGCGGTCGAACGGGGACGGGTCGCCGCCCTGCTGCAGATGCCCGAGAATGGCGGGGCGCACGTCGAACACGTCCCTGCCTTCCTCCTCGAAGAGCGAGCACATGAATTCCGTGGTGTAGACCGGGTTGGCGTATTCGTTGCGGATCATCAACCCCAGCCGCTTGCCGGATCGAAACCCCCTGAGCAATTTTTCAACGTCCACCTGCAGGTCGTGAAGTTTGACCCCCTCCTCGTGCAGGTAGACGCGTTCCGCGCCGGTGGCGATGCCGCCCATGAGGGCGAGGTAGCCGCAGTAATGTCCCATCACCTCCACGACGAAACAACGCCGCGTCGCCACCGCCGATTGCTTGATCTTGTCCACCGCGTCCACGATGCTGTTGAGGGCGGTGTCCGCGCCGATGCTGAACTCGGAGCCGGGCAGGTTGTTGTTGATGGAGGCGGGCAGGCAGATCATCGGAATGTTGAAGGACGGGAAGTTCGGGCGTTCCTTCAGCATGTTGAAGCAGGTCTCATAAGCGGTCCAACCGCCGATTATCAGAAGGGCGTCAATGCGAAAGTCTTCGATGACGCGGGCAATGGAGTACAAGTCGCGTCCTTTGGGAATGTGGCGCGTCGTCCCCAACACCGAACCGCCGCGCGTCGCCCAGCCGCTCACGCTCATCCAATCCATGCCCTCCACTTCGCCGTGGATCAATCCCTCGAAGCCGTTGTGGACTCCGAGCATGATGTGTCCCATGTCCAATCCGAGGCGGATGGCGGCGCGGCTGGCGGTGTTCATGCCCGGCGCGGGCGCGCCGGCGTTCATCACCGCAATGCGGAGGCGTTTCTTCTCCGCTTCGACGGGATGAGGCAGCGCGCGCACCATGGTCTTGAACGTTTTGAAGGCATCCTTGAACGAGGAACTCCGCAGGGACATCGCCCGCTCGTAATCCTTCGCCTCGATCGCCTCCGCGACCGCCTGCGTTTTCCCGATGCTTTCCGTCAACGACAGGCGCGTCATGCGGTTGTTGCGAATACCGATCACGACCGGTTCGTCATCCGGCTTTGCAGAAAGTATGGTGTTGACGGCTTCGTATCCCATGAGCGTGCTGAGGATGCGGTCGTAGGCGCTGGGACGCCCGCCGCGCTGGACGTGTCCCAACACGGTCACGCGCACCTCCTCGCCCAGGCGTTCTTCGAGCGCGCGCTGCACGTCGCTGCTGCCGATGTATTTGCCGTCGCGGTCGCGCGCACCCTCAGCCAGGATCACGATGCTGTCGCGACGACCAGCCTTTCGTCCGGCTTTGAGGCGTTCAGCCAGCACGTCCTGCCAGTTATCCACGTCCGGCGGCGATTCGGGAATCAACACCCAGTCCGCGCCGCAAGCCAGCGCGCCCATCAACGCGAGATAGCCGCAGTTGCGTCCCATCACCTTGACGACGAACGTGCGCTGGTGACTCGCCGCCGTGCTGGTGATGGCATCCACCGCTTCAGTGATGCGATGGAGGGCGGTGTCGGTGCCGATGGTGATGTCGGTGCCTGAGAAATCGTTGTCAATCGAGCCGACCAGCCCCACGATGGACAGGTTGGGATATGCCTGCGCCTGCTCCGCGCTGATTTCGCCGCTTTCGACGAGTTCCGCGACGAGACCGCTCCATTCCTGACGAAAGATGTTCGCACCGGTGAGCGACCCGTCTCCGCCGATGACGATCAGCCCGTCAATGCCCGCGTGGATCAGATTCTTCGCGGCTGTGCGGCGTCCCTCGCGCATGAAGAACGCGTCGCTTCGCGCGGTGCCGATGATCGTTCCACCCAACTGAAGTATCCCCCCCACCGAATCCCAATCCATTTTGCGGATGTAGTCGCCGTCGTCCACGAGTCCCTGATACCCCTCGTAGACCGCGTACACTTCCACGCCTTTATACAACGCGGTACGGACGACGGACCGCACTGCGGCATTCATGCCCTGCGCGTCGCCTCCGCTGGTGAGTATTCCGATTCGTTTTGTCATACCTTCCTGCCGATAATTGTTGATTTCATTGCGTGAATGATTCTACATCAATTGGGTGGTTGCGAACCGACAGCGCATTCCTGATTCAGTGAGGGTTGAAAGTATCGCCGGTGCATTGCCTACTTAAGGTGTGTGACAACCGCCATTGCTGGATATGGGAATGACGGTTACTTATCTTCGACAGGCTCAGGTCTCCGCTTCAAGAGCGGTTCAACGACAAAGCGCAAGCACAGGCGCAGCACGCGGGAGAGATAGCGAGCGTACATACTTTCTGATATTTATTTCTATATTAAAGTTGTGATTCTTCATGCCTCAATCAGCGCGGCGGTGGGACCTCACCCGTGTCCCTTCGCGGCATCGTACCTGAAGGGCAAGCACCCTTGTGGTAAAGGGTCAGGCGTACGCGGAATTGGTTTATATATCCTGTGGAAATAACGGTTAGAATTCATCAAGGTGAGACCATTCGACGAAATGAAATTTCGGACCATCCCGCCAACTCCCGCAGGGAGAACGCGAAGTTGCAGATACGAAAGAGGAAAAAAAGATGATAGAGAAGCAGCGAGAGGAAATGGAGAAGGAACAGGAGCAGAAACGGAAACTGCGCCAACAGGAGCGGCTGGAACTGGAGAAGGAACAGGAGCGGAAACGGAAATTGCGCCAACAGGAGCGGCTGGAACTGGAGAAGGAACAGGAAAAGGAACAAATACTGCGCAGACAGGAGCGGCTGAAACTCGAGCAGGAACAGGAACAGAAGCAAATACTCCGAAAACAGGAACGTTTGAAACTCGAGCAGGAACAGGAAGAGAAACGCAAACTGCGGCAGCAGGAGCAGGAGAAACAGTAGCGTTATGTTCCTGCGATTTGACCTCCTCCCATTCCGTTCGTACAGCATGCCGGCGGGGCTTCGAATGGAGAGGGTGCCTTTGGGGGGAGATCGCTCCTTCCCCGTTCGGAGACATTGTACCCGAAGCGGATTGCAGATCGGCGACATTCACCGCGTGTTATGGAATGAGTTTATGGAAGCCTATCCAGATTTAGTTGATGTCGAAAAATTGAGGAGCTTTTAAAGAGATGACACTCAGGCAATACGACGCGATCATCATCGGCGGCGGGCACAACGGACTGGTCGCCGCGGCATATCTCGCGCGCGCAGGCAGGAAGGTCGTCGTGCTCGAGCGCAGACCCATCGTCGGCGGGGCGGCGGTGACGGAGGAGATTTTCCCCGGTTACAAGTTCACCGAGTTTTCGTATGTGGTGAGCCTGCTGCGCCCGGAGATCATCCGCGAGTTGGAATTGCCCAAACACGGATTGAAGATTCTACCCCTGCCTTCCACCTTCACCCCGATGGAAAACGGCGACTACCTCGCCTCGTGGGATGACCACGATCTGACCCGCCGCGAGTTGTACCGCCACTCACCCAAAGACGCCGAAGCCTACGACGAGTACGCCCGCGTCATGGCGCGCGCCGCGAAAGCCATCAAACCCATCATCAACCTGATTCCGCCCGATCCATCCTCGCTGCACCCGCGCGATTTGCTGAACCTGCTCAAACTGGGGCAGTACGCGGCATCGCTCTCCGAAAAAGAACTGTACATGATCGCCAAACTCGCGACGCAATCATCCGCGGACCTGCTGGAAGAGTGGTTCGAGACCGACGCGCTCAAAGGCACTAAAGCCGCCAGCGGCATCATCGGCACGTTTCTCGGTCCGCGCTCGCCGGGGACGGCATACGTGCTGCTCCATCACTACATGGGCGAAATTGACGGCGCCTTTCGCGCCTGGGGATTCGCCAAAGGCGGCTCCGGCGGGGTGAGCGGCGCGATTGCGAATGCGGCGCGGGCGCTTGGGGCCGAGATCAGAGTCAATAGTCCGGTGCAGCAGGTCAAGGTCAAGGGCGGACGCGCTGTGGGGGTCGTCCTCGAGAACGGCGATGAGATCAATGCTAAAGTGGTCATGTCCGCCGCAGACCCGAAGCGCACGTTCCTCCAGTTCGTGGAGCCAAAGCATTTTCCCGATGAGTTCGTCACCTCCATTCAAAACTTCCGCGTACGCGGCTCGTCGGGCAAGGTCAACATTGCGTTGAGCAAATTGCCGCGTTTCACGGCGCTGAATGAACCGGCGTTGTATCGCGGCGCGGTTTCGATCAGCCCGAGCATTGACTACATCGAGCGCGCTTACGACGACGCCAAGTATGGGCAGGTCTCGAAGCGACCGTATCTCGACATGATCTTCCCTTCGGTGATTGACCCCGACATGGCGCCGCCCGGACATCACGTGATGTCATGCTTTGTCCAATATGCGCCGTACGATATTGAAGGCGGTTGGGACGATACGAAGCGCGATCAACTCGGCGAAGCGGTCATCGCGACTATCGAAGAATACGCGCCGAACATTCGCGAGTGCATCGTGGGCATGCAGGTCATCTCGCCGAAAGATATTGAAGCCATTGCCGGCATCACAGGTGGAAATATTTTTCATGGCGAGTTGTTGTTGCATCAAATTTTCTTTTTGCGTCCCGTGCCGCAATGGGCGGACTTTCGCACTCCGCTCAAAGGCTATTACTTCGGCGCGAGCGGCGCGCACCCCGGCGGCGGAGTGATGGGCGCGCCCGGCATGTTGGCGGCGAAGGAAATTTTGAAAGATTGGCGATAAAGATATTTACCGCGAAGCACGCAAAGAACGCGAAGAATTTATAGACCTTCTTTACGCACTTCGCGAACTTTGCAGTTCAATGGGAATCAATTTATGACAAACTCTTTCGACACCATCATCATCGGCGCGGGCACAATGGATTTTTTATCTAACCCACTTAAGATAAAAAAAACCGTTTTCACGAGGGTTCGAGCGATTATGCAGAAATTGCAATATATTCCGCGGATGAGACACCTTTAGGAATTGGCAATTTATCTTCCAACAATCCCTCAACGTGCATTTTCACGGCTTCGTGCATATTGCGTTCCACTTCTTCACGGGTTTTGCCTGTTGCCACACAGCCGGGTAAATCTGGAGAATATGCTGAATAGTTATTTGCTGTCTTTTCAATGACAATAAGAAAGCGATACATGGTTACCTCTTGTCTTTCGGTCTTTCAACTTGAGCCTGTTTGAAAATACTGTTCTGTGTTCCCGGTGCAAGATCATCGTTGGGATGCCCTGCAATGGTGACTCGACCGGGTTTGGAAGGATGTTTGTACTGTCTATGACTTCCTTTCGTGACGACCAAATACCAGCCATCGGCTTCGATGAGTTTGATTACATCACGAACTTTCATAACCAAATTTTAACACAAAGGAATTGTTTATGACCAACTCCTATGATTTCATCATCATCGGCGCGGGGCACAATGGACTGGTCGCCGCCGCGTATCGCGCCAAACGGGGCAAAAAGGTTCTGGTGCTCGAACGCCGCGCCGTCGTCGGTGGGACGGTGGTGACCGAATTGTTCGGTGACGGCTTCACAGTTGACTCTGTACAAACTGGCGGATATCTTCGCCCCCATATCATCAAGGATTTGAAACTTGGTCTCGATACGAGCGGAACGAGCACCCGCTCTACTCGACCACCGTTCATATCACTACAACCCGATGGCAATCATTTAATTCTCAACGCCGAAGCCATAAAATGCTTCTCCGAAAAGGACGCGGCGCGCTGGGGCGACTTCGTCCGTTTTATGGACAAGGCGGCTTACATTCTGGATGTCGCCTATGAAACCGTCATGCCGCGCCTGCCGAAGGACTTCAGCCTGCGCGAAGGCTACGGCTTGCTCGAACTTGGTCTCGAACTGCGGCTGGCGGGGCGCAGGGACATGGTCAACTTCATCCGCGCCCTGCCGATGACCGCGCAGGAACTGCTGGAGGAATACTTCGAATCCGAACCCCTCAAAGCGGCGCTGGCTGCCCTCGCCATTCACGGTCACACGCTTGGACCGATGGAGGCTGGCACAGGCTACACGTTGATTCACAACTGGCTCAACCGCGGCGGGTTGGCGCACGTCAACGTGGGTAGGGCGGGCGAAATTACAAAAGCGCTTGCAAATGCCGTGAAATCTTTCGGCGGCGAAATCCGCACCGGGGCAGAAGTAGAACGTATTCAGGTAGACACGTACACATGTAAGGGGGTGGTGTTGAAAAGCGGAGAAGAAATTTCTGCCGATACAGTCATCTCGGCTGTTGACCCAAAACGCACATTATTGAATCTCGTCGGCGCGCCGAACCTCCCGCCTGAATTCGTATGGAAAGTGCAATCCATCAAAATGCGCGGATCGGTGGCGAAAATCCACCTGCTAACGGATGGCAGTCACGGAATCCCTGAGGGGACGCTGGTCGTTGCGCCGTCCATCAAATATCTCGAGAAAGCCTACGACGCGGCGAAGTATGGTGAAATTTCCGAAAAGCCCTATCTCGAAATCACAACCTCCGGCAATGTGGTGAGCATCCATTTCCAATTCGCGCCGTATCATTTGAAACATGGAACGTGGAACTTGAAACATGAAACTCTCAAAGACCTTGCCATCAACACCCTTGCCGCTTATTTCCCCAATCTCCAATCACGAATTACCAATTACCACATCATCACGCCTCTCGACCTCGAACAAACCTACGGTCTCACCGAAGGTGACCTCAACCACGGTCAACTCATGCTCGATCAGTTCCTGTTCATGCGTCCGATTCCGGGCTGGTCGAATCACAGGACACCGATTGACAATCTCTATCTTTGCGGGAGCGGCGTTCACGGCGGAGGCGGGGTCAGCGGCGCGGCGGGGCGGAATGTGGTGAAGGTGTTGAAGTAAACAAAAACATCCGAAGTCAACCCGGCTTCGGATGTTTTTATGACGTCCCGAAGGCTTAACCCGCAACAATATCCCGCAAGGAACCTTTGAGACGTTACTACTTCGCCACGCGCAGGATGACGCCGTTCTGTGACGGATCGTACAGGAGCAACCCCGCCTCGGTCATGTTCGACGGGATGCCTGCCGTGTCCACCCGAGCCACGACCTCCTCGTAGGCTTTTTGATCCGGCAGATCAATGGTGAAGTAACGAAGTCCAACCGCATCGGGCGGAGGAGGCGGCGCGCCGCGTCCCTGCCAGGTGTTGAGTCCGAGGTGGTGATGGTATCCGCCAGCAGAGACGAACGCCGCCTGAAATTGACGCGAGCGTCCCATCACATCGAAGCCGATGATCCCGTGATAAAAATCCACCGCTTCGTCCACATCGCGGATGTGGAGATGGACGTGCCCAATCTTTAGTTCAGGCGGGACCGGCGCATCGAGGCGGTCATCATCCCGGATGTGCTTGAACAGCGCCTCCACATCGAGCGGTTCGCGCCCGTCGCTCCACGAGCCGTCGGCGCGGCGGGCTTCGAATTTGTCGTCCGACATAGTCCACGTGCCGTCTTCGGGCGATTCGCAATACAACTCGATGCCGTTGCCTTCGAGGTCGTCGAGATAGGTGGTCTTGGTCATGATGTGATCGGTGGGCGCATTGGGGTACTTCAGCGCGAAGAGACGCCCAATGGCGATGGCAAGCTCGCGGCGGTTCGGGAAAAGGTATGCCACATGATACAAGCCGGTCACGCCGCGGTATTTTTTCAGGTTCGGCTCTTCCACCAGAAGGAGCAGGTCTTTGCCGCCGGCGCCCAAGCCAGCCTGATTCCCCTCGCGCCAGTGGAGTTTGAACCCCAGCGCCCTTTGATAAAACGTCAGTTGATTTTCAAGATTTGCCACCTTGAGCGAAATCTGCCCCATTTGCGTGCCGGGGTGAATGGAAAAATCGGTCAGAGCGAGGGGTTGTTTTTGAGTAATCATAAAAGTCTCTTCGTTTGTTCATCTTGACAACCTGACAAGGCATTTAATTCCGCCGCGCGGCGCCCCCCCAAAAAAACAGGTCACGCTTTCGGCGTGACCCGCATGGTTAGGCGGCAGCGCCTTCCAGAACCGGGAGCGAGAGCGTTGCCTCCTCCGCCTGGAAATTGATCTTTTTGTGGGTCCCATCGCAAAATGGCTTGTTTGCCGATTGCCCGCAGCGGCACAGCGCCACCATTTTCCCGTCCAAGGTTTTGACGTTGCCGGCGGCATCTGTGAATGTCGCGCCGCTTGCAATCAGATAGGGACCGTTCTTGGATGCTTTGATTTCGATGGTGTCAGACATGTTCGACCTCCTTGAGAAAAATGGAATCAGGCAAGGGCAAAACGCCCGTACGCCACAAACACAGACAAAACCAGCAAAACAACATTCATCGGCAGCGCCTGAAATTCGATATTCATCTTGACTCTCCTTGTCTGTGCTGATAAGATACATCTGTATTCTAAACAACAGATGTTGCTTAATTTACTGAACCCCGCGCCGCATGTCAACCGTCAAATTCTCAAAAATGTTGGATAAGCAACACAGGAGAAAAAATGTTGATCAACCCCAGCGAAAACGAACGCCTCGACCCCCGCGTCCGCCGTACCCGCAGCCTGATCCTGACCGCCTTCGAAGCGCTCCTCGCCGAAAAAGGGTTCGAGTCCATCTCCGTGCAGGATGTCACCGAGCGGGCGCAAATCAACCGCGCCACCTTCTACGCCCACTTTCCCGATAAATACGCCCTGCTCGATTATTTCATCAGCCAGGCTTTCATGCGGGAAATGGAAAAACGCACGCTCAACGCCTGTCACTACTCGCCGGAGAATCTGAGAAACCTGATTCTCGCCGTGTGTGACTTTCTCGCCCGCCTGCACAGCGACTGCGCCCAGCCGCATCAGCAATTCGAATCGCTTGCCGAAGGCACCATCAAAAACATTCTCTTCGAATTGTTATCTCACTGGCTGAAACAAAGCGGCACAAAAATTTCCACTGAAATCCCAGCCACTGTGGCGGCTTGGGCAATTTACGGGCTCGCCTCCTACTACAGTCACAGCAAGAAACGCCCCGCCCTCGAAAAATTTGTGGATGACGCGCTTCCGCTCGTTGCGGTCAACCTGGGGCAGTTTGCGTAACGTGTAAAACTTCCGAAGCCTGCAAGACTTCGGAAGTTTTATATTCCCCGTTTGACAGCCCTCCGTTCTCGGTTATAATTCAGTTACTGAATTTTGGATTATAAATAAAACATGGAAACCGCAAACGAAGAACTCCGCGAACTGACCCTGCTCGAACAGATCGAAAACGACCCCGACGTGAACCAGTCCACGCTTGCCACGCAGCTCGGCGTGGCGGTCGGAACGGTCAACTGGCACATCAAACGGCTCATTGCCAAGGGCGCGCTCAAGGTCTCGCGCGCCGAACGCAAGAAACTGCGTTACATCATCACGCCAGAAGGCATTGCCTTGCGCGCCCGCCTGGCTGTGGATTACGTCGAGCGTTCGTTTTCCATTTATCGCAAAACCCGCCAGCGCGTCAAAGATCACCTTGCCAAGGTGCGCGGCGCCGGCTACGACCGCGTCCGCATCCTCGGCAAGGGCGACGTGGTGGACATCTGCCGCCTGACCTGCATCGAACAGGGCATCGAGATCGTGACCGATAAAGACGCCCCCGCTTTACAAGTGGATGGATTCAAAGTGCAACTCAAGATGGAGGATTCGCAATGACGGATCGCCACATTCTTATCACGGGAGGCGCGGGGTACATCGGCTCGCTCCTGACCTCGGAACTGCTCCGCCTTAATTACCGCGTCACCGTCCTTGACTCTCTCCTCTTCGGCGGGGAGTCGCTGGTGCCTTTCCTCCATCATCCCAACTTCCATTTCGTCAAAGCGGACGTGACCGAACCGCGCGCCATCAAGGATGCGGTAAAGGACGGCTGGCAGAAACCCGACGCGCTTATCCATCTCGCCGCGATCGTGGGATTCCCCGCGTGTCAGGCTGTTGGAAAACAGGTTGCCTGGAAGTACAACGTCGAGGCGACGAAAATGGTCTTCGAGCAGGCGGCAGATTTGGGCGTGGAAAGATTCGTGTTCGCGTCCACATACAGCAATTATGGCATATCCGATAACGGCAAGCCCGTCACCGAAGAATCCCCGTTGAATCCCCAATCGTTATACGCCGAGACCAAGATCACCGCGGAGGAATATCTGCTCGCGCAAAAGGACGCGCCGACCGCGCCATTGTTGTTCCGCTTCGCGACGTTGTACGGCATCTCGCCGCGCACGCGCTTCGATTTGATCGTCAATCAATTCGTGTTGGAGGCGTTCACCAAACGCGAACTGATCATCTACCAGCGCGGCTACTCGCGTTCGTTCGTCCACATCCGCGACGCGGCGCGCGGCGTCATCATGGGCCTCGAGGCGGAGCAGTCGAAGATCCGCGGGCAGGTCTTCAACCTGGGAACGGACAATGGAAATTATTCGAAGGACGACATTGTCAGGCTGATTCTCAAGCGGATGCCCGAGACCATCGTCGAATACAAAGACCTGACCTTCGGCGGCGACATGCGCGACATCACCGTGTCGTTCGCCAAAATCAAGCGGGTGCTTGGCTTCGAGACCACGCTCGATGTGGACGACGGCATCCGTGAGGTGCTGTTCGCCCTGAAAACGGGCATCATCCCAAACCCGACCGATGCACGCTACAGGAATGCGCAGTTTATAGTTCAATAATCTCCATCGTGCGAGGAGTATTCGCTGCGACGAAGCGATCCCCAACGAATCAGGAGATCTCTTCGGGTGAAAAAGCATCGCCCTCGCAATAACATATACATAGGAGAAACCATGTCTGAAAATTTCTGGCAGGATAAAAAAGTCATCGTCACCGGCGGCGCGGGTTTTCTCGGTTCGTTCGTCACTGAAAAACTCAAGCAGCGCGGCGCGACCGACATCTTCATCCCGCGCATCCAGAACTACAACCTCGTTGATCCGAACGACATCCGCAGGTTGTATGCCGACACATTGAAGGACATCAACCCGAGGAACGCGGTCGTCATCCATCTCGCCGCTAACGTGGGCGGCATTGGCGCCAACCGCGAGCATCCCGCCGAATTCTTCTATGACAACCTGATGATGGGCGTGGAATTGATGCACCAGGCATGGAAGAACAGCGTGGGCAAATTTGTCGCCATTGGAACGGTGTGCGCCTATCCCAAGTTCACGCCCGTTCCCTTCAAGGAAGATGATTTATGGATCGGCTACCCCGAAGAAACGAATGCCCCCTATGGTCTCGCCAAAAAGATGATGCTCGTGCAGGCGCAGGCATACCGCCAGCAATACGGCTTCAATGCCATCTTTCTCCTGCCGGTCAACCTCTACGGTCCGCGCGATAACTTCGATTTGCAGTCGTCGCACGTCATCCCCGCGCTGATCCGCAAGGCGGTGGAGGCGCAGGAGCGCGGCGAGAAAGAACTCCCCGTCTGGGGCGACGGCTCGCCGACACGCGAATTCCTCTACGTGGAAGACGCCGCCGACGGCATCGTCACTGCCGCCGAAAAATACAACGGCGAGCAGCCCGTCAACCTCGGCTCGGGCTATGAAATTTCCATCAAAGACCTGGCGGAAATGATCGTGAAAATGACCGGCTTCGAAGGCAAACTCGTCTGGCAGACGGACAAGCCCAACGGTCAGCCCCGCCGCGGACTCGACGTCACACGCGCGAAGGAATACTTTGGCTGGAGCGCGCAGGTCCCGTTCGAGGAGGGGATGCGAAGGACGATCGAGTGGTTCAAGGCAAATAGGTCGAAGATCTAACGTCAAAAGTCACGCGCCAGACTTTCGACTTTTGACTTGCGACGTTCGACGAGAAGATATGACCGAAATCACCAAACACGAACCTGCCACCATTTACATCAAGCCCACCACCGGTCTCGCCGCGCTGAACCTGAAAGACCTGTGGGCGTATCGCGAACTGGTCTATTTCATGATCTGGCGCGACGTGAAGGTGCGCTACAAACAGACCATGCTCGGCGCGGCGTGGGCGATCATTCAACCCGTTCTGACGATGATCGTCTTTACCTTTCTCTTTGGCCGCATCGCCAAACTGCCGACCGACGGCGACATCCCGTACCCGATCTTCTCCTACACGGCGCTTCTTCCCTGGGGATTGTTTACCGCCGCGTTGAACCAGGCTGCGCGCTCACTGACGACGAACCAGAGCATGGTGACGAAAATCTACTTTCCGCGCCTCGTCCTGCCGCTGGCATCCATCCTTTCGGGGCTGGTGGATTTCGTTATCGCGTTCGTGATCCTGATCGGCTTGATGATCTATTACGGCGTGACGCCTTCGATCAACGCGATCTGGGCGCTCCCATTGTTCTTATTGCTTGCCATCGTCACAGCGTTGGGCGTGGCATTATGGCTCGCCGCGATCAACGTTCAGTATCGTGACGTGAACTATGCGCTTCCTTTCCTGACCCAATTCTGGCTCTTCATCACGCCTGTCGCCTACTCCTCGAACTTGATCTCCGAAAAATGGCAACTCGTTTATTCGCTCAACCCGATGGCGGGCGTGGTGAACGGATTCCGCTGGGCGCTGCTCGGCGCGAACACGGGACCCGGGCCCGAAATGGCGGTTTCGGTCGTCATCTCCATCCTTATCCTGATCGGCGGCTTGTTCTATTTCCGCAACATGGAAAAGACCTTCGCGGATACGATCTAACGTGTAGCGTACGCTCTCTGGCGCATTTACGGCATCGGGGAATGCCGCCCTTACAGGAAACAGAAATGACCATCGCCATCAGTGTCAACAACATCGGCAAACAATACAAGATCGGCGCGTCACAACAGAAGTTCCAGTACAACATGTTCCGTGACGTGCTGGTGGACACTTTAATGACCCCGGTGCGCGTCTACCGCGCCCTGCGCGGACAGGGGATGCGCGGCGCGACCGCGACCTCCACGATCTGGGCGTTGAAGGATGTCTCCTTCGACCTCGAAGAGGGGAAGGTGCTTGGCATTGTCGGGCGCAACGGCGCGGGGAAGAGTACTCTACTCAAGATCCTCTCGCGCGTCACCGAACCCACCGAAGGGACGGTCACTGTGCGCGGGCGCGTGGGATCACTGCTCGAGGTTGGCACAGGCTTCCACCCTGAGTTAACGGGACGCGAAAATATCTACATGAACGGCGCCATCCTCGGAATGAAACGCGCTGAAATTGATTCGAAATTCGACGAGATCGTCGAATTCTCCGAAGTCAGTCAATTCATTGATACGCCCGTCAAGCGCTATTCATCGGGCATGTACCTGCGGCTCGCGTTTGCAGTTGCCGCGCACCTTGAGCCTGAAATCCTCGTCGTGGACGAAGTGCTTGCGGTGGGCGATGCGGAATTCCAGCGCAAATGTCTCGGCAAGATGAGCGATGTCGCTCAACAGGGACGTACTGTCCTGTTTGTGAGTCATAACATGTCTGCCATCCTTCGGCTCACACAGGAAGCCATTGTCCTCAAAAAGGGACAACTCATCAAGCGCGCGCCCACCCCCGAAGCGGTTGACTTTTATCTTTCATCGGGACAGGCGGAATCGGGTCAGCGTGTTTGGGAGGCGGATGAGGTCCCGGCGGCGAGTCAGCCTTTTAGACCGGTGGCAATCCGAATTAAAGACCGAAGCGGGAACGTCGTGGATACCGTCCGTTCCACCGAGCCCCTCACCGTCGAATGGGAATATCAGATCAACGCGCCCATCACGGGTCTGCGTGTGGGCATGTATCTCAGCACGATGCGCGGCGAGTATGTCTTCACCGCGTTCGATACCGATGATGCGAAACAATACGAACAATTTGGCTCGCGCCAGGCGGGGCGTTACGTCAGCCGCTGTGAAATCCCTGCCGACTTTTTCAATGAAGGTCGTTACTCGCTCGGCGTGAACGCCAGTTCATTCGGCGTGAAACGTTACTTCATGGACGAGAACGCGCTTTCATTCAATGTGGACATTTCCGGCGCGCCCGGCATGCAATGGGCTGAAGTCCGTCAGGGACCTGTGCGCCCGCGCTTGAATTGGAAGATCGAAAAGCTGGATTAACCGCAAAGACACAGAGACACAGAGAAATATAAAAACTCCGTGTCTCTGTGTCTTTGTGTCTCTGTGGTAAAAAATATGCTCAACAAAAATTCTCTCCGCAATTTTCTGGGTGAACTGCCTCTCGCCGCCGAACTCGATTACACACTTCGGCAAAAAGGTCGCGCTCGTAAAGATCATTACAACCTCGCACGTTTGCACAGATCATTGCCTCGCGACGTTGAACGCATCAAACCAATCCTGCAACACCCAATACTCGACACGCAACACGCAACAAAGAACATTCTTTTCTTCGCCACCCTTCACTACTGGATCGAACAAGCCGCCCACGTTTCCCTTGCGCTCGCAGGACTGGGTCACAAGGTCACGTTGCTGACTCTTCCCTACGCCGAATGGCACAAGGAAAAGGATAAACTGACTCAAAAGCAGCGCGCGCTTCACACACGCGATGCGCTTTCAGCGCTTTCCACCTTCGTCCATCACGCTTCTCTTCCGGACCTTCAGCCTGCTCCCGATTTACCGGCCTCTCTCCACGCCGACATCGCCGAGGTCTCCCTGTGGGACGCGCAATACACCCTCATGCGCGAAGAAGTGGACCTGAACGACAAAGGCGACAAAGCCCTGCACGACC
The DNA here is from genome assembly GCA_013360875.1 of Anaerolineales bacterium. Lineage (GTDB taxonomy): Bacteria > Chloroflexota > Anaerolineae > Anaerolineales > Villigracilaceae > Defluviilinea. Next base: position 7,944 of record JABWAU010000026.1, on the reverse strand, counting down.
TGCGCCTCAAGCGCAACACCTTTGCCGCCCGCGCCGCCCTTGCATGGATGCAGAAGCACCGCCCCGATGTTGTCCTCGTCCCCAACGGCTTGATCCTCGAAATGGGCATCGTCTTCCGTGTGGCGCGTTATCTCAACATCCCCGCAGTGACCTTCGAATTCAACGACCAGCGCGAACAAATCTGGCTGGCGCAAAACACCTCCATCATGCAGCAGGATACCGACTACCTTGTGCGCGAACGCTGCTCTCTGCCCATGACCGATGAAATGTATCAGCGCCTCGCCGATTTAGAAAACGCCCGCCGCGGCGCGCGTGTGTGGGGCAAGTCGAAGCGGCTGTGGCAATACGTCTCCTCGCAGGGCGCCGAAGCCACGCGCAAAGCCCTGGGGCTGGATGATCGCCCGGTCGTCCTGCTGGCTGCGAACGTGCTGGGCGACAGCCTCACCCTGGGAAGAAACATCTTCGCTTCGTCCATGTCCGAATGGATCACGAAGACCGTCCAATATTTCGCCGCGCGCAGCGACGTGCAGTTGGTCATCCGCGTTCACCCCGGCGAGAAACTGGTGCCTCAGGCAAAATCCATGGGGACGGTGGTGCGCGAGGCGCTGCCGCACCTGCCGCCTCACATTCACCTTATCGGCGCGCTCGACCCGGTCAACACCTACGACCTGATCGAAATTGCCAGCCTCGGTTTGGCATATACCACCACCGTCGGCGTCGAGACCGCCATGAACGGCGTCCCTGTCATTGTGTGTGGACGGACGCATTATCGCGGGCGCGGCTTCACCCTCGACCCCAACACCTGGGATGAATATTTTGCCACGCTCGAAAGAGTGTTGTTCGATTTGCCCGCCCACCGCCTGACAGATGAACAAACAGCCAAAGCCTGGAATTACGCCTACCGCTTCTTCTTCGAATATCCGCGCCCGTTCCCCTGGCGTCTGATGAATTTTTGGGACGACCTTGACGTGTGGCCCCTCGAGAAAGTGCTAAGCGACGAGGGCATGTCGCAGTTTGGCGATACATTCAAGTTTCTCGTCGGCGAACCATTTACGTGGAAGTAACTCTCGCAACCGTCTCATCTTGAGATGATGTGTGTAGTTGGACGTTCTCTAACGTCCACGTAAAGACTAATTTGTGAATCGGTGGCTGAAGTTTCGAATGAGCGAAAACACCAAACAACAAGTGCGCGAATTTTATGACCAGATCGGCTGGTCGCAGGTTGGCGATGGGTTATACCAGAACGCCCGCTACGAAGACCTGCGTCCGGTTTCGAGGGAATACATTCACAGCTGCCACATGCGCGTCAAGCGGCACCTCGCCCCAAGCGGAGAGATTCTTCTCGATGCGGGCTCCGGTCCTGTGCAGTGGCCCGAATATCTGACGTATTCTGAAGGCTACAACTATCGTCTGTGCGCCGATATTTCCATCACCGCCTTGAAAGAAGCGCGCAGCCGCCTCGGCGACAAAGGGCTCTTTGTCGTTGCGGACATTGCCAACCTGCCGTTCAAGCCCGATGCCTTCGATGGGGTCGTGTCCATGCACGCCATTCATCACCTGCCGCTGAGCGAACACAAGCGCGCCTACATGGAATTGACCCGCGTGCTGAAAGCGGGCAGGAGCGGTGTCGTGGTCAACGGCTGGCATAATCCGTTACTCATGCGGCTTGCCGAACCCCTCATTGCCGTGGGGCGGCTGCTCTCAGGTCGTTCAGCCAAAAAGAAGAAAAAGGACTGGTCTGCCGACGAAGAGCAAACTGGCACGTTCGTCGAAAAGATGACGCCGCGCTGGTTGAAGAACGAATTGAAGGATGCGGTCGGGTTCGAGATTTATCCGTGGCGCAGTTTGAGTCCGCGTTTTATGCGTTGGTTCGTGCGTCCGCAGTTCGGCGGCAAAGCCTTTTTGCGGATCGTCTTCTGGCTCGAAGAGACCTTCCCTCGTTTCTTCGGCGAGAACGGGCAGTATCCGTTGATCGTGATTAGAAAATAGAAATTGGAGCATTTATGGACTGGAAAAATCAAGTTGTGCTCATCACTGGTGGAACAGGTTCCTTCGGCAAGAAGTTCACGCAGACCTTGCTCGAGGAAAAACAGCCGAGGAAAATCATCATCTTCAGCCGCGACGAGTTGAAACAACATGAAATGCGCGTGCAGGGATTCAACCATCCCTCGCTGCGCTATTTTATCGGCGATGTGCGCGACCGCGAGCGGCTTGTCCGCGCGATGCACGGTGTGGATGTCGTCGTCCATGCGGCGGCGTTGAAGCAAGTGCCTGCCTGTGAGTACAACCCGATGGAAGCGATCAAGACCAACATCATGGGCACGGCAAATGTGGTCGAAGCGGCGCTGGATGCGGGCGTGAAGAAGGTGATGACCATCAGCACTGATAAAGCCGTCAGCCCGGCAAATCTCTACGGCGCGACCAAACTCGCAGCGGAGAAGTTGACCGTTCAAAGCAATGCCTACGCTGCAGGGACGGCAACCCGCTACTCGTGCGTCCGATACGGGAACGTGGTCGGTTCGCGCGGTTCGGTGGTGCCGTTGTTTCTCAAGCAGCGCGAGAGCGGCATAGTCACCATTACGGATGAACGCATGACGCGCTTCTGGCTGTCGCTGGAGCAGGGAGTTCGTTTCGTGATCGAGTGCATCGAGCAGATGGAGGGCGGGGAGGTATTTGTGCCGAAGATCCCCAGCACCAAAGTCGTTGACCTGGCGCGCGCCATCGTGCCGAACGCGAAGATCGAAATCATCGGCATCCGCCCTGGCGAGAAACTGCACGAAGATTTGATCTCGGAAGACGAAGCCCGCCATACGGTCGAACTGGAGCGCATGTACGTTATCCAGCCTGCGGAGGCTTCATGGTTCGGCTACTCATGGAAAGACAAGGGCAAGCCGCTCCCCGAAGGGTTCACCTACACCAGCGACAACAACACCGAATGGCTTGATATCGAGGGCATCAAGGAGTTCGTCGCGCCGTTCGAGGAATTGTTCAAGCAGGGGAAGTTGGAAGGGTAGGGGTCTCTAGTGTCCCGTTTCAAGTTTCACGTTTCAGGTCCTATGTTCTCTGCTGAATTTTCACGGTTTGTTCAAATTTTCAAAGGAGGCTGAAATGACTGCTGTAACGAAATTTGAGGATTTGATTGCCTGGCAGGAGGCGCGTAAACTGGTGAGAATGATTTACAAAATAACATCGGACGGGTTGTTCTCCAAAGATTTTGGATTGAAGGATCAAATTCAAAGAGCCGCTGTTTCCTCCATGACCAATATTGCGGAGGGATTTGATAATGAATCAACCGTGGAGTTCGCCCGTTTTCTGGGGATGGCTCGTCGCTCCGCTGTTGAAGTGCAATCCTTACTCTATGTTGCTTTGGACACAAGCTATATCAAGGAAGAAGCTTTCAGGACCCATTATGAACAAGCCAAGAAGACCCAAGCCATCATCGGCGGATTGAAGAAAGGCATCCTGAAAAATCCCCACCGCCCCAACAAACCAACCAAAACCTCATAACTCACAACGTGGAACTTGACACTTGAAACTTGGAACGTGCTACATGAAACTCCTCATCACTGGTGCCAGCGGTCTTTTAGGTATCAACCTTGCCCTCGAAGCAATGGACGAGCATGAGGTCATTGGCATGGACCGCGGCAGGCTCAAGTCGGCTCCGTTTCGGGTGATTCGGTTCGATTTTTTGCAAAGCAATGAAATTGCCTCCCTCCTTGATGACGCGAAGCCCGACTGGCTCGTCAACTGTGCGGCGATGGCAAACCTCGACGAGTGCGAGAAACACCCCGACCAGGCAAGGCGGCTCAATGCCGATTTCCCTGCCGAGTTGGCGAAGGCGTGCGCAGAGCGAAATATCAAACTCGTTCACCTCTCCACCGATGCGGTCTTCGACGGAACAAAAGAGGGCGCGTACTCAGAGGAAGATGTCCCAAACCCCCAAAGCATCTATGCACAGACCAAGTTCGAGGGCGAGCGAGCCGTGCAGGCGGTCAATCCGCAAGCCATCATTGCAAGGGTCAATTTTTATGGCTGGTCGCTGGGTGGACAGCGCAGCCTTGGCGAGTTTTTTGTCAACAACCTGAGCGAGGGCAGAAAGGTCTTTGGGTTTACGGATGTTGTCTTCTGCCCGATGTGGGTTAATCACCTCGCGCAGACGCTGCTCGCCATGCTCGAAAAGGATTTGCACGGCTTGTACCACGTGGTTGGCGCGCAGCCGATGAACAAGTATCAGTTTGGGGTGGAGGTGGCACGCAAGTTCGGGCTGAAGGAAAGCCTCATTGAGCCGCAATCCGTTGAACGGTCGGGGCTGACCGCCAAACGTTCCCACAACTTGTGGCTGTCTGTCCACAAACTATCCACAGATTTGGAACGTCCTCTCCCCGAGTTCTCCACGGGTTTGGACGGGTTTTATGCGCAGTTTCAGCAGGGTTATCCACAGAAAATCAGGAGTTATCAACAGCCGGTTGATAAGCCATAAACTTATATGGAGGACAAAATGGAATTCAAGATTCAAGACCGCTGGATTGGACCCAATCACCCGACGTATTTCATCGCCGACATCGCCGCCAACCACGATGGAGACTTGAACCGCGCGAAACTGCTGATTCGCCTCGCCAAGGAAGCGGGGGCGGATGCGGCAAAGTTCCAGCATTTTCAGGCGCCCAAGATTGTTTCAGAGTATGGCTTTTCGCACATGAACTCGAAGGTCAGCCATCAGGCGGCGTGGAAGAAGTCTGTGACCGAGGTGTATGCGGCTGCCTCGCTCCCGCAGGACTGGACACCCATCCTGAAGGAGGAATGTGACAAGGTCGGCATCCACTTTTTCACCTCGCCCTACGACTACGACTCCGTCGAACACGTTGACCCGTACATTCCCGCCTTCAAGGTGGGGTCGGGCGAGATTGACTGGATCGAAACGCTCGAACACATGGCGTCCAAAGGCAAGCCGATGATCATTGCCAGCGGCGCGGCAGATATTGCCGATGTGCAGCGCGCCGTCCATGCGATTCTCAAAATCAACAAGCAGTTGTGCCTGATGCAGTGCAACACCAACTACACCGCCAGCCCGGAAAACTTCGACCACATCCATTTGAACGTGCTGAAGACGTATGCGGTCATGTTCCCGGAGGTGGTGCTGGGTCTTTCGGATCACACGCATGGGAATGCAACGGTTTTGGGCGCGGTGGCGCTGGGTGCGCGGATGATCGAACGTCACTTTACCGACAGCAACGACCGCGAAGGACCCGACCATAAGTTTGCGATGAACCCCGAGGCATGGGCGCACATGGTGGAGGAGACGCGTCAACTCGAACGGGCGCTCGGCTCGACCGATAAATTCATTGCGGGCAACGAGCAGGAGACGAAGATCGTGCAGCGACGCTGTCTGCGCGCGGCGCGCGACATCAAGGCGGGCGAGGTCTTCACGCGCGAGATGATTGACGTGCTGCGTCCCGCCACGCCGGGGGCGATCAAGCCGCATGAAATCCCAAACGTCATTGGCACGCGGGCGCTGGTGGATATGCCGAAGGGCAAAGAGTTGAGGTGGACGGATTTGGGAGCCTGACCTGGTTTGAAGGTTGACAAGTTGAAAGGTTGGAATGTTCGAACTTGCAAACCTTCAAACGTTCCAACCTGTTTTTTTTTATGAAGATCATCTACTTTTCGAAAAACTACACCCCTCACGATTACCGCTTTCTCTCCTCGCTGGCAAAGACGGAGCATGAGGTTTTCTTTTTGCAGTTGGAAGCAAACCACCGCCAGACGGAAGACAGACCGATTCCCGAAAACGTGCGGCAGATTTTGTGGGCGGGTGGGAAGCGCGAGTTCCGCTGGCGCGACGTTCCGCGTCTGACCTTGGACCTGCGCCGCATCATTCGGGCGATTCAGCCCGACCTGATCCACGCCGGTCCGATACAGAATTGCGCGTTTCTCGTTGCGTTGAGTGGTTTCCGGCATTTGCTGGCGATGTCGTGGGGATATGATTTGGTGATGGATGCAGACAAAAGCGCCTGGATGCGGTGGGTAACGCGATATACACTGCGCCGAAGCGCGTTTTTCACCTGCGACGCCAATGTGACGCGCGAGAAGGCAATCGCTTTTGGGGTGAAGCCTGAGAACACCGTAGTGTTTCCCTGGGGGGTGGACTTGCAGTATTTCATGCCTAAAACGTTTAAACGTTCGAACGTTCGAACGTTTACGCTCTTTTGCAGCCGCACGTGGGAAGTGATCTACGGCGTGGATGTGCTGGCAGCGGCGTTTGTCAAAGTGGCGAGCGTGAATCCCGATGTGAATTTGATTTTGTTAGGCGGCGGTTCACAAGGAGCAAATATCCGCAAGATATTGATGAACGGCGGGGTGATGGAACGTGTTCATTTTGGCGGGCAGGTGAGTCAACGCGATCTGCCGCGCTGGTATCACATGGCGGATATTTACATCTCGCCCTCGCACGTGGACGGCACCTCGGTCACGCTGCTGGAGGCGCTGGCAAGCGGGCTTCCCTGTTTGGTCTCGGATATTCCCGGCAACAGGGACTGGGTCGAGGAGGGAGTCAACGGCTGGCTATTCCGCGATGGGGATGCCGACGATCTGGCGGAGAAGATTATGCTTGCCATCCAGAGTCGCAGAGCGTGGGGGAAGATGGGAAAGGCGGCGAGAAAGACTGCTGAGGAGCGGGCAGATTGGCGGAAGAATTTTGGTACACTTCTCGAGGCGTATGAGAAGGTGAAAAATGGTTGAAGCACGGAGAGACGGAGAAAAGGTGAAGGGGAGAGAATGGCTCTCGAAGCAGATCAGGTCTCGGTTTGGAAAGATGCGTGCGTCAGTGTAGAAAAAGGTTGAAGCGTTGAAATTCTGGAGGAAGAATATGCTTACGTTTGAAAAACTAGTCGAAGAGTTTCGTGCGTTGGGTGTGGAGCAGGGGGATACCTTGCTGGTGCATAGTTCGTATAAATCGCTGGGACCTGTGGACGGCGGACCGCAGACGGTCATCCGCGCGCTAGAAGCGGCGCTCGATACAGACGGCGAAGGGACGTTGATTATGCCGACGTTCAACTTTGGCTTCAACAAGGGCGAGCCGTGGGATGTGCGTACGACGCCGTCGAAGATGGGCGTGTTGACTGAACTGGTGCGGCTCGACCCGCGCGCAAAGCGTGTGTTTCATCCGTTCTATTCGTTTGCCGTACTCGGAAAACACGCCGAGATGCTGGGAAGCCTGCGCTACAAGAGCGCCTATGAGCGCAATTCGGTGTTCGGCAAGTTGCGCGATCTGGATGGGAAGATCATGATCATCGGCTTGTCGTACACGAACAGCATGACGTTCTTTCATCATATCGAGCAGATGGAGGGCGTGGACTATCGCTATCTGAAGCAGTTCACCGGGCAGGTGACGGACGAGAACGGGGTCACGTACACCGACACGTTCGAAATGTTGGTGCGCGATATTGACAAGGGCGTTGTGACGGAAGTCAACCCGATGGGCGAGTTGATGGAGAAGGCGGGGATTGTCAAAATCCGCAGGATTGGCGAGGCGGATGTGAAGTTGATGAAGGCGAACGAGGTGTATGCGTTCACGGCGCGCGAAATGAAGCGTGATCCGCATTTGTTGTATTATGTGAAGAAAGATTAGTAGAGGATAGAGAGTGATTGTGACTTACTTGCTGTAATGGTATCTCGCTTGCAGGAAGTCAATTCGATTATCGCGCACGAGATAGACAATGCGATGTTCCTGGGTCAACCTTCGCGACCAACAACCAGCGCCAAGATATTTGAGCGGTTCGGGTTTGCCAATGCCTTCGAATGGATCGCGCAAAATGGCGTCAATCAATTCAAAGACGCGCAAAGCGAGTTTGCGGTCGGTTTCGACCCAGTAACGGAGGTCTTCGATAAATTCGATTTGAAAGACCGCCTCACGCTTTTTTGGTTTCAAGACCTACCTCGCGGCGC
>JABWAU010000025.1 GCA_013360875.1 Anaerolineales bacterium | reverse complement strand
AGATAATCGCCTTGACCTTCTTGTCCTCCGCGGCCTTGCGAATGTGGCCGGCCAGTTCCGGACCGACGATCATCTGACCCATCCCGAAGAACTCGCCTTCCCCAAGGGACAGGATCGGGCCCTCTCCAAACACGACCGCGATGGTTTCGCTCGCGCCGCGCGGGCCTTTCTTGAGGGACCTCAGGTATTTCGACAGCGTGATCCCTTCGTACTCCTTGGCACCTGAAACCTCACGGAGCGCCTCGTTCACCTCATCCACATATCCGAGCCGATCAACCAAGCCCGCGTCCTTGAATTCCCTGGCCGAGGCCATGCCGCGCGCGAGGAAGGCGGCAAGGCTTTCCGGCGTGACTCCGGCCCGCCGCTCGGAGACCCGTCCCTTGAAGCGCAGGTCGATGTCCTCCAGCACCGCCGTGAGCGCCTCGCGCATGTGCGGGCTCATCTCCCGGTTGGCGAAGGGCTCCCCCGCGCTCTTGTATTCCTTGAACATGATGACTTCCGGCTCGATGCCCAGCTTTTCAAGGCTGCCGCGCCAGAAGCTCACCTCGGCCGCGAGGCCGTTGACCAGGGTGAATGCATCCGGGGTGATCCAGAGCGGGTCTCCGCCGGTTCCCACAAAGTAGTCCAGGTCCTCGACCATATCCGCTGGAAAGAGGGTATGGACCGGTTTGCCGGAGGAGCGAAAACGGTCGAACTCGGCCAAGATCTCCTCGGCGGCGCCCCAGCCGGTGGCAAGCGGCTCCACTGTCAGTCGAATCCCGGAGATGTTCCGGTCCTCCGCCGCCGCGCGAAGTCCGCGACGCAAATCCCAGAGTGAAGTCCGAGAGTCCCCGGAAAGCTCCGAAAGAAGATCATCCTTGGGGCCCTCCGAAAGACCTCCAGATAGCCTGACCTCCAGAATCGAACCTGGCTTCACCTCCACTCCTCCGCCAAAGAGTGACAGCAGGGCGAATAGGCTGCCCCCGAATACGAGGGCGACGATGACAAGAAGCACAATCAGGTTTCGGAGCCGGCGCCGCTTGGGTCGTGGTTTATCTTCAGACATGGTGGAAATCCTCCCAGGCCATAGCGAGACAACGTCTATTCCTATATTCTACTCCTCCGCAAGAGGCGAAGATAATCCCATTCCAGGCCCACCGAGGGCCGCGGAGAGCTCGACTGTGAACGAGGGGAGGATGGCGGATGCGAATTGAGATTGATTTCGGCTCCTCCAGCGGGAATCTCCGCCGCGCGGTTTTGGTCACGCTCCCGGTGGTTGCGATCGCCGCGTGCTTGTGGTTCTTCGGGGGCCCGATCCTGGAAACCTGCTCCCCGTTCGCGTTGGCGTTTGTTCTCGCTTACCTCCTGAGTCCGGTGGTGGACTGGATCGCCGGGGAGAGGCGCGGGCGGCTTCGAATCCATCGCGCCCTGGCGATTCTACTCCTCTACCTGGGCGTGGGACTCTCCATCCCCATGGTGCTCGCGGCGATTCTTCCGAGAATCTTCGCCGAGGGCGCCGAATTCGGAAGAAAGGTCTCCCGTGATTATCTCCCCGCGTTAGGCGCTGAGTTGCGCCCACGTCTCGAGTACTGGTTCTCCGCAAAATCGCTTCTGGAAAACGGAGACTTCACCGAGTGGAACGAGGGCCTTCCCATCGATTGGGAGGCCTCTGAGGACGCGAGATGTTTCCCCCTGGATGAGGATCCCCCCTCGGGACTTCGAGTTTCCCCCGCGGTCGAGGAGCAGGCTTGGGTGCTGAGTCAGAACCTCGCGGAGCTCCCCTCGGATTCCACTTTCACGCTCGCCGTGGTGGTCCGCGAGGCCACGTCCGAGGTGCATGGCTGGACAGTCGCGCTCACCAGTGATCAATCCGCGGCGACGTCCTTTGCGTGGCGGTCTCCGATTCCCCCGGCGGGAGGGCTTCGCGAGAGCGTGTACATCCCGGCGGAAGTGGAGCGCGCGTTGTTCTCCCTGGAGGCGGAGCCTGGAGCGGGCGAGATTCGGCTCGAATCGGTGGCGCTGCTTCAACCCCCACCGCTCCCCTTTTTCCAGCCCGGGTACTGGACTGGCGTGTACGAAGAGTACCGCCACCTCCTGACATGGTCGAACTTGTCCACGGTGTTCACTTACGGCGCCAAAGGCGCGGGGATGGTGGCGGGGGGCGCGGGCGGGGCCTGGGCATGGCTTTCCGCGCGCGTGGGGGGCTTGGTTTCGCTCGCCGTGTATGTGGCGCTTCTCTGCGTAATCCTGTTTTACATGCTTCTTGATTTCACGGCCTTCAAGCAGGGATGTTTGGAGGTCATTCCCGAAAAGTGGAGACCTCGGGCGGTCGGTTTCGCAAGCGAACTGGATCGTCAGCTGGGGGGCTTCATTCGTGGGCAGGCGATGGTGTGCCTCTCGGTGGGGCTGATGGTGACTTTCTTCCTGCTCATTCTGCGCGTGCCGTTCGCGATCCCAATCGGGATCGCCGCGGGGTGCTTCAACTTCATCCCGTACCTCGGCCCGGCGATGGGGATGGTTCCCGCAGTCACGCTCACTCTGCTTGAGTTCTTCGATCCCGAGACAACGGCCAACTGGGTGTTGATCAAACTTCTCCTGGTGCTGGGGAGTTTCATGGTGGTGCAGGCCGCCGACGGGCTTCTTATCAGCCCCAAGGTCATGGCCAAAACCGTTGATGTTTCCCCGCTGGTGGTGATGGCGGCGCTGATGCTCGGGGGAGGGATCGCGGGAGTAACCGGGATGGTGCTGGCGATTCCGATGTACTGTTTGTTGCGGGTGCTGGTGGGGGAGTATCGCAGGGAGATCCGGGATGAAGCCGGTAGCGCGGGGCCTGAATCGTAGCCGCGGCAACCGACCAAGCAAAACACAAACAGGGCGGACTCGCGGGCCGAGCTTCCGGCCAGGCGAAACCGCCCTGTCCCCCTAAATCCGTTTCAGAGAGACGTCAAACGTCGAGATTCAGATTCTTGGTCTTGCCCCGAGTGAGCGAACGCAGAGCCCGCGTGCTGACCAGCACGCGCACCTTCTTGCCGTTGATCATCACTCGCTTCTTCTGAAGGTTCGGCTTAAACCGCCTACTTGTCACATTGTGAGCGTGACTGACATTCCGTCCCGCCACGACTTTCTTTCCGGTCAGAGCGCAAACTCTCGGCATGATACTCCTCAAACTCCTCAAAGTCGCTAGAATCCATGAGACTATACCGAGGGAAGGCCCCCTGTTCAAGGCCTGTTGACCATCCATGCGCTGTCCTTACTGCTCCGCCGACAATGACCACGTGATCGATTCCCGCTCGATGCCGGATGGTTCCGCGATTCGACGCCGCCGGGAATGCCTGGCCTGCCACCGTCGCTTCACCACCTATGAGCATGTCGATGAGATCGCGTTGATGATCATCAAGAAGGACGGACGGCGCGAGCCTTACAATCGAGAGAAGATCGCGGCCGGAATCCGCACCGCGTGCCAGAAACGACCCATCAGCGAGGACAAGATCCAGGAGGTGACCGGGTCCATTGAGCAGTGGGTCTTCAGCCAGCCGGAGAAGGAGGTGGAGAGCCACAAGGTCGGGGAGCTGGTGATGGAGACCTTGCGACACCTCGACCAAGTGGCCTATGTCCGCTTCGCCTCGGTTTACCGTTCGTTCAAGGATGTGAACGAGTTCATGTCCGAGCTCTCACGCCTCTTGGAGCATCCCCAACGGATCCGGAAAGAGGTCAAGGGGCGAAGGGGGACACGGGGCCGGAAGTGATTCCGCGGGGCGCTCATTCGGGTTCACCGTCCGATGCCGCATGGGCTGCGGCGCGCAGCGCCCCACGATGGGACAGCCACGATGGAGCATCTCTGGATCAAGGACCTTCTGGTCATTCTACTCGCGGGCTTCGCGGCCGGGGCGATCTGCAAACGGCTCGGCGTGTCGCTGCTTGTAGGATATCTGGTGGTCGGGGCGCTGATCGGACCGGGCGCGCTCGGTTGGGTCCACGATGATTCCAATCAGATCGAATCCTTCGCGACCGTGGGGGTCCTGCTGCTGCTCTTTTCGGTGGGACTTGAGTTCACGCTTGAGGACTTCGGTAAAATCCTGCGCCCACTCCTTGTGGGCGGAAGTGTTTTCACGGTCGGGTGCGCGATTCCGGCTTACGCGACCCTGAGGTGGCTTGGGCTTCCCTCAAGCGCGGCGCTGCTTCTCGCGGTGGCGTTTTCGTTCAGTTCCACCGTCCTGGTCTACAAAGCGCTCGCGGAGTGGGGACAGGTGGCGACTCCGCATGGCACCCGCGCGATGGGAATTGTGGTTTTTCAGGACATCGCCATGGTCCCCTTCCTGCTCTTCATCCCCCTGCTCGCCGGCGCCGGGGATGCTCCCGCCGCGATGGCGCTTCTCAAACTGCTCGTCACCTCGGCGGTCCTCGTGCTCTCCGTGTTCGGGTTGCGCTGGACAGTCGGGCGATGGCTGGTGGGAATGCTTGTGGACTTCAAGAGCCCTGAGTTGGTGGTCCTTTTCACCCTGGTCGTGATCGCCGGGACCGCGTTTGTATCCCACCTCTTGGGGCTGCCGCCCCCATTGGGGGCTTTCCTCGCCGGGATGGTGCTGAGCGGCAACCGGCTCACGAGCCAGATTGACGCCCTCGCGCTTCCCTTTCGGGAGTCCTTTTCGGCGGTGTTCTTCATCAGCCTTGGATTGCTGCTCGACCCGGGAATCTACATCAGGGAATGGAGGGGGCTGCTGCCGTTGCTCATCGCCACGCTGGCGCTCAAAACCCTTGTCGGGGCGGCCTCGATGCGAGTCACCGGGGTTTCTTGGAAGGCCGGATTGGGAATGGGTCTCGGGATATCTCAGCTTGGCGAGTTCTCCTTTGTCCTGGCGCTGGAGGGTGTCCGTTCGGGGATTCTGTCCGCCGACGCCTATGGGTGGTTCCTGGCCGTGGCCATCGGCAGCCTGGTGGTCACCCCTCAACTCCTCAAGGTGGGATTGGGTTGGACCGCCCTGTCGAAGGAGAAGGACCGTGAGGGACATGTCCCGGTCCGAACGCTGCCTCCGGACATTCATGACGCGGTGGTGATCGGGGTCGGTCCGATTGGCCGCAAGGTCTTCTCGAAGCTCGAGGTGGATGGGTTCGACATGGCCCTGATCGACATGAGCCCGGTTAACCTCCACCCCTTCGCGCAACAGGGGTTCCGGACCATCGCGGGCGACGCTCGCAATGAGGAAATTCTCCGTCGCGCGGAGGTGAATGAATGCGAGCTGATCGTGGTTTGCGTGCCGGATGACCCAATCGCGATTCAGGTGATCAAGGCGGTTCGGTTGCTCAACCCCAAGGCCCCGATTCTCGCGCGCTGCCGCTACATGGGAAACGCCAATCTCCTGCGCGCCGCGGGCGCGACCGAGGTGGTGGTGGACGAACGCGAGACCACCACCGCGATGATCCGCGCGCTCTCTCGGGTGGAGGAGCCGGATTAGGGGAAACTCGGTTGTGTGATAACATACGATCCATGAAAAACCTCTTGCCCGCATATGGGCGTTTGTTGGCCCTCTGCCTCGCGGTCACTGCCGCTTTGGGCCAGGAAGCCCCGCGTCTGCTCCCCGACCGAGGACTGGCCGGAATCCGGCAGCAGCTGCTCGAGACTGGGACGGACTCGCGCCTGATGTGCGTGGCTGCCCACCCGGATGACGAGGACAGCGAGACTTTGGCCTACTACAACCGTGGGCGCGGGGTCCGAACCTCCATTGTGTTGGCGAATTGGGGGGAAGGGGGACAGAACGAGATAGGGTCGGAGCTCTACGAGGAGCTCGGGGCAATTCGCGCGAGGGAAACTCTAGCCGCGGCTGAACTCCTGGGCACTCGGGTCTACTGTCTGAACCAGAAGGACTTCGGATACTCCAAGACCATCGAGGAGACCTGGCGGTTCTGGCGGCGGGAGGTAGCGCTGGAGAGGCTGGTTCGTGTCCTCCGCACGGAGCGCCCCCATGTGGTCATCACCAATCACCGGGTGGGATCGGGGCATGGCAACCACCAAGCGATGGCGGAGCTCATCGCCGAGGCGATTCCACTTGCGGCCTCTCCCGAGGCCTACACCGCCCAGCTTGTGGAGGAGGGGCTTGTCCCCTGGCGAGTGGAGCGTTTTTTCCAGCAGGCGCGCCACCATGAGGGCCTGCCTGGGGAGGATTACGATGTTGCCATCCGGGTCGCGGATCCGGACCCGATTCGCGGACTCACTTTCCAGGAAATTGCCGCCGAGGCGCTTAACCGGCACCGCTCACAAGGCATCAAAGGGGTCTGGGGCCGGGTCAACGCCGCGCGCGAACAATCCCCGGTGAATGCTTTCCGATTGGTCGTGGGAGATCGGCCTGAGGGGAAGCTGCGGGACCTTTTTGAGGGGATGGCTGGGGCTTGGTGGCTGGATGGAAGCGCTACACCCTTCAAGGACTTAGGGCCTTCTGAGGCTGCAACGGCGTCTGAGCGGCAATTCAACGCGGCTCTCCGGCTCGCGCTGTCAAACCTGCTCGTGGACCGCTTGAAGGTGGAAGCGAGTGTCTCCGAGGCCATCGCCTCGCTCTCCGCGCGGGCCGTTGAAGTGGATTCCGCCACCGAGTGGGAACGGTTCCCTCCGGAAGCGGTCCTCGGTGAGAAAGAGTTCTGGTCGGCGGAAGACATGGAGCGATACCAGCGCCAGGTCTTGGAGACCCTGGAATCGATCGGCGACAAGCAACGTCGATTGGAGCGAATCCTTGGTGACCTGTGGGGCATTCGCTTGGAGATTCGGAACGAGGGGAAGTCCCCCACGCCGGGTGAGGTGTCCGAGGTCATTCTGGAGGTTTCGAATCGAGGGGAGATCGATGTTGAGATTGAATCCCTACGCCTTGAAGCCCCGGTGGGGTGGACCGTGGAAGGGATCCGAGAAGAAGGGGCGGCGGACGCGCGGGCGACCCTCGCCCCGGGCGAGAAACACACTCGGCGCTTCCATGTCGGGGTGGCGCCCGAAGAGCCGCCCACTCTTCCAGCCACCCAGTCGCTTTACCGGGCGCTCCGACCTTGGCCATCCAACCTCAGAGGCTTGGTCTTGCTCAAGCGAGCAGACCGATACGGCCGAGTCGAGGGCGAATATCGTTTGGAGATCGAGCCGGCCTGGGAGCTTCGTTTCCATCCGGCCGCGCCGCTCTTGCGCGCGGACCGAGTCGCGGAGACCTCACTCTCCCTGGAGGTGGTGAGACATGCTCGGGAGCCGAAAGACGCCACGGTTGCCGTGACTTTTCCGGATGGCCAACGGCAAACCCTTAGTCTTTCCGGGAGTGAGATGCTTCAGGAGGCAGTCCCACTTGAATGGAAGCCCTCATCCTCCCTTGGGGTGGGAAAGCATTCGCTTGTGGCCACCCTGCTCGCGCCGGACGCGAGGATTGACGACGGCGTCCTCGACTACGCCATGATCACCGACGTCAGCAGACCGATGATGTTTCGTATCGTCCCCGAAGTGATGAAAGGCACGCACGGGCGCTTCAAACAGGTCACGCTGGACAAATGCAAAAAGTTCACCCTCACCGCCGACCGCCCGCTTTACATCCACGCCGACGGCGAGATCTTTTCCGGTCCCGGCACCGATATTCGCAAAGTTTCTTTTGAGATTCTTCCGAACGCACTGAAAGTGATAAGAGGGTAGACAGGTATATAAGTAGACAAGTACACAGGTAGACACGCAGACAGGCAGGCAGGTACAATACATGCGTACTTGTTGACCTGTTTACTTGTGTACCTTCACCCATGCCCGACCTTTTTCACTCCCTCCTCAAACAAGACATCGGACACCTCCGCATCGTTGCGGAACTATGGGGACTCGAATTGGACTCTCCCAAAGCGGAAGGGGCGTTGGAGGAACTCTGCGCTTCGCTCCTCGACCCGGACCTGCTCGCTGAACTAATTGATTCCCTCCCCCCCGAAGCGGATTCCGCCCTTGCCACCCTCGTCCACGCCGGCGGACGAATCCCCTGGGGCACGTTCACGCGCAAACACGGCGAAATCCGTGAAGCCGGCGCGGGCAAACGCGACCGCGAAAAACTGTACCTCAAGCCAGCCTCTGCAACGGAGATATTGTATTATCGCGGCCTGCTCGCCAGAGCCTTCTTCGATACGGAAAAAGGACCACAGGAATTCGCCTACATTCCAGATGACCTGCTATCTCTTTTGAACCGTGAAATGCGTGAAGAAGAGAAGGTGGAAAAAAGTGGAAAGAAGATGGAGGATGGAATGGTTGTTTCCGAGCCGCTCGGTCGTCCCGCCTCCCCCGGCGAAAAGGGACGGGAGATGCTCGCAAACGATCACATCCTCGACGACGCAACCACCATGCTCGCCGCGTTGCGCATGGGCATGAGTTTGGACTCAGCCAGCGTGCTGACGTCGTTACGGGGGCAAGCTCACAGACTCCAAAACCTGCTCACCTCCGCCAAACTTATCAGGAAAAATAGTATACAAGCCGATGCCGTGAAAATATTCCTCGAAGCCTCCCGCGCAGATGCCCTGAAAATGCTGCAAGACGCATGGCTCGAAAGCGACTCCTTCAACGAACTCAAACTCATGCCGGGAATAATCTGCGAGGGTGAATGGACGAACCAGCCGCTCGAAACGCGCGAGTTCCTCCTCAACCTGCTCGATGAAATCCCTGAAGGGAAATGGTGGAGTCTCAACGCCTTCCTCCGTGACATCAAAGCCAAATACGCCGATTTCCAGCGTCCCGCCGGCGATTACGATTCATGGTTCATCAAACGCGCCTCCGACGGGCAATACCTGCGCGGCTTCGCGTATTGGGATGAAGTGGACGGCGCGCTCGTCAGGTATTTCATCACCGATATTTTGCACTGGCTGGGGCAGGTGGATTTGTCGGCGGCGGAGGGGGCGGCAGAGGCAACTTCGTTTAAAACCTCGTCAATTGCAGGTGGGAAAGTGGAAAGTGGAAAGATTGCGGCGACTTCGAGCGGGAGGATTTTCATTCCACGCCACGCGCCGCGAGTTGTGCGTTATCAAATCTCGCGGTTCTGCGAATGGGATGAACCGAAAGACGACGTGTATCGTTATCGCGTCACAACCAACTCCCTGACCAAAGCCAAAGAACAGGGATTGAAAGCCGGGCATCTGCTGGCGCTGCTCGTCAAACACACGGACAACAAGGTCCCACCTTCGCTGGTCAAGGCGCTCAAACGCTGGGAAGTAAATGGCACAGAGGCTCGGGTGCAGACACAGGTCATTTTGAAGGTGAGCAAGCCCGAAGTTCTGGAAGAGATGCGCCGAAAGTCCACGGCGGCGCGTTTTTTGGGCGAAGTGCTAAGTCCCACAACGGCGGTCATCAAAGGTGGAGCCATCCAAAAGGTGATGGATGCGTTGACCGAACTGGGTCTGCTCGCCGAAGTGGAAAATCCGAAAAACGAATGATTGTCACATTCAAACGATGACAGGCATTGATTTCGTACTCGCTATAATAGTTACGTACCAATTACAAAACGATCAATTCTCCAATCTCTAATTCTCTAGTCTCTCGTCAGGAGGTCACATGTCAACAAAACTCGATTGGGTCACACAGGAAATCGAAGGCTTGAAGGAACAGGGCTTGTACAACCGCATCCGCACGATCGGCTCGGCGCAGGGCGCATGGCTCGTCGTGGACGGGAAAAACGCGCTCAACTTTTGCTCGAACAATTATCTCGGGCTGGCGAATCATCCGAAGGTCGTCGAAGCCGCAAAGGAGGCGACGAAGAAGTACGGCGTGGGTCCCGCCGCTGTCCGTTCGATTGCGGGGACGACCGACCTGCACGTGCAACTCGAACAGCGGCTCGCAAAGTTCAAGGGCGCGGAGGACGTCATCACGTTTCAATCGGGCTTCACCGCCAATCTCGGAACCATCCCCGCGCTGGTCGGCAAGGAGGATGTGATCTTCTCCGACCGGTTGAATCACGCTTCGATCATTGACGGATGCCGTCTGTCGGGCGCGAAGATCGTCGCGTATGAACATAACGACCCAGGCGCGCTGGAGGATGCGATCAAGGAACACGCTTCATCCCACCGTCGGGCTTTGATCGTCACGGACGGCGTCTTCAGCATGGACGGCGACATCGCCCCCCTCCCTGCCCTGGTTGAGGTCGCGCAAAAATACGATATTTTGTTCATGGTGGACGACGCGCACGGCGAAGGCGTGCTGGGCAAGGGCGGGCGCGGCATCGTGGATCACTTCGGCTTGCACGGCAAAGTGGACATCGAAGTCGGCACCATGTCCAAAGCCTTCGGCGTCGTGGGCGGAATGGTCGCGGGCGACAAGGTCATTATCGAATGGTTACGTCAGCGCGGACGACCGTTCCTTTTCTCGTCCGCGGTCACCGCGCCTGACGCGGCGGCATGTTTGGCGGCTGTGGATTTGCTTGAAGAATCAACTGAGTTGGTTGACAAACTTTGGGCGAACGCCAGGTATTTCAAAGCCGAAATGAAGAAACTGGGATTCGATACAGGCGTTAGCGAAACGCCCATCACCCCTGTCATGCTCGGCGAAGCGCCACTGGCTCAACAATTCAGCCGAGAATTATTCGAAGAAGGCGTCTTTGCGATGGCAATCGGCTTCCCCACCGTGCCGAAAGGGAAAGCGCGCATCCGCGTGATGATCTCCGCTTCGCATGATAACGACGACCTGGGAAAGGGTCTGGAAGCGTTCGCGAAGGTCGGGAAGAGGTTGGGGGTGATTTCGTAATTGGTAAATGGTAATTGATGGGTGGTGAAGGGAGGGACACCGCCCGATAGTTTATAATTTGGCTATTCAAGGACGGATACCGTGCCACTCTATCAGATCAAGCAGCAACAAGTATCACAAGTGAAGCCAAGTTCCTTTAAAAATGAGAGAGGATTGCAAAAATTATTTGAGGCAAACCTTGAAGAATTGCTTGGTGTCCGTTTTGTCGCGTCTGAATTTACAACTGGCGACAGACAAAGAGGACGGATCGACTCGCTGGGCATTGACCAGGATGGAACGCCTGTCATTGTTGAGTACAAAAAATCTGGCAAAGATAATGTCATCAATCAAGGCTTGTTCTATCTGGATTGGCTTGTAGACCACAAAGGCGACTTTGCCCTTGCCGCTCAGGAGAAATTGGGTAAGGATATTGAGATTGATTGGTCAAGCCCGCGATTAATTCTAGTGGCAGAGAGTTTCTCGGAATATGACAAATATGCAGTAAATCGGATTGGCGCCAATATCCAACTATGGACATATCGACGATACGGGGATGATTTCTTATTCTTGGAATCCATTTTCGCCACAACAGATGTGAAACCAACCAAAAAAGAAAAAGCGACGGACCCCAAAATTGAGCAAGGAAGTGAAGATGCAGGGGAAACCATTTACACTTTGGATGACCATCTGCAGGGAAAGCCGAATGATGCACGGATTCTTTTTGAAGCAATAAGAGAGCGGATCTTTGCTCTAAACGCCGATGGCGATATTATTGAAAAACCCAACAAGATATATATAAGTTACAAACACGGGAAAAATTTTTGCGAACTCCAAATTCAATCCAACAGTTTGAAAATGTGGTTGGATATACTTTATGAAGAATTAGACGATCCCAAGAAATTGGGTAGAGATGTAACAAATATTGGTCATCACGGCACAGGCACAGTAGAAACAAAATTGTCTAATTTATCAGAATTAGACTCTGTGATGTACTTAATAGAGCAATCCTACAAACAAACATTATAAAATTACAAGACCTCCGAGCCGCAAACTTGGAGGTCTTGTTAATCCCTACCCCCACCCAGCCTCCCCCAAAATCCGACTGGAGTTCGTCGGATTTTGGGGGAGGTGCCCTTTAGGGCGGAGGGGGTTACTTCGCGTACGCGTTCAAAAACTCATCCCATCCTGTAAACAACGCAAAATCCACCGTTGACCGATAATACGCGTAATCCGAATCCTTTTGCGACGCCTTCGAGATGTGATAGATCGTGATGCCGCGCACTTCGGAATACGCGTTGACGTGCCGTTCGTGCAGGACCACTCCTGTGACCGCGTTCATCACTGCCTGGCTCTTGTTTTTGATGTTGGTGTCGTTCACCTTGTTCTTGATCTCGTACGCCATGTCGTACAAATCTTTGTCCATGGGCGCCTGCCAGAAGGAGCGCGTGGCAGTGAAGGCTTGATCGTATTTCTTACGATGCGTTCCCAACCCGGCGTTCAACGCCGCCGACCATTGATCCACGGCGGCGATCAGCGCGTCGAGGCGGGAATCCACCGCCACGGCAGACCAGGTCTTGTCTTTGGTGGCGCTTTGGCTGGTGGCGATTGCCACCTGGTCGGCGGTCATGTTCGGGTTGGCGGCTAATTGCGCGAGGACAAGGTCGTATTGAATCCCTTCGCCGCCCACCCATTCCTGCGAACTGGTGAAGGCGGTGGCATGTCCATGCCAGAGTTCGAGGATTTCGATGGACGCCATGTTACAACCGTCGTACCCGATCACGTCAATGAAACCGAGCGACGGGATCGCCGCCTTCGTCTCGTGGTAATCCAGCGTGTCCTCATCGGTGTCGTCCGCCATCACCCAGCCGGGATGCCAACTCCAGCCGTGACCCCAGAAGTAGAGCGCGTAACGGTCGGCGGGATAATTGGCTTTCGTCCACGCGACGAAATCAATCAGCGTTTGCGGGTCGCCGAAGTTGCGCTCGCCCCAATCGGCGAGGGCGTTCTCGGGCGTGGCTAACATGCCCTGCATGACGCGGAACAACTTGGTTGTCTGCCAGTCGCCGCGGCTGGTGTCGTATCCGGGCACGCGGTCCGCCAGCGCGATGATCTGCACGTCCGCGTTCGAACCGACCGCGCCAAGTTCCGTTTCAATATCGGGGACG
The DNA here is from genome assembly GCA_013360875.1 of Anaerolineales bacterium. GTDB lineage: Bacteria > Chloroflexota > Anaerolineae > Anaerolineales > Villigracilaceae > Defluviilinea. Next base: position 24,165 of record JABWAU010000025.1, on the reverse strand, counting down.
ACATACGATTCGAGATTATTATCTCCCGAAATGTAAACCATCACCGTCCATTTTGCCCGCGTGGGCGGCGCGGCGGAGGCGCTTCCTCCGAGCGTCGAGAGCAAAACGAACAGGATCACCGATGTCACGAACGAACGGGTTGACCTGCGCATGGTTCCTCCATTTGGCGAAAAGATGGATGCAATGTCTTTCGATAACAGTGTAGCACATCTGCGAAAAAAACGCCTGTTGATTTCCGCTCGAACGGCTTCATTTTTTACCGTATCGCGAATACAATTCGAGACCAACCAAAGGAGAGAGAAATGACCCTTTCAGCGCTCATGGCATTCTTCCATCACCTGTTCGCCTTCGCGCTCGTGTCGAGCATGGTCTACGAGTTTATCGCCTTTCGTAAGGGATTAACCATCGCGGAGGCGCGCCGCCTCCAGCGCGTGGATCTTGCGTATGGCATTTCAGCGGGTTTGCTGCTGATCGTCGGTTTGTTGCGCGTGTTCTTTTTCGGGAAGGGCGTAAACTTTTACATCAACAATCCCTTCTTCTGGGTGAAGATGGGGGCGTTCGCGTTGGTCGGACTGTTGTCCATTGACCCGACGATTCGCTATCTTCGTTGGAATCGGATTCTGAAAGAGAACCAGCCTCCGGTTGTATCCGAAGCGGAATTCAAGCGCACGCGCGCCGTCCTCTGGCTGGAAGTCCTCGGGCTGGCAGTCATCCTCTTTTCCGCGGCGTTGATGGCGCGCGGGATCGGGATGAACTGACGAAACATCCTTCATCTCAACGGAAAACGGGGTGGGTTTATCAACCGTCCCGTTTTTATTTCGAATTGTGACTTTCGTCCCTTTCAAACTTTGCCGCGCGCATGTATCATATCTTTATGCCCCGGGAACAAACCGAACACAACGACCTGATGCAAAGCCGCGCCTCGTTGACCAAATTCGCGTGGCTGTCCATCGGCGCGGCGATTGCAACCATCGCGCTCAAGACCATTGCCTACCTGCTGACCGGTTCCGTCGGGTTGCTGTCCGACGCCATCGAATCGCTCGTCAACCTGGCGGGCGCGGTCATGGCATTGATCATGCTGGTCGTCGCGGCGCGTCCTGCCGACCGCGATCACGTCTACGGTCACAGCAAAGCCGAATACTTCGCCAGCGTCACCGAAGGGATTTTGATCTTCGGCGCAGCGATCGGCATCGTCGTCGCAGCGGTTCAACGTTTGATCCAGCCGCGCGAACTGGAGCAGTTGGGGGTAGGTTTGGGAGTGTCCGTTGCCGCCTCCGTTATCAACCTGATCGTGGCGCGGATCCTGCTCGACGCGGGCAGGAAACAACGCTCCATCACTCTCGAAGCGGACGCGCATCACCTGATGACCGACGTGTGGACCTCGGTCGGCGTCATCGGCGGTGTTGCGGTCGCGGGCTTCACGGGCTGGAAAGTTCTCGATCCCATCCTCGCCATCCTGGTCGCGCTCAACATTCTTTGGACGGGGTACCAACTCATCCGCCGATCCGTTTCGGGTCTCATGGACGAAGCGCTGCCGGAAGCAGAGCAGAAACTCATTCGGCAGGTGATGACGAAGTATCGCGAAAAAGGCGTGGATTTCCATGCCCTGCGCACGCGGCAAGCCGCGGCGCGTCGCTTCATCTCGGTGCATGTCCTTGTGGCGGGCGATACGTCCGTCCACGACGCGCATCACATCGTGGAGGACTTCGAGAACGACATCCGTGCCGCGCTGGGAGGCGCGGTCACGGTCTTCACGCACCTCGAACCGGCGGAGGATGAACTCTCGCTGGACGACATGTATTTGGATCGGTAAAAGAGAAAGAAGAGTCAATGTCAACCATGAAACAGGGGCACAGCAAGATCATCGAACAGGTGCGCTGGCACGATCATCACGATCCACATCGCCACGAGTCGCGCCTCTCGGACGTGATCCTCGGCGGGCAGGATGGATTGGTCAACGTGCTGGGCGTCATCCTCGGAGTCGCCGCGGCGACCGCGGACGCGCGCATCGTCATCGCGGCGGGTCTCGCGGCGACCTTTGCCGAATCCATCTCGATGGGCGCGGTCGCATACACATCCACGCTGGCGGAGAACGACCTGTATCACAGCGAACGCGAGCGCGAATACCGTCACATCCATCTCGCGCCCGACGTGGAGGTCGAGGAGATACGCGACATCTATCGCAAAAAGGGCTTCGAAGGCGAGACGCTCGATAAGATCGTGGACGTCATCACCTCCAACCCCGACGTGTGGGTCAACGTGATGATGTCGGAGGAATTCCAAATGACGCCGCCGGAAAGATCGAAGGCGCTTCGCTCCGCGCTGATTGTTGGATTCTCCGCCCTGATCGGTTCCCTCATCCCGCTCTTCCCGTTCTTCTTCTGGACCGTGAGCCTGAGCATCGGACTATCCATTGTCATCGCCGCCCTGACCCTGTTCATCGTCGGCGTGTACAAAGCCCGCGTCACCATCGGCAAACCCTTCCGCAGCGGAATCGAAATGGCGATCATCGGCACGATCAGCGCGCTGGCTGGATATGTTGTCGGATTGATCTTCAGAGTGCCGGCGACATGAGACAGGATCAATGACGCTTGCCCACGACAACCAACAGATGAAAGAACGCCTGCATCGGCGCTTGACTTTGGGAGAGTTGTTCGCGCTCGCATTGGCGTTCGGCGTGGTCGGGATATTCATCCGGCAACAGCCCAATCTCTCATTTGCGTATCTCGATTTCAGGATCTATCTTGAGGCGGCGCAGGGCAACTTCAGTTATCAGGGACTCTACTATTATTACGGCTATTGGATGCTGCCGGTTTTCGCCGCTCTATCCAGACTTCCGCTCGATCTGGCGTATGCGCTTTGGAGCGGCGCAAACATACTCGGAGTGTTCTTTGCGGTCCGCGTATTCGGTGGAAAGGCGTTCGCGGCGCTCGCCTCTTATCAAATGTTTTACAGCCTCATCTATGGGAACATCGCCGGTTTGATCGTTGGGGGACTTGCTTTGTGTTGGTGGGGATTGGTCAACCGCAAATGGCATGTCGCCGGGCTGGGTGTTGCATTGGCGAGCGCAAAATTTCAAACCGGACTGACCGGCAGCCTGCTCCTGCTGCTTATGGCGGACATAACGTGGAAGGACAGGCTGCGCGTGATGACGGTGCCTGTATTGATCTGGCTGGCGTCCCTGGTCGTGTATCCCGGCTGGCTCCTTCAATTGATGAACAACCTCGTCGCTCATCCTCCCAACGACCTGGCGAGCGTTTCGCTATGGCGCTGGCTGGGACCCTGGGCGCTTCTGTTTTGGCTGCCGCCATTGTTACTGCACCTGGAGCCGGGACGCCGCCTGATTGCATTGACGGCGGCGATGGGGCTGGCGATGCCTTATTTCCAACAAACCGACCTGCTGTTTCTGCTTGCCATGCCGATCGGCTGGATTGGGTTGCTCGGCAATCTCGGCTACCTGATGGGGGTGTACGGCTGGGTCGCTCTTCAAATGCTGGCGATCCTTCCGTTGACAGTTTACGTTCTGTCGTTATTGCCTGGGTTTGTTCGGTTGTTCAAAGCGAGCCCGAGCCGAGCCTGACCCTTTATCTCCACACCGTAAAATCCCTCAGGATCGAACCGCCCAGGAACTCGCGCAACAGTGAATTATCCGGCACGAGATCAATATCCAGCGGCAGGAACCATTCGAGAAAGGCAAGCAATCGTTTCGCCTCGATGTATTCGGGCGTGCCGAACGGAACCTGTCGCAGCAGCGGTTCGGCAAACGGTTTCAATGCCGCCATCTCATAAGCCAGCGCGGAATTGAACATCACGTCGGCGTTCTCCTGAAATGGAAAGATGTGCCGTTTCTCGCCGCGCCGCACCGCCTCCCAGTTGGCGATGGTTTGTTTGGCAGTATAACCGCGCTCGCGCGCGTCGCGCACGATGCGCCGGATGAGTCGGGTGTCGGTGGTGGAAACGCGGTTGTGGCGATCCAGGTTCAACTGAGTCAGAGCCGAGACGTAGATGCGGAACGCCTCGCCGCTCAAACTTTCGGGGATGAGGCGCGGATCCATGCCGTGGATGCCCTCCAGGATGATCGGTTGTCCGGGCTTCAACTGAATGACATGCCCCGCCTCGCTCTTCCCCGACTTGAAGTTGTAGCGCGGCAATTGGACCTTCTCTCCCCTTATCAGGCGCGGCAATTGATCCCAAAGCAGAGGCAGGTTGAGCGCCTCGATGGATTCGAAATCGGGCTTGCCGTCCCCGCCCAGGGGTGTCTTGTCGCGGTCGAGGAAATAATTATCGAGTTCGAGCGGGAACGGCGAGATGCCCAACGCCAGCAGTTGCACGGTGAGACGTTTCGAGGTGGTCGTCTTGCCCGAGGAGGACGGACCGGCAATCAGGATCAAATGACTCCTGTCGAGCCGTTCCGCCACCATGCGCGCAATATCCGAAAGGTTCTGTTCGTGAAAGGCTTCGGAAACCAGCACGATCTCACCGGCGCGCCCTTCCTCGATGGCGTCGTTCAACGAACCGACATTTTCGATACCCAGGCGCGTCAGCCAACCGCCGTACTGGCGAAACGCCGCCAGCAATTTGGGATATTCCGGCACGGGCTGTAATTCGTCGGGTTTGTGCCTGCGCGGATAACTCAACGTAAAGCCGCCGTCGGTCGCCTTGAGGTCGAACACGCTCAAATACCCCGTGGAGGGAACCATGTAACCGTGATGGTAATCCAGGTGGTCGTCGAGGCGGTACATCGTCAGGTAATTCTTTTTGCGGTGTTTCAACAAACGAAACTTGTCTTCGGACTTCTTCGAGCGGAAATATTCGATGGCTTCCTGCAGCGGGACTTCTTTCCTCTCGAACGGCAGGTCGGCTTCAGCCAGTTTTCGCATGTGGATTTTCAACGCTTCGATCTCCGACTCCGACAACGGCTCGCGCCCCGATACCTGGCAGAAATACCCGCCCGACGCGACGGAATGATCCACGTAAAGAATTCCTTCGGGATACAGATCGGAAAAAGCCTTTTCGAGCAGGAAGGTCAGCGAACGCCGGTAGATGCGCGCTCCGTCGGGATCGGCGATCGTCACCGGCTGGACCTTCGATTCGATCCGGATGGGATAGTTCAATTCGCGCAGTTCGCCGTTGATCACCGCCCCCACCAGTTGCGCTTCGTGTTCGACGGTTTCGAGGAACTCCCCAACCGCCGCCCCGCGCGGACCGGATAACACGCGTCCATCCGGCAGGTGGATTTCGACCTCGGCGCGAGGGGAAATGATCCTTATCTTATCGTTCATCGTTTATCCTCCTTCCTAAAGGGAGGCGTATTGTATCACTCAAATATTCGAGAGCGGGCGAAAATTGTGGTCTCGAGCGGCGCACACCCCCCGCTACTCTCCGCTCACGACGATTTTGTTTTTCCCATCCCTTTTGGCGGCGTAGAGCGCGTCGTCCGCGGCGCGAAGCAGATCTTCCGTGCTGCCCGCGTGCGCGGGATGCACCGCCACCCCAATGGAGGTGGTCACGTGGAAGGAACCTTTCGGCGAATTGATAACCAGGTCCTCGATGGAGCGCCTCCAATCCTCGGCGCGGCAGCGGGCGACCTCCACGTCAACGCCGGGCATGACGATGACGAACTCCTCCCCGCCGTAGCGGCAGACGATGTCGCTGGCGCGGGTGTGGATGGAGAGGTACCCGGCGACGTGTTGAAGCGCCAGGTCACCGGCGCGGTGACCGTAGGTATCGTTGATGGATTTGAAGGCGTCCAGATCCATGATCGCGATGGTCAACGGTTTTCTCTCGCGTTGCGCGCGTTTGAATTCGCGTTCGAGGGTTTCGTCGAGGTAGCGGCGATTGTAGGTCCCCGTCAGCGGATCGCGGATGGATTGCTCGCGTAACTGCGCTTGAAGCAATTCCACCTCCTCGACCCGCCGTTTGAGTTGTTGGTTGGCTTCCTGTAGGGCGAGTTCCACCTGCTTGCGGGCGGTCACGTTGCGCCAGGTAATCAACCGTCCCAGCAACCTGCCTTTTTTATCGCGTATGGGCCTGATGTGCAGGTCGAAATAGGCTGGGGGACTTCCGTCCAATTCGATCTCGGCATCCAACTGCTCCACGACGATGTACTTGTCCACCAGGTGAGACCAGCGGGTCAGCAGGGCGTCTATCCGTTGACCGACCTTCAGTTCGTCGGAATCTGAAAACACCCTTCGGGCGGAAGCGTTGAAATCCACCACGCGATTGCTGGTATCCAGCACGAGCAAACCCTCGTCCATGTTTTCGACCAGCAGGTCGCGCGCGATGGGCAGGATATCCAACAGGCGCCGGGTGAGCATGTCGTACAGGATGACGATGGCGGTAAGGGTGAAGACGATGGGCGTCACGTCGAGGTCGGGGAACGGGGACAACTTTGCAATGCTCAGGATGTTGGCGACCCAGGGCAGCAACAGGCTGGCGATGAACGCCCCGATCTGCCATTGATAGAACCGCAGCGAACGCAGGGCATACTCGAACAGGATCACCGTTGCGACCAGCAGCAAACCATAAGAATACAGGACGTGAAGCCAGAATAACGGACCCCCGTCGAGCAGGACGCTGGCTGTGAGGGCACGTTTCCCGGCGAAGAGCAAGCCGTGTTGCGGGTCCGTCCAGAGCAATATCAGGATCGCGGCGGGTTCGATGACGAACAACGCCAGCCTCGAGGGCGTGATCCACGCGTCCCTGCCCGTGTAGCGGAACGCAAAAACCAGCAGAGCGGCTGGCGCCGTCACCACCCCGAAATACGTCATGTTCAGCCAGAAATATTTCCATTCCGCTTCCTGCGACACCCAATGAAACGCATAGGTGAGCGACCAGATGGATAACCCGCCCAGCAACAGAATCATTGTGCCTGCCCCATGCGAACGCCACCGCGACAGGGAGACGCCGATCGCGACCATGCCGCTGGCGGACGCCAGGATCAACATGACCGCATAAAGGTTTGGGGTTGCAGACATCGGTTCAGTTCATCGGGAGACACGCCCGCGAATGTGAAACTGTCCTACACTTTTTCGAGCAGTTTTTCCGGCTGGCGCGCAAACTCTTCCAGCGGGATTTCTCCGCGCGTCAGAGCCAGCAACGTTTCGGTCAAAGCCTTGTTCACAGGGGTCGGCACGTTGACTTGTTCACCGGCGCGCGCGACCGCGCCGTGCAGGTATTCCACTTCGCTTTTGCCGCGTCCGGAATGCAGATCAATGTGAAAGGAGGGCATCTTCGCGCCGCGACCGGCGCCCGCCGCGCGCGAGAGAAGGGGCTTGGACAACCAGAGTGGCAGTTTCGTTGCGAACGCCAGCGCGCGGACCGGCGTGCCGGGCAGATCTACAACTTCGATGCCCTGCGCCTCCATCACCGCGAGACATTCTTTGAGCATGGCGATTTCGAGTTTGTATAACTCCTTATTTGCCAGGATTTCGGCGGCGGTCATATCCAGTATCGCGGAGGTGGGATTGGCGATGAGATTGGTCAGCATCTTCGACCATTTCATCGAAGCCGCATCCTCGAAGAGACGCGAATTAAGATACGCCTTGTTCAACGCGTCGTTCAGTTTTTCGGAAAGCGGATGTCCCTTTGCGATGCCGACACCGCGCAGTCGTTCGAGGACGATGTCCCCCGCGCCGCGCCGCCCGATGGCGGAGGTCACCGTGCCGGGGATGACCTTGTCCTTGCCCAGCGCTTCGGCGATCATCGGTTCGTTCGAGACGCCGTTCGACAGGCACAGAATCGGCGGCATTTTGTCGGCGAAGGGTTTGAGGTCGTCCAGCGCGGCTTGGGTGTCGAAGGATTTCAGGGCAAACAGGGACAGGTCGAAGGGTCCGTAACGAAGCGCCTCCTCCAGCGAGGAGACGATGACAAACGAGGCGGGAGGAATCACCGATGCGTCCTGGGTGTTTCGTCGTTTGTCGAGGGTCAGGTCCAAACGCAAGCCGCGCGCGCGCAACTCCTCCGCGGTTTTTGGTTGTTCCAAGAAGACCACCGGATATCCCGCCAGCGCAAGGCTCCCGCCGACATAGGCACCGATCGCGCCCGCGCCGAAGATCAGGAACTTCAACCTGCCATTGAGCGGATCGAAAGATGCGGAAAGCGCCATGCTTACTCTTTGTCCAGGGATCGCAGGTGCGCGCGGTCGTTCACCGCGTCGATCGCCCAGCGATGCTGGTGCGGATGATAGATCACGCGCGCGAAGGCGGTGTTCTCGAAGCGAAACCGCACGCCGGAAGGATCGGCGTGCGGCGCGACGCCGGTAATGGCGTGCATCACCTGGTTCAACAAACCGCCGTGCGAAACGATGAGGTAACTGCCGGGGGATCTCCGCAACAGACCGTGAAGCGCCTGACCCGCGCGCAGGTATAGCGCCCAGTCGCCTTCGCCGTCCCCGCCGATGGAATCGAACGGGTTGGTGTACGGCGGCTTGGGTTTCTGGCGCACCTCCTCCGCGGTCAATCCCTCCATTTCGCCGATGGCGCGTTCCAGCCAGATCGGGTCGAGTTCCACGCAGACGTTCAACGACGAAGCGATGATCTCCGCCGTCTCCTTTGCGCGTCCCAGCGGACTGGATAGGATCAGGTCGAACTGCGCGTTTTCAGCCTTCCATCTTTCCGCCAGGGCGCGCGCCTGGGCGCGTCCCTTGTCGGTGAGAGGGTAATCGGATTGTCCCTGCCAGCGCGATTGCGCGTTGCCGAGCGATTCGCCGTGGCGCAGGAAGACGAATTGATAGACGGGTTTTTCGTTCAGCGTCATTCCGCCCTGCCCTTCAAAAAATAGATGGGTCTGCGCTTGACTTCCTGGAAGATGTAACCGACGTACACGCCGATGAAGCCAAGCACGATCAAAATGATTCCGCTTGCGATCAACACGATGAACATGAGCGAACTCCAGCCCGGCGCGAGCGTGGACGTATCGCCCTTGAACCAGAAGGAGTACACGTAGAGCATTTCGATGGCGGCGAGACAGAGAAAGAAGACCCCCGCGCTCAAACCGATGTACAACGGCACGAGCGAAAACGAAAAGATGGCGTCCATGGCGAGGCGGAACATCCTGCCGAGCGAATACTTCGACCTGCCCGCGATGCGCTTCGATTCGTGATAGGGCAGGATGACGCTCCTGTAGCCGATCGCCGAGACCATGCCGCGCAGAAAACGATGATATTCGGGCATCGCCTTCAACGCGTCCACAGCCTGGCGGCTCATGCCGCGGAAATCCGCCGCGCCCGGCACCATCTGCGTCCCGCTGATGGCGTTGATCAGGCGGTAGAACGCGGAAGAGGTCGCCTGCTTGAAGGAGAACGCCCCGCCATCCGCGATCCGCTGCGCCTGCACGATGTCGTATCCCTGCTCGAACAGACCGACCATCTGCGGGATCATTTCCGGCGGGTGTTGTCCGTCCGCGTCCATCGAAATGACAAAGTCGCCCTGCGAAGCGTCTAGCCCGGCGGTCAACGCGGCTTGGTGACCGAAGTTGCGCGAGAGTTCCAGCACGATGACGCGCTTGTCCTTTCGAGCCAGCGCGTTCAGGGATTCGACCGTGGCGTCCTCCGAACCGTCGTCCACGAAATAGATGTGGAACTTGTGCGGCATGGGGTCAATGACCCGGCAGAGCTCCGCGTAGGTCTGTTCGACGACCCCCGCCTCGTTGTAAACGGGGATGACGAGATCAATCTCGGGTTTGGATTTTCTGGGGGACATAGGGGACTATTCTACCACCCACCCTCTTCATCCTTCGTCTTCCGTTTCGACGGACTCAACGCGACGGCTCAGGACGACCCCGTGCCTGTCCGCCAGAATGGACAGCGTGCGCGCCACCTCAGCCTCCCTCTGTTCCTTCGTCCAGCCGAGGGCATTGGCGAGCGCCCGCGCCAGTTCCTCCAGCGACTCGCGCGTGAGACGCCCCAACATCGCCAGCATGGACCGGCGCAGGACGAAATCGTCGAGGTGGACGATCTTCTCGTGCGCGGCGAGGAAGATGATCTCACGCAGGGAATAATCGGGAAGCGTTTGCAGGATGTGATCCGTGCCGCCATTGATGAAGGTGGCGACCGCCTCGGCGCGCGTGCCGTAGCGCTCGAAGAGGATCTTCAGTCGTTCGCGCGCCACTCCCGTCCACGCGGAGAGGCTTTCGATCTGGCGGCGCATGTCCTCCTCGTCGGCCGGGTAGCCGCGCCCGCCGCCGATGGGAAGGTCGCGCGTGTCCTTTTGACGCGTCAAACCCAGGTGCGCGAGCGCCTTGTCGGTCACCTGTTCCGCGAAGGCGCGGAACGAAGTCCACTTGCCGCCGACGAGGGAATAAACCGGAAAATCAAGGTTCGTCCACTCGCCGCTGATGACCTCGATGCTGTGATCGCGTGAGATCTGGGAGGTTGTCTTTGCGCCCGAATGGGGGAGCGGACGAACGCCCGAGAAGCGGAAAACAATGTTTTGGCGCGTCAGGCTCAGGTCGGGAAAGACGCGTGCGACCATCCCCAGAAAATAATCCACCTCGTCCTCCGCGCATCGCACGTCGTCGGGATCCTCCACCGGGATGTCCGTGGTGCCGATCAGTACGCAATCGTACAACGGAAAGATCAACACGATGCGCCCGTCGTTGTTCTCGAAGAAGAACTCGTGGTCGCCGATGGCTTTGCGGAGGGCGTCGTGTTTGACGACGATGTGCGAACCTTTCGTGCCGCCGATGAAGCGCGAGGACAGCCCAAGTTTGCGATTGGAGGCGTCTATCCACGCGCCGGAAGCGTTGATGACGAGTTTCGGTCTGACGTCGTAGTTTTCGTCGGTGAGTTCGTCGCGGAGGATGACGGTGCCTTCCATCCCGCCGACCATGCTCACGTAGTTGAGGGCGCAGGCGTTGGGGTTGTCCGCTTCGGCGTCGAGCAGGACCTCGATGGCGAGGCGTTCGGGCTGGAGGATGGCGCCGTCGTAATACGTGGCGGTATTTACGATGCCGGGATTGAGTTGATGCCACTTTTTGAGGGAGACGGTTCTGGAAAGAAATTTGTGCCGGGGGATGAGGCGTGAGGAACGCCCGGTGTAGGCGTCGTACAGTATCAATCCGATCTTGATGACGAGCGAACCGCGTTCGGCGGGTTTGTCGAGTTTGCCGAAAAATTTCAACGGCGCATTGAGCAAGCCCGAGAAGCGTTTGAAGATGGGAATGGTCGTCGGCAAAGGCTTGACCAGATGCGGCGCGTTCCGGATCATCAAGTTGCGTTCGCGCACCGCCTCACGCACCAGACGGAACTCGCCGTTTTCGAGGTAGCGAATCCCGCCGTGCGCCATGTGCGAGGAAGCCGCCGACGCGCCCGAACAAAAATCGCCGCGCTCGACGAGCAGGACGTCCACTCCGTTCAACGCCAGGTCGCGGAAGACGCCAATGCCGTTTATGCCCCCGCCGACGATCAGCACGGAGACTTGGGGGTTTTCTTTGAGGTGAGAGAGGATTTCCTGTCGGTTCATAGTGATTGCGTAGGATGCGCGCTCTTGCGCATCCATCGGCGTTACACCTGCCCTGACGGGCGGTGCCAGGGGAGAACGCCGACTATACAAATGTTATTCGACCCAATCGAATGCGCGCGTCACTGCCTTCTTCCAACCTGAGTATAACTTCTTTCGCAAATCCGCGCGCATGGCAGGTTTCCATTCCTTGTCCTTCGCCCAGTTGGCGCGCAGTTCGTCGTAATCCTTCCAAAAGCCGATGGCGAGTCCCGCCGCGTACGCCGCGCCGAGGGCGGTGGTTTCCGCGACCTTCGGGCGGATGACCGGTACGTTCAAAATATCGGACTGGAACTGCATAAGCAAGTCGTTGAACACCATGCCGCCGTCCACTTTGAGCGCGGTGAGCTTCACGTCCGAATCCATTTCCATGGCGTCAATCACTTCGCGCGTCTGGTACGCGGTCGCTTCGAGCGCGGCTCTTGCAATGTGACCCTTGTTCACGTACCGCGTCATTCCGACGATGACGCCGCGCGCGTCGGACTTCCAATACGGCGCGAATAATCCAGAAAACGCGGGGACGAAATAGATGCCACCGTTATCTTCGACCGATTTCGCCAGCGCCTCCACCTCCGCCGACGACTGGATCAGCCCCAAATTATCCCTCAGCCACTGGATCAACGCGCCCGTGATCGCGATCGAACCCTCGAGCGCGTAGACCGCCTCTTGATCTCCGATCTTGTATCCCAGCGTGGTTAACAATCCCGCCTTGCTTTGCACAGGTTTCTCGCCTGTGTTGAGCAGCATAAAACAACCCGTCCCGTATGTGTTCTTCGCCTCGCCCACGCTGAAACAGGTCTGCCCGAACAACGCGGCTTGCTGGTCGCCAAGGTCGCCTGCAACAGGGATGCCCTGAGTTGCGCCTGCGTTCACGCTTCCATACACCTCGGATGATGATCGAATCTCCGGCAGCATCGCGCGAGGAATGCCCAACCCGTCCAGGATTTCCTCGTCCCAATCCAGCGTATCGAGATTCATAAGCATCGTGCGCGAAGCGTTTGTTACATCTGTGACGTGAACGCCGCATAGATTCCAGATCAACCACGCATCAATGTTCCCAAACAACAACTCCCCACGTTCGGCTTTCTTCCGCGCGCCGTCCACGTTATCGAGTATCCATTTGATCTTTGGTCCCGAGAAATACGTCGCGAGAGGCAAGCCTGTCTTTTCGCGAAAACGATCCTGACCGCCCTCACGCGCCAGCTCATTGATGATCGCATCCGTGCGCGTATCCTGCCAGACGATTGCGTTATATACCGGCTTGCCGGTATTCTTATCCCACACCACCGTCGTCTCGCGTTGATTCGTAATCCCAATCGCACCGATCCCTGCCGACTGCTGACTGATAACTGATAACTGCTCACTGCTCACTTTCCGAATCGCCCCCCGCATCACCTCCTGCGTCCGCTCCCAAATCTCCAGCGGATCATGCTCCACCCAGCCGGGCTTCGGATAAATTTGCCGATGCTCCTTCTGGTGGACGGCAACCACATTTCCCCCATGGTCGAAGATCATGAAACGAGTGCTGGTCGTGCCCTGATCCAGCGCGGCGACGAATTTTGGCATATTCACCTTCCTGCGATTTTCCCCATTGTAAAACAAAACGCCGCGGGAATTTTGGGAGTTTCATCAGCCCGCCAGGCGAGGTTCATTCTGTTCATTTCTCTAACCTTACGGCGCGAGGTTGGGCAAACGTTAGAGAACGTCTGCCTACGCGGAAGCGTAACGGTCGGACTTTGCGCTGTAAGACTTCGCCCCGGCTGGTCTCAAACAAGAAGTCCCCGTCTGCATAACGGGGACTTCTTCATAACATTAGCGTTTCGTGGATTTCTTCGCAGAAGATTCGGATGTTTCTCCACTATTCAGGAACTTGAACACCCCCACCGCCAAAGCCGCGCCGAGGAGCGGTCCCAGCAGATAGATGACGTAAGTCATCGGCACTGCAAGACTGGGGGAGGTAAAGATCGCGGGTCCAAACGTCCGCGCCGGGTTGAGCGAGGCGCCGGTCATCGCTCCGCCCGTGAGGATGGCAAAGGTCAGCGTGAGACCGATCGCCAGCCCGGCAAACGCGCCGCCCCTCCCAGCCACAGCCGTATGCAGGATCGTGTTGACGAGGAAAAAGGTCAGGATCACCTCCACCAGCGCCGCGGCATATGGCGCAGAATCCGTCAGGACGCCAATCGTCGCGCCGCCACCGATCCCATCCACGCTCACGCCTCCGACCGCAAGATTGAGCGTGAACGCGGCAACGATGCCTCCCGCGAACTGCGCGATCCAATAGAAGACCGCCTCGCCCCATTTCACCGTGCCGTTCAACGCCAGCCCGAACGTCACCGCCGGGTTGACGTGCGCGCCGGAGATGTGACCAAAGGCATAATAAAAGACCGCCAGCACGGCGCCATGCGCCACCGCCACGCCGAATAGACCGCTCATGCCGGTAATCCCCGCGCCCGCGCCGATGAACACCAGCGCAAACGTGCCGATGAATTCGGCGACGAACACCTTCGAATTGAACATGGTTCCTCCAAATGATTTGATTACAGGATAGTGAACCCCGAACGTTCCCATCCGTCACGACCAATTACGCGCGCCCGCGAGGAATGCCTTTCCGCTCATGGATTTTTTCCCGGCGGGCTGCACTTCATCCAGGACGAGGAATCCGCCTCCCGCGCCGACCGCGGGTTGATTCTGCACGATCAATCTTTTCCCCGCCTCGGCATTTCCCTGCTCCACGTGCGCGCGATGGATTTTCAAGAACGTTCCATCGAAATCCATGAACGCGCCGGGCCACGGATGGAAGGCGCGGATTTGCCTCTCCAATTCATTCACGTCGCGCGTGAAGTCGAGTCGTCCCTGCTCTTTTTTGAGCATCGGTGCGTAGGTCACGCCGTCTTCAGGTTGAGGCTGGGAAACGATCTTGCCGGATAAATAATCGGGCAGGGTCGCGAGGAGGAGATCCGCTCCGAGGTGGGACAAGGCTTCGGTAACGGAACCAGCCGTATCGTCCCGCGTGAGGCGGATGGAGCGCTGCGCGAGGATTGGTCCCGTATCGAGTCCCGCGTCCATTTGCATAATCGTCACACCCGTCTCCTCGTCCCCATGCAAGATCGCATAATTGATCGGCGCGGCTCCTCTCCAACGCGGCAGCAGCGACGCGTGGACATTGATACACCCAAAGCGCGGCAAATCCAGAACATCCTGTTTGAGTATCTGCCCGAACGCGGCAACGACGATGAGATCGGGAGCCCATGCGCGCAATTGCTCCATCGCTTCGGGCTGTTTGAGTTTTTCGGGCTGCATGATGGGAATCTCAAGTTCGAGCGCCAGCGTTTTGACGGGCGGCATTTTGATCTCGCGCCCGCGTCCCGAGGCGCGGTCCGGTTGTGTGACCACGCCGACGATCTCGTAATGCCGGGCGAGCGCGCGCAGGCTCGGCAATGCAAATTCGGGCGACCCCATGAAGACGATGTTGGTCATGGGACGATTTTACCAGCAGGAGATGATGTAACCTTCATTTTGGAAAATTCGGTTGCTTTTTGTTCTGATTGGTTGTACAATACTCGAAATCCCAAACCCATTTCGCCTGGAGGAATAAATCATGGAAACAACTAGTGACGACAAACTGTGGTCCGCATTGAGTTACGTTTTTGCGCCGCTGGTCGGTATCATCGTATTGCTGATGGAAGAAAAAAAGTCCCGTCCGTTCATCAAATTCCACGCCGTGCAATCCATCGTGGCAAGCATCGCCTTCTGGATCGTCTCCACGATCCTCATCACCGTAACCATCGGTTTTGGCGGGTTTTGCGTGCCTGTGCTGTGGCTGATTTTCCTGTATTGGGCGTACAAGGCGTATCAGGGTGAAATGGTCAATATTCCCCTCATTACCAATTTCATAAAGAGTCAAGGCTGGGCATAATAGCGATAAGGCAAAAGGGCTGCGATGACTCGTAGCCCTTAATATTTTTCGTAAAGAGGAGGTTTTTCATGAACGACCAGGTTATGCCCGCGCGGGGAGGAACGAACGGGCTTGCCGTCACGAGTCTCGTGGTGGGGATTCTGGCGTGGGTGCTGGCGATCGCGTTAGCCTGTCTGAATTTTGTGATACTGCCCGTGGTTACAGTGGCAACGATGGGGGTGGGCGGTATTCTCTATTTCTGCACCCTGGCTGTGGGATGTCTGTCGCCGCTGGGGTGGTTGATCGGCACGATCACCGGCTACGTCGCAAAAAATCAGATCAGGCAGTCGGGCGGGGAGGGCGCCGGCATGGCAAACGCAGGTTTCATCATGAATGTGATCGGGCTTGGGCTGACCATCCTGCTGGTTTGCGCAGGGGCAGCCATGGGAATGTTGGGCACGGTGGACTATTCCACCTGGCTAAACTACTAAACGGACCCGGACGAACGGTCTTGTATATGATTTGGAGGAAAAATGTCAATTCCACAGAACACATCGGAAAAACCGGGGATGTTCACCGCCCTTGCCATCATCACGCTGGTAAGCGGCATCCTGAACATTTTCTACGGACTGACCATTACGGCGCTTATCGTCATCGGCACGATCGGCATCGGGTTGCTTTGCGCGCCGATCACCATCCTTCCGACCATTTTGGGAGTGTTTGAATTGCTTTACGCGGTCAAACTGCTCAACGCCCCGCAACAACCCGTTCGCTTTTCCCAAGCCATCGCCATCATGGAAATTTGCTGCATCCTTGCGGGGAATGTGCTTTCAACGGTGGCGGGCATCCTTGCGCTGGTGTTCTACAACGACGCGTCCGTAAAAGCCTACTTCGACAAGATCAACAGTCCGGCCGTGTGATCCTCCGGGCGCGGATTTACGCATTCTTCCAGAGCGCGAAACCAAAGAGCCGCCTCAATTCAATGAACGGCGGCTCTCTTTTATTACGCCGGGTCGTTTGTCAATTCACTCCACGAACGGAGCCGTCGTTTTGGAGGCTTTCGTCGAGGCTTCGATGGGCAGGAGGAAGGTGAACGCGCTTCCCTTGCCCTCCTCGCTTTCCGCCCAGATCCTTCCGCCGTGCAGTTCGATCATGGATTTGGCGACGGCGAGTCCCAGCCCCATGCCGCCGTGCTTGCGCGTCAGGTGCGTTTCCACCTGGTAGAAGCGGTCGAACACCTTCGGCAGTTCCCGCGCCGGGATGCCGATGCCGGTATCGCTCACGGATACTTTCATGTAACCCGAGTCCTCCATCGCTTCGATACGCACCTTCCCGCCGGGTTCCGTGAACTGAATTGCGTTCTTGACCAGGTTGCTCAACGCGATATTGATCTTCATGCCGTCGGCTTCGACCAAACAGGGGGAGTTTCCCGTATCCCACGCGAGCGTAATGTTCTTCGACTCCGCCTCGTCCTGAAACGTCAGGACGACGTCCTCCACGATCTTCGCCAGCGAGACCATGTGACTGCGGATGCGCGCAACGCCTGCCTGGACGTTGTCCACGTCCGAAAGGCTCTCGACGATCTCTTTGAGCCTCGAGGCGTTCTTGATGATCGTATCCAGTTGAGGTTCGTGCTCCTTCCCGATGAATTCCCGCAGGAAGGTGGCGTGACCGAGGATCAGGCCGAGGGGCGTCCGCAGTTCGTGCGAGGCGATGGCGATAAAGTCCGTTTTGAGGCGTTCGAGTTCGGCGAGTTCGATGCGCGCCACCCGCACCTGCCGCTCCAAATGGACGTTCCGTATCGCCTGCGCCGCGATCGCCCCCAGCGTCATCATGATGGTCAGGTCTTCTTCGGTATAATGTGCGTCGTCCCGTTTATTGAGCGCCTCGAGGACGCCGATGGTTTCCCCGCGCGCGATGAGAGGCACCGCCGCGAGCGAGCGCGTTTCGTGTTTGGTCAAGCGGTCCACCACCTTGAAGTGACGCCGGTCCGCCTTGACGTCCTGGATGATCAAAGGCAGTCCCTTGCGAAAGACCTCCCCGGCGACGCTCCCCTCCAGCGGCACGCCCACGGGACGGAGCGCGTCGCGGTCGAACCAGATGGTGGTGAGGAAACGCAATTCCTTCGCCTCCGCATCGTATTCGAGGATCGAAGCGAGCTCGCTGTCCGTCATCTCGCTGGCTTCGGTAATGATCGTTTGCAAAAAGGATTCGATGTCGGGCGCAGTCGTCAATCCCCGAACCACTTCGAGCAATCGCTCCAGATCGTCAATACGCTCGTTGGTCGTCATCCCCTGCATTATACAACATCGGCGGCTGAACGGGCGCAGTCCATCGAACCAACCCGATTTTCACAGCCAAAACTCAAGGAGATAAATCACGCATGGCACACAAAAAAGTTCGCGTCGCGATCATCGGCGTGGGAAACTGCGCCTCCTCCCTCGTGCAAGGAGTCCAATTCTACAGGAACGCAAAAAAGGACGAGATCATCCCCGGCATCATGCACACCCAACTGGCGGACTATCACGTCCGCGACATCGAGTTCACGCTCGGCATTGACGTGAACGCGGCAAAGGTCGGCAAGGACCTCTCCGAAGCCATCTTTGCCGAACCCAACAACACCTATAAATTCGCGGAGGTTCCCAAACTCAACGCCCCGGTCGTGCGCGGCATGACCCACGACGGCCTGGGCAAATACGTGAGCGGCATGATCCGAAAGGCGCCCGGTCCCACCGCCGACATCGTCCGCCTCCTCCGCGAGACAAGAACCGACGTGGTGATCAACTTCCTGCCCGTCGGTTCCGAAATGGCGACCAAATGGTACGTGGAACAGGTCATCGAGGCGGGCTGCGCCTTCGTCAACGGCATCCCCGTTTTCATCGCCTCCTCCGAATACTGGGGCAAACGCTTCGCCGATGCGGGCTTGCCCATCCTCGGCGACGACGTCAAGAGCCAGGTCGGCGCGACCATTCTGCATCGCCAACTCGCCACCCTCTTCGTGGATCGCGGTGTCAAGATCGAACGCACCTACCAACTCAACTTCGGCGGCAACACCGATTTCCTCAACATGCTCGAACGCGAACGCCTCGAAAGCAAAAAGATCTCCAAAACCAACGCCGTCACCAGCATGATTCCCTACGAACTCGACCCCGATAACGTTCACGTCGGTCCATCCGACCACGTCCCCTGGCTCACCGACCGCAAATGGGCGTACATCCGCATGGAAGGCACGACGTTCGGGAACGTGCCGCTCAACATCGAAGTCAAACTCGAAGTGTGGGACAGTCCCAACTCCGCCGGTGTGATGATAGACGCCGTGCGCTGCGCCAAACTCGCCCTCGACCGCGAACTTGCGGGTCCCATCATCGGACCCTCTTCCTACTTCTTCAAAACTCCCCCGGTCCAATTCCGCGACGAAATCGCAAAACAAAAAGTGGAAGATTTCATTTCGGGAAA
Source organism: Anaerolineales bacterium (assembly GCA_013360875.1). GTDB lineage: Bacteria > Chloroflexota > Anaerolineae > Anaerolineales > Villigracilaceae > Defluviilinea. The sequence goes on along the minus strand of JABWAU010000025.1, from coordinate 5,316 downwards.
ATCGGAAGAATGATTTCGATTGACAATTGATCCATCACTCCACTGATCACTGATCGCTCATCTCCCATGACCTCCCGCCTCATTCTTAACCTCAGCCTGCTCGCCATCCTATTGACTGCTTGCTCCTCCTCGACCTCTCCCTCCCCCACCCTGGACGTGAGCGCGCTCTCCACGCAGGCGTTCCAAACCGCCCTCGCCTCCATCCAACCGACGGATACTCCCGCGCCAACAGACACCCCCATCCCCGAACCGACCGCGCTCCGCACGCCGCCCGCCTTGCCGGTACCCTTTACAACGAACAGGCTAAATCCTCTCGATGCGCCTCACACCTACGAGGAGGACGCCTGCCAATACCTCTACAACAAATGGAACTCGAACAACGCCGCCCCCGGTACCATCGTCATGGTGGTCATGCTGCACGGCATCAAACAGGATGCGGCGGACGTCACCGCCAACGACATCACGGTTGAAGGTTTCAAGCAAATGATGAACGACCTGCACGAGCAGGGTTTCCAAGCCATCAACGCGGCGCAAATGGCGGACTTCGTGGATCACAACGCGAAGATCCCCCAACGCTCCGTCCTCCTCATCCAGGACGACCGCCGCACCGGGCAAAACTTCGATGAACACTTCCGACCGTATTACGAACAATGGGGCTGGACGGTCGTCAACGCGTGGATCAGCGCCGAGGACGGTCCGCGCGCCCTCGCCCTGCAAGACAACGTCGCCCTCGAGCGCGAAGGTTGGGTGGATCATCAATCGCACGGCTACGTCCACAATATCAACATGACCGACGCCTCCACCGAAGAATTCATCCGCACCGAATTCGAAAAATCCATCGCCGACCTGCAGACCAACTTCAACAAAACGCCCGTCGCCATCATCTGGCCCGGCGGAGGGTTCGGCGTCCGACCCGTTCAGATCGCGCGCGAATACGGATACCGCCTCGGCTTCACCATCAACCCGCGCGGACCCGTCATGTATAACTGGATTCCCCTCGCCGACCAGCCCGACCCCGCCCGCCCCGTATATCAAGCCGAGGGTTACGTCAACGACCCGCGCATGGTTATTCCACGTTACTGGCCCTACCAGGTGCGCTCCGAACTCGATAACGTCCGCAACCTCGGCAAGGAAGCCGCCGCCTACGCCGAACAAAACAAAGCGACCGAACTCGAATACTACGACATCCTCTGCGCGCCGACGATGGGCGCCATTCCGTAACGCAAGATTTATCTTGCAAAATGCGCGGGCGCAAAATGAATTTTGCGTTACGTCCCGCTGGGGGATGTATACTTACCGCGATGGAGCATCAACCCTACCTGCCCGGGACGAAGCCGGCCGACCCGGGTCCCCTTTCGCGCTTCACGCCTCCGCTGGAGGAAGGGGTACTCACGCGTTGGCTCCCGCTTCACGCCAGACCCGGAACCTGGGTGCTCGACCCATTCGGATTCTCCCCGCGGCTGACCCTCGAAGCCGCGCGCGCGGGATATCGTGTGCTCGTTACGGTCAACAATCCCATCACGCGCTTTCTGCTGGAGATGTCCGCGCGCCCTCCATCCGAATCCGATTTCAAAGCCGCGCTGGCGGAACTTGCCGTCGTCAAAAAAGGGGAGGAACGATTGCAGGCGCATCTCCAGTCTTTATATCTCACGACCTGCGAAAACTGCGAACGCGAAATAGGAGCCGAATCCTTTCTCTGGCGCAGCGGCGAAGACGTTCCGTACGCGCGCGTATACAAATGTCCGCATTGCGAGGACGCGGGCGAACGCGCGGCGACACAGCAGGACATCGAACGCGCGAAAAAGATCGCCGCAACGGATGGCTTGCATCGCTCACGCGCCTTCGAACGCGTCGCGGCGATCAACGACGAAGACCGCATCTACGCGGAGGAGGCCATCGCGCATTACCTGCCGCGTCCGTTATATTTCCTCACCACCGTCATCAACCGGCTCGACGGCTTGAAACTGACTCCCGAAAGAAAACGCGCCCTCACCGCGCTGATCCTGCTCGCCTGCGACGCGGGTAATACGCTGTGGGGACATCCCTTCGAAAGACCGCGGCCCAGGCAACTCAACATACCGAATCAATACCGCGAACACAACCTGTGGATGATGCTCGAGCGTGGATTAAGTCTATGGACGGAAACAGGTTCCGGCGTCGTGATCGAAGCGTGGCCCCGTAAACTGCCGGAGAGCGGCGGCATCTGCATCTACGAAGGCCGTCTCAAGGACCTGGCGCGCGAGGTCAAAAAGGAAATCCCGATTGCCGCGGTCATCGGCTCGCTGCCGCGTCCGAACCAGGCGTTCTGGACGTTGTCCGCGTTGTGGGCGGGGTGGCTGTGGGGACGTGAGGCGGTGGAACCGTTCAAGGTGGCGCTTCGTCGCAGGCGATACGACTGGGCATGGAACGCGACCGCGCTGCACGCGATGTTCTCGCACTTGTTCGATCTGCTCCCGCTCGGCACGTCGTTCTTTGGGTTGCTGCCCGAACCCGAACCTTCCTTTCTGACCTCGGCGCTCACCGCCGCGAGCGCGGCTGGTTTTGATTTAACCTCGCTTGCCCTGCGCACGGAACACGACCCGATCCAGTTGACATGGAGGCGCGGCGAAACCCTGAAGCGCGAGGTGAACGAACCCGATCTTGAAACGGTACGCGAAGCCATGATGGCGCATTTGACCGAACGCGGCGAACCGGCCGGTTATTTACATCTCCACGCGGCGGGGTTGATCGCGCTGGCGGAGGCGCACGCGTTGAAGAAAAAGGAAATGGAGTTCGACGAGGCGCTGCGAATGACGCAATCGTTGATTCAAAGGGCTTTATCCGACGATGAACGTTTTGTCCATTACTCGAGCGGCGAAAGCGTGGAGACGGGGATGTGGGGATTAAGCAGCATCAACCTGAGCCGCGAAGCGACGAAGAGTCTCGCACAACGGGAAGGAGATTCTTCGGTCGCTGGTCTCGATACCCAAAGAACGCCGTCTGTCCGCCCGCTTCCTCGGAATGACATGAACGATTCGCTTTCCGACCGCATCGAAATCGCCATTGTCACCTTCCTGCAAAAGAACCCGGACAGCATCTACCTCGAGATCGAGGATCATCTGTATCCGCAATTCCCCGGACTGCTCACGCCCTCGAAAGGGATGATCTATGCCGTGCTTGACTCGTACGCGCAGCGGGACGGCGCGGCGTGGCGGCTGCGCCCGGAAGATGTTGCCGCGGCGAGGCGCAGCGAGTTGACCACGATCACCGCCATGCTCGAAGCGGTGGGCAAGCGGCTGAACTACGTCACGCGCAAGCAGGATAAAAATTATCTTTGGGAGGATGGAACGAACAACGTGGTTCGTGCGTTCTACATCCTCGCCTCCGCATTGATCGGCCGGGCGATGTCCGAAACGCCGTATCCGCCGGAGAAAACGATCGTCGTCATCCCCGGCGGGCGCGCGGGGCTGATCCAATACAAGGCGGGACGCGACCCATCGCTGGCGGCGCGCATGAAAAATTATCGGATTGTGAAGTATCGTTTACTGCGCGCCCTCTTCGAGGTCCCGGTGTTGACGCGTGAGACGTTCGAGGAACAGATCGCCAGCGACCCGCTCGAAAAATCCAGATCGCAGATGATGATGTTCTGAATGTCATTGCGAACACATTCGCTCAGTGTAAACTCCGCGCAGCAATCCCCTATTACAATAAGAAAACCATGCTCAAGAAAATCACCCTGACTCTTTTATTCATTTTGACATTGACCTCCTGCGTGAAGGTTTCCACCGAAGCGAAGGATACGGCTACGCCCGCCCCGCCTCTTTTCGTGACCTCGACCCTGCCGCCGACCAAACCGGGCTTGACCGTCCCGACGCCTCTTCCGCCCACCGCCTCGCCCACCTCCGATCCGCTGACGCCCGGCGCGACCTCCTCCGCCTCGTGCAGGGACAGCGCGCTCTTCGTCGAAGACATGACCTACCCCGATAACACGCGCGTATCGGGCGGGGAGAAATTCACCAAGACGTGGAAACTGCAAAACACCGGATCCTGCGCGTGGAGCGGATACACGGTCGCGTTCGTTTCCGGCGAGCGGATGGGCGCCCCCGATTCCGTGCCTGTGCCTGAGACCGCGGCGAAAGCAATCGTGGATATTTCCGTCGAACTGACCGCGCCGACTGCGGACGGCTCCTACACCGGCAATTACGAACTACGCAACGCGGCGGGAGAGACCGTTCCCATCGGCGTCGAGAAGACGTTCTGGGTGAAGATCATCGTGGGGTTGGGCAGCGCGGGTTCGCCGATCGACTCGCAGATCGGCAATTGTTCCTACACGGAGAATCCCGCCTACGTCGAACAGTTGATCGGTCTCATCAACGAAGCCCGCGCGAACGTGGGACGCGCCGCGCTCACCGTCAACGGGCAGTTGATGAATGCCGCGCAGGCTCACAGCCTCGATATGGCTTGCAACGATTTCCTCCGTCACAGCGGCTCGGACGGCACGTGGATCGGCGACCGGCTGCTCCGGGCGGGATACCCCAACTCATATTACCTCGAGATCATCGCCATCGGCCTCCCGCAGGACGCGATGAATCAATGGCGCAACGAACCCACCCATTGGGAGGCGGTGCTTAACTCGCGCGTCCGCGAGATCGGCGTGGGCTACGTGTATAACAAGTTCAGTTCGTATGGAGGTTATTGGACGGTGGATATGGGGGGACCGTGACGAGAATCACGGCTGGCTTGCAAAATAGTTTTTTGAAAATCCAAAAAGTCATAAGCCTTTTAATTGAGACAATACCTGCTCGATCTCCGTGGGCATGGGAACTCTCCTGTCTCAATAACTGATGTTACGCACCGTCCCGAAGGTTTATTCTGCTATTCAGGCTTAAATCAAGAAAACCTTCGGGACGTTCTGCGTGAGGTGAGTCAATAATCAGTACTTCACGAAAGCGCGTACTTGGCGTTCTCTAACGACAGGTTTGCGTTAGAGAGCGCAGACCTACGCAGATTTTCGTGATCTACTGATAATAAAACAATCCAATCGTCTTTAATTCCCCCACCTCGGCTGCCAATCCGAAATGTGATTATCCGTCAAACGCATCAGTCCGGTTCCATCAGGGTGGACGATGTAGATTTCATTGTTGCCGTCTCGAAACGAGGTGAAGGCGATCCAGTTCCCATCCGGCGACCAGGAGGGACCGAGGTTGTCGCCTCCATTCGTGAGTTGGACCAAGCCCGTGCCGTCCGCGTTGACGACGTAGATGTCCCGATTCCCGAATTCGCCGCGATAGAAGGCGAGTTTCGTTCCATCCGGCGACAAGGCGCTGCGCCCGCCCA
>JABWAU010000145.1 GCA_013360875.1 Anaerolineales bacterium | reverse complement strand
TCGCCACCGATGAAAATGCTGACGGGCATGCGTTCGCCCTTTTCGTAGTAACGCCGGCCATGACGCGCGGCGACTTTTTGGAGCTGCCAGTGCATCCCGGTGGTGCGGTCGTCGTAGATCTGGATGCGATACATGCCGACGTTGCGTTCGCCGGTGTCGGGATCCTTGGTGACGACGCAGGGGAGCGTGATGAAGCGTCCGCCGTCGAGCGGCCAGCATTTGAGGATTGGCAAGTTTGCCAAAGTCGAAGGTCGAAGGTCGAAGGTCGAAGGTTGGATGAATTTGACATTTGACTTTCGACTTTTGACTCTTCGACAGATGTATCCAAAATCTCAAAAATCTTTCTCGCCGCGGTCGTACCGGACATCCCTGCGTGGAAGCGGGCGCCGAGCATCCTGAGCGGCATGTAGAACTCGGGCGCGAGGATGAGCAGGAAGAAGGCTTCGCGGAATTCCATGACTTTGTACAGCAGACGGAAGCCAATCTCCACGGCGATGATGGCGGTGCTGAGGGTTGCCAGCAGTTCGAGCGCGAGGGCGGAGAGAAAGGTGATTTTCAGGACATTGAGCGTCACATCGCGGTATTGCTCGCTGGCTTTGGAGATATTCCTGGCGTGCGATTTTGAACGACCGAACAATTTGAGGGTGGTCAGTCCCTGAAGGCTGTCGAGGAAGTGGGCGGAGAGGCGGGATAGCGTTTCGTACTGGCGTTTGGTGACGATCTCCGCGCCTTTGCCGATCATGATCATGAAGAAGGGAATCAGCGGCGCGGTGATGAGCAGGATGAAGCCCGAGAGCAAATCCATCGGGAAGACGAAGACGAGAATGCTGATGGGGACGAGCGTGGTGATGACCAGTTGCGGCAGGTACTGGCTGTAATACGCGTCCAGCGCTTCGATCCCCTCGACCGCGGCTGTGGTCAATTCACCAGTTCGTTGTCCGCGTGTGTAGGCGGGACCGAGTTTGAGGATGTGGTTAAAGAGCCGTTCGCGTAAATCCGTTTTGATTTTGACCGCGACCGCGTTGGCGCTGACTTCGTTAACCCACGTGAGCAGGGCGCGCCCCGCGATGATGAGCAGGATGAGGCGGAGCCAGTCCGAAACGTCTGCGAGGGTCTGCCTCTTGAGGAAAACCCCGTCCACGGTGGAGGCGACGAGGTAAGCCTGGTTGATCGTGAGCAGACCAGCCAAAAGTCCAGAGAGAACCGTGAGGAGGAGGGGGATGTGGGTGTCGCGGGTGAGGGCGAGGAGTCGGCGGTGCATGGAGAGTCGAGAGTCAGATAGTCTGATGGTCGAGTGGTCGGAGGGTCAGATGTCCGATAGGTTAAGAGAGTTGGAACGTTGGATGAGTATACCCTCCAACGTTCCAACGTTCCAACTTTCAATGTGTCAACGATGGGTTAGTAGACCAGCGTCTTCTTGTCGGTGCTGATGCGTTTGCGGAACATGTAGTACGTCCAGCCCTGGTAGGCGAGCACGATGGGGACGAAGATCAGGGCGACGATGGACATGACCGTCAGCGTGTATTGCGAAGAGGAGGCGTTATAGATGGTCAGTGACCACGCCGGGTTGAGGCTGGAGATCATGACGCGCGGGAACATGAGCGTGAAGAAGGTGACCTGTGTCAGCACGATGTGAAGCGATGTCATGATGAACGCCCAGCCCTCCAATTTGCGGTTGATGAAGTAGATCGTGACCAGTAATGCAACGTAGGATGCGATAGGGGTGATACCCGGGTTGATGCCGAGTTTCGTGCGGATGTCGGTGTAGATGTAGGTGGTGACCAGCAGCAGCGTGGTGACGATCATCGCGGTGAAGTACAGTTTTTTGGAAAACGCGATGACGCGTTCGCGCATTTCGCCTTCCAGTTTCAAGCCGAGGAAGTTCGCGCCGTGCAGGAGGAAGACGACCACCGTGGTCAGACCGCCGATCAAGCCGTAGGGATTCAACAGCGTAAACAGGTTGCCCGTGTACATCATATCCGCGTTGATCGGGACGCCGCGCGCCAGGTTCGCGAACGCCGCGCCCAGCAGGAGCGAAGCCATGAACGAACCGATGGCGATCATCCAGTCGAAGCGGTGACGCCATCTCGGCTCGCGGTCCTTTGAGCGATATTCGAACGAGATGCCGCGCAGGATCAAGCCGACGAGCAGAAGGAACAGCGCGAGGTAAAAACCGCTGAACATGGTGGCGTACCAATGCGGGAAGGCTGCGAAGGTGGCGCCGCCCGCCGTGAGGAGCCAGACCTCATTGCCGTCCCAGGTCGGTCCGATGGTGTTGATGATGGCGCGGCGTTCCTCGTCCTTTTTGCCGAGGAAGGGCAGGAGCATCCCCACACCGAAATCGAAACCTTCGAGGAAGAAGAAACCGATCCACAGGATGGCGATCAATATGAACCAGAGTGTTTGAAGAAATTCGTAGGACATAGTTTTCTCCTGTCATTGCGAGGAGCGTTCTTTGCGACGAAGCAATCTCCCATTGGAAGGAGACCGCCACGCGCCAAAGAAAGGCGCTCGCGGTGACATCATTAATCATCCGCTCCCGCGAACGACGGGGCAACGTCAACCGACTCGTGCATGGCGGCGTCGGGTCCGGCAACTGCGTATTTTTTCATCAGGTAGAACATTGCGCCAGCCAGCGCGCCGTAGATTGCGGTATAGCCGATGAGTGAAATGAGCAGGTCGAGGGTCGTCAGATTCGGGGAGACGGCGTCCTGCACTTTGAGCAGTCCCTGCACAATCCACGGCTGGCGTCCCATTTCGGTCAGGATCCAGCCGCTGGTGTTGGCAATATAGGGCAGGGCGATGACCCACGGAACCCATTTCATCCATTTGGCGTTCTCGATCGGTTTGCGCAGGGCAAGCAGGAAGAGGAACGACACCAGCATCATGATCAAGCCGACGGTCATCATGAAGCGGAACGTCCAGTAGGTGACGACCATCAGCGGGATGTAATCGCCGGGACCGTACAGCGCTTCATACTCCGCCTGAAGTTGATTCACACCCTTCACCTCGCACTCGAAATTGTTGCACGCCAGGAAACTTAATACGCCGTGGATGCCGAACGCGTCCGTGCGAAGAGACCAGACCTCCTGCTTGCCAGTCAGGTCGCCGATGGTGAGGATTGAGAACGCCGCGGGCGCGGAAGTCTCCCAGTGCGCCTCGATGGCGGAGAACTTCATCGGCTGCGTCTCGAACATGTACTGTCCGTTGGTGTGACCGCCGAGGAAGACCAGCGTGCTGGAGATCAATCCCACGATTGCCGCCATCTGGAAGGAGGCTTTGAAGATCTTCAGATTCTGTTTGCGGACGATGTGATACGCGCTCACGCCGAGGATGAGGAACGAGGCGGTGGCAAGCCCCGCCGCGATGGTGTGCCAGAAGAACAGCCAGCCCTTGGGATTGGTGATGAGCGCGAAGAAATCCACCAGTTCGGCTCGCCCGGTCGCCTCGTTGATAACGTAGCCGACTGGGTGCTGCATCCAGCCATTCGCAAGCAGGATCCAGAGCGCGGACAGGTTCGAGCCGATCGCCACCAGCCAGATCGAAGCGAGGTGCACCTTTTCGGGCACGCGTCCCTCGCCAAAGATCCACACGCCGAGGAACGTGGATTCGAGGAAGAACGCCAGCAACGCTTCGATCGCAAGCGGCGCGCCGAAGATGTCGCCCACGTAACGCGAATACTCCGACCAGTTCATGCCGAATTGGAATTCCTGCACGATGCCGGTCACCACCCCGATGGCGAAGTTGATGAGGAAGAGTTTCCCCCAGAACTTTGCCATCTTGCGGTAGTCCTCGTCGCGGGTCTGGTAATAGCGCGTTTGCATGTAGGCGACAAACCACCCCAACCCCAGCGTGAGAGGAACAAAGAGAAAGTGATAGACAGTCGTCAGACCGAACTGCCATCGTGAAAGTGTGATTGGATCCATGGATTCTCCTTGAAAAGATATGTACGCGCCCTCCGTGCGTACGAATTCCTAAACCAGGCTTGGCACCGCCATGGGAACGCCAAGCGCCTCCTTCGCCAGATCTTCGAACGTGATCGCAGCCAACTCGCGCAGCATTGCCACCTGGACGCGCCCCCACTTCGAACGGACCGGGCAGTTGGATTGGAACGGGCAATCGTCCTCCCCCTTGACCTGCAAACACTCCGAGAGCAGGATCGGTCCCTCGAACGCTTCGACCACATCCCTGAGCGTGATCTGCGAGGCGGGACGCGGGAGCATCAATCCGCCCTCGCGGCCGGGATAGGTGGCGATCAACCCCGCGCGCGCCAATTGCGCCACGATGCGAACCATCAGGGCGGGGGGAATGAGCATTTCCTGTTGAACCTCCGCCGTGGAGAGGCGCGTCCCTTCGCCGCGTTTGGCAAGGGCAAGCACTACACGGACGGCGTAATCGGTCTGGCGGTTGATCTTGAGCATTGGATTTTTTCGACCGTCCCGACGGTATTGATCTTCATGATAAGCCTTCGGAACGTTCACAACACTTACTTTATTTGTAAACGCTGACTCCGATTGTAAGCGTTTCGCCTTAACGGTAGATGTGTAAAAGATCACAAAGACGGGGTTATGGAAGTAATAAGCAAAACCCTCTCCCATTTATCGAAGTTTGATCTATTTGCCGGGTCGTGGATGTTATAATGCTTGAAACTTTCCCGTAGAGGTATACATGATTGATCCTGTAATTTTTACGATCGGTAATTTCTCGTTGCGCTGGTACGGCGTGATCGTGATGATCGGCGTGATCGTTGGCTCGTTGATCGTGGAGCGCGAACTCAAACGCCGCGGCGAAAACCCGGATACCATCTGGGATGCGCTGGTCTGGTGGGTGTCATTCGGACCGACCATCAAAACCCCCATTGGTAATTTCCGTTTGGGTCTGCCTCTTGGCGTCCTGCCGGTTGGCATCGTCGGCGCGCGCCTTTGGTACGTCCTGAACGCGATATTGGGAGGCAACCGCGCCTATCTCGAAGATCCGTCCCTGATATACAAAATATGGGAAGGCGGCTTGCACATCTTCGGCGGCTTTCTCTTCGGTGCAGTAACCCTCCTGCTGTTCCTTCGCAGTCGAAAACTCGATCCCTGGCTCTTTCTGGACGCGGCGGGTCCCGCCGTGTTGATCGGTCAGGGCATCGGGCGCATCGCGAACTTCATCAACCAGGAACTCTACGGACCGCCGACTACGGTTCCGTGGGGGATTCTCATCGAACCGGCGCACCGACTTGCTCAATACTCGAACATGAGTCAGTATCCGTTCGAGACGACCCGCTTCCACCCAACCTTTGCCTACGAGATGTTGTGGAACTTCGCCGCGGCGGGACTCCTCCTGTGGCTGGCGCGGCGCTACGAAAAGAACCTCAAACCCGGCACGTTGTTTGCAGGTTGGCTGTTGCTGGCGGGATTTGGGCGCATGTGGATCGAAATCTTCTTCCGTCCGGATCAGCCAAAGATCGAAGCGTTGAACGTCAGTTATTCAGCCCTGGTCGCGGGGTTGATGGCGATCGCCGGCGCGATCTTGTTGATGATCCGTTACAAGGCGTTGAATCCCGCCTTTGCCGAAAACTGGGAGGAGGAATATCAGGTTGCCGGCCGACCGTCAATGATGGAAAAAGAAACCGATGATGAAGACGAGGAAGAGAAAGCCCCTCGAACAAGGAAGGCATCCCCCAGAAGGACAAAAGCAAAGCCTGATGAAAAAGTTGCAAGAAAGACAACGACTCGCAAGGCTTCGGCACGAACGAAAAAGGCACAGTAAATGAAAATTGCCCGAAGATTTCTCTTCGGGCAATTTTTGTAACGCGACATTTATGTCGCAAGACTGTTTGCAATGGCGACATGAAGTCGTGTTACGGGAAATTAATCCGTTGCGTGGACGTTCTCGGCTCTAGCCTTTGTCGGTTCGTACTCGCGTTTGTCGAAGCCGAAGCGTTCGAAGATGTCGGTGTAGAGGGCGACGATCCCCTCGCGGGTGAAGCCCATGTCCTCGTAGGAATAGGTATGGTCACTTTGGAAAGTGAGGGTTTCCTTGACCGCTTGGTCAACGATTTCTTCCAGCCCTGGTTTGTCGGGGTAGCCAAACTGCTCGTAGAACGCGCGCAGGACCGCTTCCGGACGTTGGACCAGGTCTTCGTAGTTAAGGATCAGGTGTCGGGGGGAGGGATGCGAGTCGAGGTACTGGAGGGGGTGACGGTACCAGTGTTGGGTAAAGTCCACGATTTCATCGAGATACAAGTATCCCTTTTCTGCCGGGTCGGTGAACTGAAGGCGGGCATAGTTGATCCACGATACGGTGGAGGGAAGCATGTCCAGCGGGTTGCGGGCGAGGTAGATGATGCGCGCGTCGGGGAAGAACTCGATCAGCGATTCGATCTTGGCGCTGAAGGCGGGGGCTTTCGCCACGTAATATTTTTTGCCGGTGGCGTACATGTGACGCTGTAACATGGATTTGTAGAACGCCATGATGCGGCGTTTATGTTCAGGAGCAAGGGCTTCATCGAAATGCTGGTAGTTCGGGAATTCGTCCATGAAGGGGAAGAGGAAGGTGACGAAAAAACCGTCCCAGATATGCAGGTGGATGTTCTCGTCCTCCTCGGGTTGGAAGAACGAGATGGGATGGATCTTGAATTTGCCGAGCGTGGCGCGGTCGAAGGCGTAGAGCAGGCGGTGCAGGGCGCTGTTGAAGTACTTTTTGTCGAGCCGCGAGACGAATTGCGTGATCTTCTTTTGGGTGACGGAGGGGGTGAGGTAGATGTCCCACGTGGTCAGGCTGGTGAAGGTTTCGGAATCACGCGAAAGTAAACGGTGGAGGAACGTGGAGCCGCTACGCAGGTTGCCCAGAATGAAGAGGGGCTTTTCGATCTTTTGCATTTTGTGAGCGGGGAAGAGGATGTCGTCGAGCCAGAAGCAGAACCAGTGGACGAGCGAACCGGGAATCCAGACCACGTAGAACAGAAGCAGGAAGATGATCCGTTTTTTGGTGAGGCGGGCGGGGGTGTTTTTCGAGTCGAAGAATGAGCGGTAGAAAGTGCGCCAGAACAGGCGGAAGTTATAGTGCATTGATGATATATCCTCTGCTGGTAACGACTTCAGTCGTTACTACGGTTTACATGGAGGAAGCCCGGTAAGGGCTTCCTCGTTTTCTATTCTATCAGCAAATTTCCTGTTTTGATGGATAAACGGTCACGATTTTACTGATGGCATGGTCGTATCGGCTGGCTTTTGCCCGCGTCGTTTGCGGAGGATGCGGAAGAAGAGCAATCCCGCCGCGGCGATTTGCAGGATGTTCAAGCCGATGATGCCGATATCAATGAGCGTCTGCCCGATCTCGGAGCCGGGGGAGAGGATCGAACGGATGGCGAAGGTGGCGAACAGCAGACCCGCCATGACCGCCAGGATGTCCTCCACGGGGGCATTCTTCATCATGGGAACAAAGGCGATAAGGACCACCATGGCGATCATCAACATGGGAAACGATATCTTGAACAACAGCGGGCGCTGGAATTTCAATTCCACTTTCTGGTAGGGACCCGCGAAGAAGAAGTTCAAAAAGGAATCGTCGTTGTCTTCGGGAAGGATCTCGGCGGTGTTCTGCATCTTTATTTCCCAGGCGCGGCTGCCGGAGGGTCTCAGCCTCCAATCGTAGTAGGCGGGTATCTCTGCAATAACCCACGTGCCATCGCTCAACCTGACGGACGTGCTGACCTGAATGTAGATGTTGGTTACGAAGTTGTCGTATGGGAACCAGAAGTTCTGCCCGACGATCTCTGGAAACGCGCCCACGTACGGATTCGTTTTCTCGCGCGGCAGGCTGACGACGTAATAGTTGTTGATCTCGAAGGTTTGCGTTTCGCCGTCAACGATGTCCGAAATAAAACTGCCGGACTCGCGCAAAAAGTCCTTGTCGGGATCCATGGTGTGACAGAGCGATTCCGGCAGGAAACTATGGTATTCATAGGTGAAGAAACCGTCCGCATCGGTTTCGCCCTGTGCGATCAGGTCGAGGTAGTCAATGCAGAATTCCTCCACGTCGAGCGTATCGCTGTCGTCGCGGACGTAGACCCAAATATCCTGCACAGGTTCGATGATCAGCGATCTTTCCTCCTGGCTGGAACTGGGAGGCAGGACCGCCAGGGTCAGGTCCACCTCGAAGATGCCAATTGCGCCTTCCTGCAACGCTTCGTGGTTGTAGGCGTCGAGGTTGGCTTGTTCGTCTGTGTCCGGGGGTTTTATCGCAATTCCCAGGTCGAGGGGCGAGAAGATCGCCAGCCCGAAACATGCGCAAAGCACGATGCTTATAAGGATGATCAAAAGAAACGGTCCGGCTTCGAATTTCATGACATTCTCCTTTGGCGAAGGTGTATTGCAATACTATACAGAAAATGAGAGGGAAATTCAAGAGGGACGTGTAAGACCCACATTCTCTTCTTTTGGCGGTTGCGGGAGGCCGCGCTGAGACCGACTCTGGCGGGCAAAGACGATGGCACTGTGACGCGGTGATTGTTCGGCTGGCTGACAGATCTCAGAAGCCTGCGAAACTTCCGAGGTCCGGGTGGATCATCCCTCTTTCTCGAAACGCTCGTATCCCTGCCTTGTGAGCGCGACGAGTTCCTCGAACAGTTCAGGCTCGACCTTTTTGAAATTGAAGCAGGATTTTCCCTGCATGCGTTTCCTGAGTTCGGGGCTTATATCCTTGAGCAATTCGGGATACATGTAAACGGGCATCAGGTAAAACGAGACGTAGTTCTTCCTGACATGCGCCGAGGCAATGAATAGTTCCTTCTTCCATTTTCGGCTCGCGGCTCATGTGTAGACTGAGTGCAGAGAGACAAGAGCAGAGATAAACGCTGGAGAAATTCGCTTGAGATTGCGGCGGAATTCCGCGATTGCCACGTAACCACTCAGATAAATTTTGTGAACACCTTTGAAAGGACGCAGATAATTTCGAACATCCGTCCACATGCCTTCGGCAGTATTGGTATGAACTTCTCGAACACCATCTCCGTCGTCATCCCGCGCCCATTCGTGGTTGGCATGGCAAACAGTTGAGTGTTCTCGAATGATGTGATTGTATGCGTTCCATTCATCGGTGTAGCAAGTCGTCTCTTTCAGAGTAAAGCGATGAACATGCGCTTCCAGCGTTTTTCGGTCTGTGTTGTGAACGACTCGTAAGCGCACCTGACCGCTTTCTCGTCCCACCGTTCCAACGATGGGCGGCCGATCATTGTCATACGTTCCGTGTCCGCGTTGTTTATTGGCTCTTTTTCGCGGCGGATCACCGGGATCGGCGTGGAGTTCACCTTTTTTCCCCCGCATTCTGGAACATTTCGTCTGTTTCAGAATGACTGTCGGGGAAAGCGGTATTCGGTTGTTCAAGTTCTGCGTTGGCTTGCACGCGATGGCGCATGGTCAATACGGTTTTGTAATTCAATTCCAGTTCGGCAGCCAGTTCTCTCGTCGTCTCGCCCTTGCAAATGCCGCGCATCAGGAGCACGACTTGCCGGGGCGTCCACTGACTGCCTTGAAAGACTGTGCCCGTGTACAGGTTGTAAATCGTTCCACAATGTTTACAACGCTGAACGTCCAGTGCGCTGGTTTGTGTTCGCCGAAACTTGCGGGACTGTTCTACGTCTCGTTTGCACTTGGGACAGTTCAGTCCCTTTGGATGAAAGTGCTCAAGTATCCACTCGGCGCTTTCTTCTTCATCGAGCAGTTCTGTGATTGGAAATTCCATGCCTGAAGTTTATCACTTCCAAGCACTTCCTTTACATATGAGCCT
>JABWAU010000144.1 GCA_013360875.1 Anaerolineales bacterium | reverse complement strand
GCTGGGACATCCCGCGCGCGATATACCGTACACGCGGCCCGAACATTTGCGCATGGCTCTCGCGGAACTGGGCGGGGCGTTCATCAAAGTCGGGCAAGCGCTCAGCACGCGCCCTGATTTCGTCCCTCCCGAATACGTCGCGGAATTCAGCAAACTTCAGGACGCCGCCCCTGACGTGCCTTTCGAGGACATCTGCCAGGTGATCTGCGACGAATTGGGCGCGTCACCTGAAAAGATCTTCGACGAGTTCGACCCGCACCCGCTCGCTTCCGCTTCCATTGGGCAGGTGCACGCCGGCAAGTTGAAAAGCGGCCCGTCCGTGATCGTCAAAGTTCAACGCCCGGCGGTTGCCGAGCAGATCGAAGAGGATCTGGAGATCCTTTCCAGTATGGCGAAGTGGGTCGAAGCCCACACGGAATTTGGAAGTAATCAGAACCTCCCCGCGCTGGTGGACGAATTCGCCTTTACGCTTCGCAACGAACTGGACTATCGCCGGGAGGGACAAAACGCGGATCGCTTCCGCCGCAATTTTGCCGGCGACCCCGGCGCTTATATTCCGCGTGTGCATTGGGAGTTTACAACGGATCGCGTCCTGACCTTGGAACGCGTCGGCGGGATCAAAGTTGCGGATATGTCGGCGCTGGATGAGGCGGGAATTGACCGTCACATCGTTGCCGAAAATTCGGTGCGGGTGATGATGCGCGAAGTATTCGAGTTCGGCTTCTTTCACGCTGATCCTCATCCCGGCAATTTCTTTGTCCAGCCCGACGGTTCGATTGCCATCATTGACTTTGGCATGGTGGGCCGCCTCGATACCAACCTGCAGGAGTCGCTATTGCGGATCGGAATGGCGGTCGGGCGGCAGGATGCGGAACGCCTCACCGATGAGTTCTTTGCAATCGGCATGGCGGGTCCGCACGTCAAACGCAAAGCCTTGCAGCGCGACCTCGATCACTTCATCAGCCGTTTCGCAGGACGTTCGATCAAGGAACTGGCTGCCGCAAAAACCGTGGACGAAATCATGGCGATTGCATTGCGCCATCGTTTGCAAATGCCCGCCGAACTGGTGATGCTCTTTCGTTTGGTGGGCATCAGCGAAGGCCTTGGCACACAACTTGATCCTGGTTTTAAGTTGTTTGAGTTTGCGGCTCCGCACCTTCAGGAATTCTGGATTCAACGCCGCTCGCCCAAAGCCATCGCTTCGCTCGTGGGACAAAGCGCGCTGGACGCCGCCGAGTTAGGCTTGAGCCTGCCTCACCGCCTCTCGCGTTTGATCGGGCAGGTGGAGCGCGGCGAACTGGAGTTGAACGTCAATCACGAAGGCTTGCGCGAATTTGCGCGCCAGATTCAACGAATGGTCAACCGGCTGGCGCTGACGATCTTGTTGGCGGCGACGATCCTTGCGCTGGGATTGATGATGCTCATTTATCACCCCCCCGGATGGGACCTCTATGGCGGCTGGGTGTTTGGTTTCGGCTTCCTCTTTTCTCTCGCCCTGGGCGTCTGGATGGTGTGGACGATCTGGCGCTCCGGGCGGGGATGATCTATCCATAAAAGGAGCTGCTCGTATGATGTTCAAAGATCCCGTCTGCGGTAAACGCCTGCCACACGGCAAGGCACACGTTGTGATCGAACATGAAGGTTTCAATTATTTCCTGTGCTGCCCGCGCTGCCAGACCGAATTCGAACACAACCTGAAACTGTATGCCAGGCCCGAATTGGGCGAGAAGGCAAGGAAATTAACGCGCCTGCCTCATCGTCGTTACCTATAATAACTCACCTTACGCAGTGCGACGCACCCTCTGCGCACTAAACCCGTAGTATTCATTTATTCATGAACTGGAGGTTCAAATGTCAAATCGAAAAATTCGCGTGTTGGTGAACGGTTATGGCGTCATTGGCAAGCGCATTGCTGACGCCGTCGCCGCGCAGGACGACATGGAACTGGTCGGTGTGGCAGACGTGGTCAGCGACTGGCGGATCAAGATCGCCGTCGAGAAGGGGTATCCCGTCTATGCCGCGACCGCGCAGGCGGCTGAGCCGATGCGCGCTGCCGGTGTTCCGTTGGCTGGCACCCTCGACGACCTACTCAAACAGGTAGATGTTGTGGCCGATGCAACGCCGAAAAAAGTCGCTGCGGCCAACTTCGAGAAGTATAAAGCAGCCAAAGTAAAATCCATCTTCCAGGGCGGCGAAAAACATAGCTTGACGGGCCATTCGTTCGTGGCACAGGCAAACTACGAAACTGCCATTGGCCGCGACTCGACCCGTGTGGTCTCGTGCAACACCACGAGCATTGTCCGCACATTGGGCGCGTTGAAGAATGCCGGGCTGCTGAAGAAAGCGCGTGGGGTTCTTATCCGCCGTGCGACCGACCCATGGGAATCCGATCATAGCGGCGTGATGAACACAGTTGTTCCCGAGACCGTCATCCCGTCCCATCAAGGTCCAGACGCCCAGACTGTTGATCCGGATTTGGATGTAATGACCATCGCTGTGGTCGCCGCACACACAACCAGCCACTTGCATTCCTGGAATGTGGAACTTACCCGCTCCGCTACGAAAGATGAAGTGCTGGCCGCCTTCCGCGCCGTTCCGCGTATCGCCTTCTTGCGGGCGAGCGAAGGTGTGGTCGCGCTCAACAGCACATTGGAGATGATGGCCGACCTGGGCCGCCCACGCGGCGACATGTGGGAAGTGGGCTTGTGGGAAGACAGCCTGACCGTGAAGGGCAGCGAGCTCTTCTACAACTATCAGGTCTACAATCAAGCCATTGTCGTGCCTGAAACCGTTGACGCGATCCGCGCCTTGACGGGCATCGAGAAAGACGGTTTGAGATCCATTGCAAAGACGGACAAAGCCATAGGCTTGGTGGGCGAGTTTCTGAGGCGCGAACCCGCGCTGACATGATCCGCCTGGCACGGATGGAGGAACGTTGAATACGATCCCGCTCGCGTTCGATATGCAAATGTTCCTGCGTCTTTTGATCGCAGTCGTTCTCGGTGCGCTCGTCGGGTATGAACGCGAACGCGCCGGCAAGCCGGCCGGTGTGCGGACTCATGGCATGGTCAGTCTGGGCGCGGCCTTGTTTGCCGTCGTCTCCCTGCACGGATTTGGTGAAGCCAGCGACCCCGCACGCGTCGCGGCACAGATCGTCACTGGCATCGGTTTCCTCGGCGCGGGCGCCATCCTGCATCAGCGCGGCAGTGTTCAAGGACTGACCACCGCTGCCAGCCTGTGGGTAACAGCAGCCATTGGTCTTGCGGTTGGTGTAGGCATGTTGCTTATGTCGCTTGCGACCGCTGTATTGGTTTTCCTCCTTTTGCGCTTTGGGCCGCGGCCGCGGCCCAAAACCACAGATGAAGAAACCGAATGAACTTAAGAAAGGAGTCTAATATGGCACAAACCGTTTCTCTTTCAAGCGCTGAGCTGGTTGCCCAACGCACAGTGGATTTGCTCGATGGTCTCTTTCCCCCGCCACGCAATTTTGAAATTCGCCTGTGGGATGGAACCCAATTGCCAGCAAGCGGTCGTCCATCCTTCCAACTTGTCCTCAAGCATCCAGGCGCCTTGCGCCGCATGTTCAAGCTGCCTATCGAACTCTCGCTCGGAGAGGCGTTCATCCTCAATGATTTCGACATCGAAGGCGATATCTTTTCTGCGTTCCCGTTGCTGGAGTCCTTCGCGAGGCGCTCAT
The DNA here is from genome assembly GCA_013360875.1 of Anaerolineales bacterium. Taxonomy (GTDB): domain Bacteria; phylum Chloroflexota; class Anaerolineae; order Anaerolineales; family Villigracilaceae; genus Defluviilinea. The sequence goes on along the minus strand of JABWAU010000144.1, from coordinate 5,391 downwards.
TTTCCGTGGTAGAAATCGTCAGCCTTGGATTAGGCTTACTGGGGCTGCCAGCTACGAATTCCGCGCGAGCCGAAGGACGCGGACCCGTCAAACTGCGCGGCAAAGTCCATTCACGCGAACGCGATCTGCTTGCCGTCCAATACCATTATGATGTAGGCAACGATTTTTATTCGCTGTGGCTCGACCGCAACCTGCAATATTCGTGCGGATATTTTCCGACCGGCGCGGAAGAATTGAACATCGCGCAGGAACGCAAGATGGAACACATCTGCCGCAAACTGCGATTGAAGCCCGGCGAACGATTGCTCGACATCGGCTGCGGATGGGGAGGGCTGGCGCGGTACGCCGCGTTGAAATACGGAGTAGAAGTGCTGGGCGTGACGCTCAGCAAAAATCAAAAAGCCTACGCCGACGAAAAAATCGCTCACGCTGGACTTGATGGTCGGGTCGCTGTCAAATTGAAAGACTACCGTGACCTCGGCAACGAATCGTTCGACAAGATCGTGAGCGTGGGCATGTTCGAGCATGTGGGGCGTTCGCACCTGCCCGAATACTTTGCCCAGGCATATCGCTTGCTGAAGCCCGGCGGACTATTTCTGAATCACGGCATCTCGCGCCGCGCGGGGACGGAGGAAGAGTGGGATGGTTTTCTTCAAAAGCGAATCTTCGGACGCGGCGCGTTCCTGCAGCGTTACATCTTTCCGGATGCTGAGTTGATCCCAAGCAGCGAAGTCAACGTGATGGCGGAGAATGCAGGCTTTGAAGTACGTGATGTTGAGAATTTGCGCGAGCATTACGCGCTGACACTGCGGAATTGGGTCAAGCGGCTGGCGGAGCATCAAGAAGAAGCGATCAAAGCCTCCGACGAGGTCACCTATCGCACGTGGCGATTGTATATGTCGGCCTCCGCTTATGGATTTGAATCAGGGAATATCAACGTGAACCAGACTCTGCTGGCGAAGATGACGCGTGATGGAAAAAGTAACCTCCCGTTAAGCCGCGCGGATCTGTACGCGCAGTAAATCCAACGCTAATTACCGGAATAGTCCGCAATTCACATCAACGGCAATATAATTTGGACAAGTCGTGAGGTTTGCTTTATCTGTAGACAAAGGAGACGACATGAAAATAACAGTCATTCAATTGGGAGGGATCGAGTCTATTCTCTCTTCCGCCGGGGTCGAGAAAAAGATGTGCAAGCACCCCGGCATTCACAAGGTGGAAACCAACTTTATGACCGGCACCGCCACCGTCTATCACGATGACTCGGTGACACTGGCTGAGATCAAACAATGCGTGACCGATTGCGGTTATGGATGCGCGGGCGAAGCCGCGCCGCAGCATATCGTCAAGCCGGGCGATCCGCCCGCCGCGAGTATGGCGCACGCGGGACACGTTATGCCTCCTTCACCCCCAACCCCTCCCCCAATGGGAGAGGGGCGAAGGGGTGAGAGTCACGCGGGTCACGATATGGCGGTACATGCCGGTCATGCCATGCCCATGGAAAAGCCCGTCATGGGCGCTGAACATGTGGGCCACGAAATGGCTGGCGGCGAAATGGAATCCATGGCGCACGAGATGGGCCACGGCACAGGCATGAGCATGGAAGGCATGGTGCGCGATATGCGGAACCGTTTCCTTGTTTCGTTCATCCTTGCCATCCCTGTTTTCTTGTATTCGCCGCTATTCACCGATTACTTCAATATCCAACTCCCTCTGCCATTCGGACTCTCGAATGAAATGCTTTCATTCCTGCTTGCCACCCCCGCCGTCCTGTATGGCGGTTGGGTGTTCTACATCGGCGCGTGGCGCGGACTAAAGAATGGCGTGCTGAACATGGCAGTGCTGGTCACACTTTCCGTGCTGGCTGGATATATTTTCAGCATGGCAGCCACCTTCTTTTTCGAGGGCGAGGTGTTCTATGAAGCGGCAGTATTGTTGCTGGCTTTTGTACTTTTCGGTCACTGGATGGAGATGCGTGCCCGCGCTGGAGCATCGCAGGCGATTCAGGCACTGATGAATCTCGCGCCGCCGAAAGCCACCGTCATTCGGGATGGAGAACCGGTCGAAATCCCAACCTCGGACGTGCTCCTGGACGACATTGTTCTCATCCGCCCCGGCGACAAAATCCCAGTGGACGGCGAGATCATCGAAGGCGAATCGAGCGTGGACGAGTCCATGATCACGGGCGAGAGCCTGCCTGTTAAGAAGACAGTCGGCTCGAATGTGGTCGGCGCGACGATCAACAAGACCGGGACGTTCAAGTTCCGCGCGACGAAAGTCGGCGCGGACACGGCCCTGGCACAGATCGTCAAACTGGTCCAGATGGCGCAGAACTCGAAGGCACCCTCGCAACGGTTGGCTGATCGGGCTGCGCAATGGCTTGTCGCCGCGGCTGTTATCTTTGGGCTGGCTACCTTCTTCGGCTGGTATTTCCTCGGCGGATCAGCCATTCCAGCGGAAATGGACAAGACCGTGTGGGCGCTGACGCTGGCGATCACAGTCGTGGTCATTGCCTGTCCCGATGCGCTCGGTCTCGCGACGCCGACGGCGGTGATGGTCGGCACGGGCCTCGGCGCGCAGAATGGCATCCTGTACAAGAACGCAACTGCCCTGGAGCAAGCCGCCAAATTGCAGGCAATTATCTTCGACAAGACAGGCACGCTTACCGAGGGCAAACCACAGGTTGTGGAAATCGTTGCGGTCGGCAATCCGCTAACACAAGATGAACTTTTGCGTCTTGTTGCATCTGCTGAGCAATCTTCGGAGCATCCATTGGCGCAGGCGATTGTGGACAAAGCCAAAGCTCAGAATGTAAAAATGGAGGCGACGTCGGGGTTTGAAGCCATCCCTGGTCACGGGATGAAAGCGAACGTCGCGGGCAGAACGTTATTGGTTGGCAACCGCAAGTTAATGCGCGACAACAAGATTGCGATGGACGGCTACGAAGAAAGCGCTTCATCGCTCGAGGGCGCGGGACGCACGGTGGTCTATGCGGCTGTGGACGGAAAATTCGCCGGGATGATCGCCATCGCCGACGCTGTGCGCGCTAATGCGAAGCAAGCCGTTGAACAGCTCACCTCGATGGGGATACAGGTTGCCATGCTTACGGGGGATAACCGCGCCACAGCGGAGCGCATCGCAGGTGAGCTTGGCATTCAAACAGTTTTTGCCGAGGTCCTGCCGAGTCAAAAGGCAGACAAGGTGAAGGAATTGCAGGGGCAGGGCAAACTGGTGGCGATGGTTGGCGACGGGATCAACGACGCGCCCGCCCTGGCACAAGCTGACGTGGGCATCGCGATCGGCGCCGGCACGGATGTGGCGATGGAGACCGCCGACGTGGTGCTGATGAAGTCTGACCCGTTCGATGTGATCGGCGCAATTACTCTCAGCCGCGCTACGCTGCGCAAGATGCACCAGAACCTGTGGTGGGCCGCGGGTTACAACACGATTGCCTTCCCTATCGCGGCTGGTCTGTTCTATCCCGCGTTTGGGCTGATCCTGCGCCCGGAAATTGCCGCCATCTCGATGTCGGGTTCGTCCCTGCTTGTGGCGGTCAACGCGTTGATGCTGAAGAACACGAAACTGGAAGGCATCAAGGCGAAAACATAACGCCCGCGCCGAGAGGCGCCTGTTCGTGTCACAATTTACCCGGATTGGAAGGATTGCTGTCAGCCAGCAGTCCAATGACATTTTAGAGGTAGAAAGAGGAAATATGTTCGATTCCAAACGCGTTCCAATTTATGCGGTCTGCCTGACTCTTATCGCCCTCATGACTGCGTGCGCCGCGCCCTCAAGCACACAGATTCCTGTGCAGGCAACACAGAACCTCCCTCCCACCGCGGCGAGTGAAGAGAACCAACCAACAACCACGCCTGTCGCCAATACAGAGGTCCCTGAACCCACGCCTGCATCGCCCCATCCCCTCGCAATCGAAGCGATGCGCGCCCGCGACTATCCCGGCAGTGACATTACCATTGAACAGAGGCTCGAGGCGGGCAGTAACTATCAACGCTATATTGCCTCGTACCAATCCGATGGCCTGAAAATTTACGCGCTTATGACGGTGCCGGATGGCGACAAACCCGCGACGGGCTGGCCCGCGGTCGTGTTTAACCATGGTTACATTCAACCCAGTCAATATCGCACCACCGAGCGCTATGTCGCCTACCAGGACGCGTTGGCGCGGGCCGGCTACATCACGTTCAAATCGGATTATCGTGGGAACGGCGATTCAGAAGGGACGCCGAGCGGACACTTTGGACCGGGCTACACCGTGGATGTGCTGAATGCAGTCGCCTCGCTCAAGAAATATCCTGACGCCGACGCGAACCGGATTGGCATGTGGGGTCACTCGCTGGGTGGTGAACTAACGCTGCGCGCCATGGTTGTCAGCAAGGACATCAAAGCAGGTGTCATCTGGGCCGGCACAGTGGCTCCGCCCAGCGAACAGTTGGGTATGTGGGGTGGAGGGTCCCATACGACTGGCGGCCCACTCAGTCAGTTGACGCAGCAATATGGCACGCCGCAGGAGAATCCCGCGTTCTGGGCTTCGTTATCAGCCACATCCTACCTTGGCTACTTGTTGGGACCGGTCCAGTTGCATCATGGCGAAGCAGATCAAGAAGTACCGTTGAGCTGGTCGCAAGTGCTCTATGACCAGATCATCCAGACAGGCAAAGTCGGCGAATTCTATACGTATCCCGGCAGCGACCACAATATCTCACAGGGGTTTGACCTGGCGATGCAGCGCACGATTGAGTTCTTCGACAAGTACGTGAAAGGGAATGGGCGCTGAATGTCTCTTGCCTCATTTTACCTTTGGAACGGTCAAGCCCTCTATCTCGGTCAGCTCACTGACACGGTACCCCATTTTCATCATGCGCTGATCGTCAGTGTTGGGATCCGGTCTACCTTCAAAGTAAAAGCAGGCTGGCAGTGGAAGACTTATCAGGCGGCGATGACGGCGGCTAGTTGGTTCCATCAGTTCGACGGTGGGGGCGGAACGCAGCTTTTCGTCCTCATGGAGCCGGAAATGGAGATCGCCCGCAGCCTGAAGCGGAAGTTTCTCGGCAGTAAATCCATCGCCGAATTGGATTACGTGTTGTTCCAGCCTTTGGTGATTGAACTGGAAAAAAATTCGTTGACGCTTAATTGCGCCCAGGCGCGCAAACTATTCGATGAGATTGTTTTGGCATTGCTGGATAAGGATATGCCGACCTACGAAATGCCCCCGCATATTCAAGTGGCGCTGGACTTGATTCGAGAGTTGCCCATCAAGAAGGTTTCGCTTAAGAAATTATCTCAAAAGGTAGCTTGAGCTAATCTGCGATACCAGAGCAGAGCACAAGCCATTTGCAGGAGTGCTAGATAGTTTTTCGACTTTTTCTC
>JABWAU010000143.1 GCA_013360875.1 Anaerolineales bacterium | reverse complement strand
CATCTTGGCATGATCCTCTGCCAGCACCATGCCCTGGTTGCGCAGTTGCAGCATCGGCTCGTTGCCTTCGGTGATGCCCATGTCGCGCAATGCCTTGTGGAAGAAGCGCGTGTAGAGCAGGTGCATGGTGGCGTGTTCGATGCCGCCCGTGTACGTGTCAACGGGCATCCAATAGTTGTATTCAGCCTCGTCGAACGGACCTTTGTCGTAGTGCGGACTCAAATAACGCAGGTGATACCACGAAGAACACATGAACGTGTCCATCGTGTCGGTCTCGCGCGTGGCAGGTTCGCCGCAGATCGGGCAGGTCGTGTTCTTCCACGTTGGGTGCAATTTCAACGGCGACTCGCCCGTCGGTTTCCATTCCACGTCCTCGGGCAGCATCACGGGCAGTTGATCTTCGGGGACGGGGTTCCAGCCATGCACATCGCAATGGATCATGGGGATCGGCGCGCCCCAATAACGCTGACGGCTGATCAACCAATCGCGATAACGATAGTTGACCGCCTCTTTGCCGATGCCCTTTTCCTCCAGCCAGTCAATCACGGCGCTGATACCGGGGTTTTTGCGCCCTTTTTCGGTGTTGACTTTCGTTCCGTTGAAGGGACCCGAGTTGACCATGACGCCCGGTCCGTCGTATGTTTCTTTCAATTCGCCCGCATCTTCCTGCCCCTCGGGTCTGATCACCTCGACGATGGGCAGATCATATTTTTTGGCAAATGCAAAGTCGCGGGCGTCGTGGGCGGGGACCGCCATGATCGCGCCCGTGCCATAGGACATCAACACGTAGTCCGCGATCCAGATCGGGATGCGCTCGTTGTTGACCGGGTTGATGGCATAGCCGCCGGTAAAGACACCGGTCTTTTCCCGGTCCGCGGCTTCGCGCTCGATATCCGATTCGCGCGCGGCTTGCGCCTTGTATGCCTCGACCGCTTCGCGCTGTTCCGGCGTCGTAATCACCTCCACCAGCGGATGTTCCGGCGCGAAGACCATGAACGTCGCGCCCCACAACGTGTCGGGTCGTGTTGTGAATACTGTCACCGACATCTGATCACTGCTCACTGACGACTGCTCACTGCTCACTGGAAACTGAACCTCCGCGCCTTCGCTGCGTCCAATCCAATTCGTCTGCAACACTTTTACGCGTTCGGGCCAATCCAGTTCATCGAAGCGCAGCAGTTCATCGGCATATTTCGTGGTCTTGAAGAACCACTGTTCCAGATCCTTTTTGACCACAGGCGTGCCGCATCGTTCACAGACGCGGTTCTCGCCAATGACCTGTTCGCGCGCCAGCGTGGTGTTGTCCTTCGGGCACCAGTCCACGGCGGACATCCTGCGATATGCCAGTCCTGCCTTGTACAACTGGATGAAGAACCATTCGGTCCACTTGTAATATTCGGGATCGGAGGAAACCGCCTCCCGCTCCCAATCGAACATCGCGCCCATGGACTTCAACTGCCTGCGCATCCGTTCGACGTTCTCCGCAGTCCGCTTCATCGGGTGAACGCCGTCTTTGATCGCCGCGTTTTCCGCAGGCAGGCCGAACGCGTCGAATCCCATCGGGAACAGCACGTTGTATCCCTGCATCCGCTTGAAGCGGGCGCGCGCGTCGGAGGGCGTCATCGCGTACCAGTGACCGATGTGCAGGTCGCCGCTGGGATAGGGCAGCATGGTGAGCGCGTAGTGTTTCGGCTTGCTCTCGTCAATCACGGAGCGATACAACTTGTCCGCCTCCCATTTTGCCTGCCATTTCTTCTCGATGACGCTCGGGTTATAGGAAATGTCTTTTATTCCGGTTTCAGTTTTACGTTTCGTTTTGGTCATTCTTGCCTCATGGTTATAAGATTCAGGCTTGCCCTGACTGCCCGATAGGGCGTGTCGAGGGTCCAGGTTCCAAGTCTCATGTGTTGTTCGATCGGCGGGCAAGGAGGCGCGGAAGAAGAGGACCTTCCTTCCAGAAGATGTAATTGATCCGAATGTTCATTTGTGCCTCCTTTTCATTACGATCCCCTCTCCCAATGGGAGAGGCTAGGGTGAGGGCGGAGAGGGAAAAACAAAAAATCCTCCATCCACTCAGGGACGAAGGATCAGCCTCCGCGGTACCACCCGAATTGCAAGTCGAAATCAATTTCAACTTGCCACTCTTCCGCTATAACGGGCAGACCCGTGGATGACTACTTCACGTTCACCATCCCAGCCTCTCTTTCGAGAAAACAGGCGAGTTCGGTCTTTCGATTGGCATTTCCGTTCGATGCCGTTGAAGGGCTTCCACCTCGCTCTCCCTTCTCGCTGACGGGATGACCTACTACTCCTGTCCTGGCTTTTATTGGTCGAAATATTATTTCTACCTACTTTGTGTGGACCCAGGGGGATTCGAACCCCCGACCTTCTCAATGCCATTGAGACGCGCTCCCAACTGCGCTATGGGCCCGGGTTTTCCAGTGATCGGTCTTCAACGACCAGTTTGTTCTGTAAAGCAACTGATCACTGTTTACTGGTCACTGAACAGGTGGACCTGAGGGGATTCGAACCCCTGACCTCCTCAGTGCGATTGAGGCGCGCTCCCAACTGCGCTACAGGCCCGTTCGTAAAGCGAGGCGAATTCTACTTTAGGGGTTAGGGGATGTCAAGCAAGGTTTTTTGGTAATTACCCACAATGCGTAGAAGACTGCGCACTACGCGCGAGGAGAGGGTAAATCACCAGGGGTTTTGGTTGTAAAATAGGCGCATCCTCTCACAAGGGAAATGACATGACAGACTTCAACTCCAAACCCATCTACCGCATCCGGGACCTGCACGAATCGGATCGTCCGCGGGAGAGGCTTGCTTCGCTGGGACCCCAAGCCTTGACCAACGCTGAATTGATCGCGATCCTGCTTCGGGTCGGCGTAAGAGGCGAGAACGCGGTGACTGTCGGTCAGAGATTGCTCAACAAATTTGGCGGGTTGACCGGCTTGCATCGCGCACCCTTCGCCGAAATCAAAAAACAACACGGGGTCGGCGACGCCAAAGCCGCGCAGATCAAAGCCGCCATCGAACTCGGCAGGCGGCTGACTCTCGAATCTCCCGAAGAGCGCCCGGCGATCAATTCCCCGGCAGACGCCGCCGCGCTGGTCTCGTACGAAATGGCTGCGCTTGAGCAGGAACATCTGCGCGTGATCTTATTGGATCGAAGAAACCGCGTATTGGAAACGGTGGAGGTGTACAAAGGCTCGGTCAATTCATCGCAGGTACGGGTGGGTGAAGTCTTCAAGGAGGCGATCCGCAAGAACGCTTCGGCGGTGGTCGTGATCCACAATCACCCCAGCGGCGACCCCACCCCCAGCCCCGACGACGTCGCAGTGACGCGCGCCATCGCGCAGGCGGGGAAATTGCTGGACGTGGATGTGCTGGATCATCTGGTCATCGGACAGGGAAGATGGATCTCGATGAAGGAACGAGGGTTGGGGTTTGTGTGACGCCCCGGCTCCATGGAACGACGACAGAATGAATTTTCAAGTTCTCGATCTCGGTTTGATCGAATACGAATTCGCGTGGAGATTGCAGGATCAATATGCGGCGGCGATCGCAGAGGGAAAACGCCCGCCGACACTTCTGCTTCTCGAACATCCTCACGTATACACGTTCGGTCGGCGCGGGAAACAGGAGAATTTGCTGTGGGGCGAATCGCAGTTAAAGGAAAAAGGGATCGCCATTCACTGGGTGGATCGCGGCGGTGACGTGACGTATCACGGACCCGGTCAATTGGTGGGGTATCCATTGTTGCCCCTCGCCCCAACCCCCCTCCGTCTCCCCCCATTTTCGCAGAAAATGGGGGGAGAGAAAGAGGGGGGTGGAGAGGGGCGAATTCCTCAAGCCGATTATATTGGCTACGTGCGCAAACTGGAGAGGGTACTCATCATCGCGCTGGCGAATCTCGGTCTCGCGGCGGGACAACGTCCCGGCCTCACCGGGGTATGGATCCAAGCCGACGTGCATTCGCGCTGTCCACGCTGCAAGCCGGAAGACCGAAAAAAGCCCGCCAAGATCGCGGCGATCGGCGTCAAAGTGGATGCGCGCGGCGTGTCACGTCACGGCTTTGCGTTGAATGTGAATCCCGACATGGAATATTGGGATGGCATCATCGCCTGCGGATTACAGGACGAACCCGTCGCCTCCCTCGCGGACCTGATGCCTGATCCGCCTTCGATGGAACGAGTCAAGGCTGAAGTCGTAAAGGCGTTTGGGGATGTATTCGGGATGTCCCCGGCTCATTAAACAGAAACAGGCTCCGGCTGGGAAAGAAGCGGAGCCTGTTTCTGTTTTGGTGCGGTCGGGAAGCAATCCTCCTGTTCCAGGTTATGCTGCCTGCGATCCAGCGTTGGCTGTCGCCTTTGTGGGTATCGCGGTCAATATGCCGACGACGACCGCGCTGAGCGCGCCGAACCATACCGCCGGGGCAAGGTCCTTGCGTTGAATTTTGTGGATCGCGCCAAGGACGATCCCGATGATGAGCAACGAAGCGGCGGGATATATCCAGACGGGCGTATGACCCCCCTATAAACTCCATTGGCGAGGGTTTTCAATCAGGGTGAATATACCGTCCATGAATGTTCACGAAATTACGAACGAGCGGGCTGCCGTTCGTAATTTCACGGCTTTATTCGCGGATGGTCAACGACTGAGACGCAAGCGCGTAAGATAAGTTATTTTTTCTTCCCGGAAGATGGTTTCTTTCCCTTTGCCGCGCGGCGGTAGGGAGGCATGGCAATCAAGCAGACCTGACATTTGCTCGTGTCCAGGATCTTGTTCCACAGGCTCGGATAACTCTTCGCAAAGCTCTCCGGGTCGAGCGTGGAGGTGATCACAGTTGGCAGGTCGGCGTAATAGCGGTGATTCAGGATCTGGTGCAGTTTATCCTCCGCCCACACGGAACTGATGCCGCTTTCCTTCAAGTCGTCGAGCAGTAGGAGCGGCGTTGTGCTGATCTCGTAGAAACGCCGGTCGAATGTCACGTCCGAGTTGGGGCGGAAGGTGGATTTGAGATAATCGAGCAGGGTGGAGACCTCGGTAAGGATCGCCTGCCCGCCCCCAAGTTGACGATAATTCCCGATCGCCGCCGCGAGGTGGGTCTTGCCGCAATAGGATTGACCCAAAAACACCAGCCAGCCCTGTGGATCCTCGGCAAATTTCACCGCCGCGTCCAAAGCTTGGTGCAATTGCCTGACGTGTTGGGAGGTGACCTTTTCCCGGATGACCTCCTTGTCCTTGAACGGTTTCCCGTACCGATCCTGTTTTTCCCGGACAATGGTCGTGACGATCTCCTTGCCGACTTCGTTGTCCCGCGTTTCGAAGTTCCTGAAGGTCATTTCCTTGATGTGCGAAAAGGACAACATCGAGATGCCCGGGTTGCTCGTCTCGGTGGGGCGGCGGTAATCGGGCGCGGTGATGCGGACGTATTTCACGAACTCCGCATCCTGCAATCTGGAACGGATGCGGCTTTCGATCTCGTCGAGGATCAAATTCGTTGTAATGACAGTGGGAAGTTTGTTGATATAACGATAGTTGATGATCTGAAACAACTTTTCCTGCGCCCACGAAGTGGCGTTCTGCGTGCCGAAGTCGTCCATTACAAGCAAATCGGCGTTGCGAATTTCCTCGAACCGCGCTTCGAAGGTCGTCTCGGGATCGTTGTACGCGAACCGAAGCGAATCCAACAGATCGGGAACCGTAATAAACAAAGTGGGGACGCCGCGTTGCACGCACGCATTGGCAATCGCCGCGGCGAGGTGGGTCTTGCCGCAACCATACGCGCCCTCGAGCAGCAACCAGCCCTTCAATCCCCTTGCAAATTCCTCCGAGACATCGAGCGCATCGCGCAGGCTGGCGGCCTCCTGCGGCGAGATGAACTCCGCTTTGGGGTTGCCCGAACGGTTGAAGTTCTCGAACGTCAAATGACTCAACCGTTCCAGGTTGCTCATCTCATACAACCGCATGCGCGCATTGTCCGCGATCTCGTTGGCGCGGCAGGCGCACGGCTCCAGCCGCCCGAACTTCTCGTGACCCAGTGGAACATCCACGCGCAGAAAGCCGACGCCTCCGCAATGCGGGCAATCGGGCTTCCCAAGCATGGGCGCGGCAGGACTACTCCCGCTTGAGGTATTCCTCGAATTCGCTTTTTGTGTATCGGTCAGAACCTTTTCGAGTGTCCTGTTGATCTTTTTTTCCATGCCTGCCTTCATCCTTCCAACGTTTCAACACCGCTTCGCAATATTTCCAGTTGCGTTTGTTGTTCTTCGCCGCCAGTTCGATTGCCTCCGCGACCCATTCGTCCGAATATAATTCCTCCGCGTCCTTCAACGCGTCGGCGATCAACGGCGTGAGCGGACCAATATTCTCCTCGTACAACCTGAACACGTTCGGACGTTCCATCGGCGCGGACGCCACGCCCGGACTCCACTTTCCACTTTCCATCGCCTGGACACCCGCCCGTCCGCGCGGCGAATTCAACAGGAAATAAACCTTCGCTTCTCTCTGGACCCTGAGCAGGCTCCCGCGTTTGACGGCTTTCTCCAGCCCGCGCGTGATCTCCTCCGCGTTCAAGCCCAGTTCCTTCACGTCGAAATCCATTCTGGTCAACGCCCGAAACGGACCCTTCATATGCTCTGCGCGCCACAAAAAATACAGCGTCACTTTCAACTCTGCCGCATCGTCAATCTCCCTCAATAACTGTTGAAAAAACCTGTCGGGCAGTTGCGTGAAGGTTTCAGAGTCGGTAAAACCGCGAAAGGATGTCATGGTTTATAAATTTTACGGAACACGCTCCACGCAACGCGTAACCTGTAACGTGTATCGTGTTCCGTGCTGCGTTTACTCATCCGTTCGGCTTGAACACCCTCGTCGCCGCGTTCTCGAACTTTGCCAGCGCGCTGCGGAACACCAGTTCCACGCTTCCGACGGGACCGTTGCGATGCTTCGCAACAATGATCTCCGCGACGTTCTGCTTCACAGTATCCTTCTCGTACTGGTCGGGGCGATAGATGAACATTACAATATCAGCATCCTGTTCGAGACTGCCGCTTTCGCGAAGGTCCGAAAGCACGGGACGTTTATCCGAGCGTTGTTCGACGGCGCGCGAGAGTTGCGCCGCGGCAAGCACCGGCACATTCAACTCACGCGCCAGCACCTTGAGATTGCGCGAGATGTACGAAACCTCCTGCACGCGATTATCGGTGCGCGTGTCGCCGCCCATCAACTGGAGGTAATCCACGATGATGAGGTCGAGACCGAACTCCATGTGCAGGCGGCGGCATTTCGTCCGCAGTTGAAGCGGGGTGATGGCGGGCGTATCGTCGAGGTAGATGTGCGTATCCCCGAACACCTCGATGGCGTGGGTGAAGAGGGGCCATTCGTTTTCCTGCAATTTGCCGGTTCGCAGGCGCTGCGAGTCAATCCCCGTTTCCTGCGCGATCAATCTCTGCACCACCTGCTCGTTCGACATTTCCAGCGAAAAGATCGCGACGTGCTTCCTGTGGGTCAAGCCAGCATTTTTTGCGACCGAAAGAAGAAAGCCGGTCTTCCCCTGGCCGGGACGACCGGCGATGATGAGCAGGTCGGAGGGCTGCAAACCTGTGAGCATTTTATCGAGGTCAATGAACCCGGTCGGGACGCCGACGATGTCGTCGGGGCGTTTGGCGAGGTCGTCTATGCGGTCGTAGTATTCGCTCAATACGGACGAGATCGGCTGAAGGTCGTGTTTGAGGCGCCGCTCGCTGACGTTGAAGACCGCCTTCTCCGCCTCGTCCATCACGTCGTCAACCGACGTTTTTTCGTTGTAGGCGATCGAAGCGATCTGGTTTGCGGCGGCGATCATCTTGCGGCGGACGGAATACCCCTCCACGATGCGCGCGTAGGATTCCGCATTCAGCGACGACGGCACCTGGTTGACCAGCGACGTGAGATACGCCGACCCGCCGATCTCGCCCAATTGACCGCGCCGCTCCAATTCGTCGGCAACCGTCAACAGGTCAATGGGGATGCGCCCCTCGTGCAGGCGGTTGAACGCCTCCCAGATCCACTTGTGCCGGTGGATGTAAAAATCATCGGCAGTCAGAAACTGCGCGATGTCGTAATACACTTCGGGGTTAATGAATACCGCCCCTACGACGGCTTCTTCGGCTTCCCGGCTGTGCGGCGCTGCCGTTGATGTGACGGGGGCGGTGGTGTCTTCTTGTGGCAGGTAGTCGGTCATTTTTTCTTCGGCTTTTTGGGCTGGTCGGGCGCGTTGTCGTCCGGTTTATCCTTGTCGTCGAGCGTGTCGAGATCGAGTTTTCCGAGGAAGTCTTCGAAGACGGATAACCTTGCGCTTCCCTCGTCGGACAGGGGGGTTGGTTCGCTTCGAGGAGCCTTCTCCCTGCCTTCGGGTATCGCCTGCTCCGGCTGGATGCCCGCCTCGTTCATCACGCTGGGATGCACGAGGATCGGCACGTGCGCCCGCACCGACAGGGCGATCGCATCCGAGGGACGCGAATCGATGTGTATTTCCTTCCCGTTCACTTCGGCGACGATGCTCCCGTAAAAGATGTCGTTTTGCAATTTGACGATCTCGATCCGTAAGATGCGCGCATTGAACGCGCCGAAGACGTTCTTGAGCAGGTCGTGTGTGAGCGGACGGCTCATCTCCACCTCCTGCAACGCGACCGTGATCGCCTCCGCCTCGTACGGGCCGACCCAGATGGGGAGGTAGCGTTCAGAATTCTTTTGTTTCAACACAACGAGACGCTGTGGGGTCATCAAATGCACGCGTACGCTGTCTATTTGAACTTCGATCATCTCAGGCATGGGAACTCCAAATCGGAATGGACGTATTTTAGCATATTCAAGTAAGGATGTCATTGAGTTGCAGGATTATTCAAATGAGACTATAATGTCGTCCTGCCGATCGGGGCGTGGCGCAGCCCGGCTAGCGCGCTTGCATGGGGTGCAAGAGGTCGGAGGTTCAAATCCTCTCGCCCCGACAGATGGACTTCCGTCCAGGATAACCGCTATATCGTCCAGGTATGGCGGTATTTTTTATGCCGGACGCTTGCATCGGTCGAATTGCGAGACGCTTACACGGACTTTATGCTATCGCGTCAAGCCATGAACGCGGCACAAACAACACTCGACTTTTACAGGTACACGGCGGGAAAATTCCTGGAATGGATTGAGGGGCGCGGGGTTACCTCCCCGTCGGAAGTAACCGCCCGTTATGTCCGGGAATATCTTGCGGAACTTGCGGGACGCGGCGCGGCGGATAGCACGGTTTGGGGACATGCAAGGGCGATAAAAACGATGCTCCGCTTTTGGCACAGTGAAGGATATATACCCTCGCCCGTTAAGTACGACTTGCCCAGGATGGGAAAAAAGCGTCTACCTGTTTTGGATGCGGACCAATTGCGGCAGATCGTCCAGGCTTGTGACGTTCGAGATCGTGCCATTGTGCTATTTATGGCTGACAGCGGGATGAGACGCGGCGAGGTATGCGCGTTGAATTGGGGGGATGTGGACATGCAGAGCGGGCTTGTGAGGGTCAAGCAGGGCAAGGGACGAAAGGACCGGAGCGCCGTAGTCGGCGCAACCGCCCGCCGTGCGTTACTGGCTTATAGACGGACTATCGAAAAACACGCCGACAACGACCCATTATTCCAGGCGAAAGGCGGGACGCGGTTCACAGGTAGCGGATTACTAACGGTGTTTCGGCGCTTGTCCAGGGCGACCGGGATACACGTCACCCCGCACGCCATGAGAAGGACGTTTGTGATCCTGTCTCTACGTGCCGACATGAATTTACTAGCATTACAAAGCCTTTTGGGGCATGAAGATTTATCTATGGTGAAACACTACGCTCAAATGGTGGATGATGACCTGCTTAGAGAACACAGCAAACATTCCCCCGTTGACCGTCTCAAAGGCTAAACGCTTTTCTGGATAATCTCATAGACCCTGAAACAAAAGACCCGCCTTATTTGGCGGGCTTTTTTGTTTTGGGTAGATCGTCGTCGGGGGAGTACTCGAGCAGGTCCCCCGGTTGACACTCGAAATACTGACAGAGTTTTTCAAGAGTAACAGCGTCAAAGCGCTTCACCCTTTGGGAAGTGTAATCAGTCAAAACGCTTAATGAAATACCTGCCTCCTCTGCAACTGTCCGATAGGATAGTTTGCGTCCCTCACGATACTCTTTTTCAGAGATAAGAATTTTCAACTTGTTTTTTATAGCCATGTCCAACATATTGTAACCGTGCCTTTCTAATTGCAGTAGTCTAACTTTTGTGCCTCTTTTGAGTATTATTATACCGCGTTTCGGGCTTGACTGTACCGCGAAAAGCGGTACAATATGGGGGTATTCCGAAAGGACCTAACCCATGCAAACAGCCCTTACCACCACCTCCCCGCTTGACCTGTCGGCTATTGACCGTGCCAACCTGCAACCGTCCACGAGGGCGAAGTACAAGCGTGAGATCGAAGTCATGCACGCGGCGGGCGTCAACCCTGCAAACTATGATGCCCTGCAAGCCTACGCCGACAGCCTCAAATCATCCCGCAAGCAGTTTTTGAAGTCGGCTTTACGTCTCATGGTCCAGGGGATCGAACAGACCATGAAAGCCAATGCAACCCCGCAAAACCTCCAACAGACACAAGCCGCCCTGCTACGTCTGGACGCCATGAAAAACGCCGTCCAGGTGAAAAAGCACAAAGGCACGAAAGCGCACACCTGGCTGTCTCAAAAGCAGGTGGTACACATCACGAGCCTATGCGGTGACACCCTCGAGGGTAAGCGGGATTGGATCGTCCTGGGCTTGCTCCTGGGTGCGGGCTTGCGTCGTGATGAACTGGTCAACCTGACATTCGACGCGGTGAAACAACAGCCGACCAAGAGCGGGAAACTGCGGACGGTGATCGAAGTCACAGGCAAGGGTGACAAGAGCCGTGTCATTCCCATTCAGGACAAACTAGCCGACCGCCTCAAAGAATGGCGTGAGATCGTCGGCGGCGGGAAGATCGCCCGGTCCCTGGGGCGAAAGCAGGAACTCGGGGAAAGCATGAGCGCCGTTGCAGTCTTTCACCTGGTCAACAAGTACGGGAAACGGATCGGCATTGACGAACTCGCCCCGCATGACCTCCGCCGGACCTTCGCGCAATTGGGCTATGAGGCAGGTATTCCCCTTACACAAATTTCAACCCTGCTAGGTCATTCATCCGTCAAAACAACCCAAACGTATTTGAACTTGGCACTTGACCTTGAAAGCACGGCAAGCGATTTTATTAATTTGGCGTGAGGTAACCATGAAGAAGATTGGGACATTCCCGAGGAGTAAATCAAAATGAAAACAAACATGCTAGAAAAGATTTTTCGGACCCTGAGCGACACGATCAACGGCGCAGAGCGTTCTTTGCTTGACCTGCTGTCGGCTATCGTGCCATACACGACCGCAAGCATCCCGGCTTATTTGACCTACACCCACACTTATGAGTACATGGATTTTCCCGTCAATATCGCCTGGCTTGCCGCCTTTACGGTCGAAGTCCTGGGCGTGACCGCTGTCTCTACTTCCATCCGTTTCTGGCAATGGAACACGACCCACAGCAACAAAGCCGACCGCGCCCCTTTCGTCCTGGCTGTCTCTACCTATCTGTTTTACATCGTGGTTGTGCTGTCTGTGAACGTCATTCTCGAAGTGTACGCAGGTGTCCGCGCCCCTGCTGTCATTTGGGCGATTGGCTTGTTTAGCCTGTTGTCCATCCCCTCGGGTGTACTCATTTCGGTCCGGGCGCAATTCGGGGAAATGCTGGAGGATAAGAGGCTGAAAGCCGAACAGCGCCGGCAGGAACGCCAGCAGATCCGCCGACCGTGGACACCACAGCCCGCCATGAACGCCGACACAGACGGACCGGGAACACTGGAGGAACAGCCACAGCGCGGCGGGTTGTTTCGCCGTGGAAAACAGCGTTCGTGAATGGCGAAAATGCCCCTCTTGCGGTCGGCATTTCCGGGCGCGGTACAACCCCCGCCGGAACGCCAAAAAGTATTGCTCAAATGCCTGTCGTCAATACGCTTACAGGTGGACACGTCCGTAACGAAACGGTGAAAAAATGACGGTTTATCTTGCCATTTTCGAGGATGAACAAAAGCGGGTTGTCATTGAGTTTCAACCCCTGTTGAACAGCCCTGATTTTGAGCGGTTTTTCGATGGTATTGAGATCGCGTCAATTGACATCCAAAACCGCCCGCGTTCGCCCTGGGAGATCCGTCAACAGGAGCGCCGTAAACACAAGCGCGGGATCGTGTTGACCGCTGAGGAAGAACACGCCGAAGCCATGTTGCCGGCGATGCGCCGGGAGCAGGTTCTATAACTTTGACTTCATAAAACGATAGCGTAAGCAAGAGAAAATTTGAAACCTACGCTTACCTTAAAAAATCCAAAACATCAATTTCTGCCCTTGACGGATTTTTAGAACGCATGTACTATTTATGCGTAGCCCGACCGAGACAATGTCCGGGGCAGAAGACCGCAAGGTCTTTTGCCCCGGGTTTTTTATTTAACCGCCCTCGAAAAAAATACCCCGCTTTAGGGAGCGGGGCGGGGACGGTGACACTGAAAGGATCGGTTTCAATGTCACAACACAATAATATCACACTGGCAGGGAGGATCGAAGTCAAACGTACCAAAAAAGGGGTGCGGTTTTACGCCTTCAATCACACTCGCGGAAGGCGTCTTCACATCGGCACGTTGAAGGGGGCGACCTACGAAAAGGTGTCTGTGATCCTTCGCCAGCCCGAGCCGTCGCTAGCATTATCACAAACTGAATTGAAAGCCGTCCAGGAGGAGAGCGGGAAGTTTATCCGTTTCATTGTGGACGGGAAGACTTACGCAATCTCTACCGCCGACTTCGCCCGCCATGCTGAGAGGTATTACAACCCCGGCTATGGTCCACAATGGCGCGTCGGCTTGCGGCGTTTTGATTTTTCCAACACGACCGCAAAGCGCAATTCAATCACTGACAACCCTGTCACTTATCAGCAGTCGGGTTTATTCAAATGAACACCATGTTTCGCCTTCGCTGTGACTTGGCAATCCGCCTGTACCTCTTGCGCTTACATATTCGCAACCGCGCTTTGATTTTGTGGGTGGTGCGTCTCTACCCGTTGCGGTTACGCCTTCGCAAATTTTCTTCGTATTGGCGTCGGCTCTTGACTATCGTTTTATCTGGATAAGTCCATGACCGATACTCACTTCCCCGAACGTGTGACCTTATACCCCGTGATGGCAATCCGCGCCGCGCGGAGGTCTTCGCGCGTCGGCGGTGGGTATCGTCTTTATGTGTTGGCGAAAGCCCTAGATACCCAGGGGCGGGGATCGGTGTCCCGCGACGAACTGCGAGAGTATGCCTTGTCCCTGGGTGTGTCCCCTCGCCAGTGGCAACGCTGGATTATTGAGGCGCGAAACAACGACCTTGTGACCGATGTACAACGGGCAAGCGGAGAATGGGAGTTGATCCTACCGTCCGCCGGAGTAGCGGCGTATTCGATGGGGTGTGATGGCGTCGGCACTCGCAAGGCTGAAATGAGCGCCGCCGACCTGATCGGTCCGGGCTGGAAAGCGCGTGTTTGGGCGGCATACGAAGCCACGCACAACGGGAAACCCATTTCACGCGAACGGATGCAAAAGATCGTCAACGTGCCGGTATCAACACAGCGGTATCGTGATGCACAGGCGGGGGTAGTCCGTCAACAGAACTATGCCAAACTGAAAGCCAAAGCCGACAGCCTCCCCGGTCTGGTCGAATTTGGCACACGTCACAAAGCCTTGTATGTTCGCAAGGATGGTTACATCGGGTCCAGGAAACCCGACAGTCGGTTTACCGATATTGCCTTACGTGCCGGAAAGGGGAGGGCGCGAAAGGCGAACGCAACGCTTCACAGGATGCAACGGAATGACGGCTTGTCACTAATGCGGCAGGCTTTGAGCCAGGACGTTACACCTGAAACGGACGCTACCAACGACCAAAGCGTTTACGTTCGCCTGTTTAATTTTACCCCCGCCCAGCGCAGGGCAAGCGAGAGGAAGATCGCAAAACTGGACCTGTCCCGCCGTGACCTGTACGAATTTTCCCACAAGGCGAAAAGTGGGTCTTTGGTTTGGGTTGAGTGCTAGTCTTGCGACATTTATTAGCGGTATTTAATGCCTTTTATTACCTCTATGCCCTGGGTAGTTGTAGTGTACGGAATTTGGACACCCAAACGGAGCAGGAAAGGAACACATGAGCAAGCGAAAGAAACCATTGATCGGTGAGGATGTTCCGAATGAGAACCTCCGAAAGTTAGCCGCTATGGTCTGTGTACAAGCCGTGAAGGATGCCGCCAAAGACAAAGACCCGCTTCTTGCCCTTGACGCGGTACTTTGGCTGACCGGGGAGAACTTCGGTTTTTGGGCGGAAGCGGCGGGCTTTCCGGACGCGGACCCGTTCGAGTTGTTGACAAGCGGGCTGGCAGGTACAGCCATGACCCGAGTGAAAGGGAAAGCATAATGAGTAGCGACATTTTGAAACTGTTTGAAGGCTTGACATTTGACCAGGTACAGGAATTCAAGCGCAGGATCGTGCCGGCATTGGAGCAGGTCCGCGCAGAGATCGTTTTATCAAATCAAACTGAGAGGAACACAGGAAACATGAACACAAAACACTTGAAAGACCATCTTGAAAAGGTCAAGCAGGACAACCAAAAGCGGATCGACGGCTTGACCGCGCAGATCGAAGCCCGCAAGTCAAAGGGTCTGGACTACGCCGACCTCGAGAAGGAACTTGCCCAGGTCAAAACCACAGCCGCCCGGAGCGAAGAACTTGCGGCGCGTCGGCTTGCTGATGCTGAAAAAGCCGCCCAGGAGCAAGCGGACGCTGAGAACTCCGAACGGGCAGGGAAAGCGGCGGTGATCGACGCGAAACGCAAGCAATCCGCCTTGCGGGTTTGGATCGCCCAGGGCGGGGACCCGAAGGAATTTGAAAGCGCCTGGGCGGGGATCCGGGCGGAGTTGTTGAAGTCGGCAGTAGTCCAGGGGACAGCCGACCGTGAAAAGCGGACTACCATCGTCGGTACGTCGCTTTAGTGTGTCTGTGGAGTTATCCGAAAAAGTCCGTAGGGTGTCCGTTTATGACTGATAATGTCACTCCCCGGCAACAGATCGCCATTACAGCCCTGTTGACCGGGTCCAACCTCGAGCAAGCTGCACAAGCCGCGAACGTCTCCCCGCGGACGCTTTACCGCTGGATGCGTGATGATGCTTTTGCCAAAGCCTTAGACCAGGCGCAAGCCGACATCACACATCAAGCCGCCCGCAAACTGGCAAACCTGCTTAACGAGGGCGTGGACGGGTTGGGGACCCTGCTAAAGACCGCGAACCTTCCCCCGATGGAGCGCTTACGGATTATCCAAACAATCTTACAGGCTTTTCCGAAACTCCATGAGACAATCACACTCGAGGATCGTTTGGATCGTCTCGAGAAGGAATTAGAGCAATGAGCAAAGCCCGCCTAAACCGTGTTGAAATGCAAGCCCGGCTACGTGCCGCCAGTAACCGACCTAGTAAGACCCTCGAGCGCTTCCGGTCCGCCTGGGATCGTGGCAAGGTCTTATGCCGTGACGGGAAAGAGCGCACAGTAGGGGAATGGTTAGCCTATCTGCCCGGCGACCTGGGCGAGAAGATGCGTGAAGCCCTAGCCGACGACGAAAACAAGTAATCATCCTGGGGGCGAGTGGGTCCCGTCCGTGTGTCCAGTAATCCCGCGCTGGATACCCGGGCGGGACCTTTGCTTTTGTGGGGTGGGGGTGTCTCTATGCGGTTGTCAGGATAAGCCGACAGACAATCAGGAACGTAAAGTGACATATACGAAAGTATCAAACCACAGGAAAGCCCAGGACAAAACGGGCATACTGCAAGCCCTGAAAGTCGGCGGCGCTAAACACAGCCACGCCACGCGGCGAACGCAAAGGGGAAATCCGCCGACTGTAAAACCCTTGACGGGTCCCGCGTTCGCGCTGAAAATAAGACCGCTTTACTAGCCTAGTTTTATGACGTTATGGCGATAATTCCAAAGGCAGGAGCGAGCGGCTTTCCGGCTTGCATGGGGTGCAAGAGGTCGGAGGTTCAAATCCTCTCGCCCCGACAGAAAAGGGCTCTCGAAGGAGAGTCTTTTTTTATACTGCTTGGCCAGGAGTGGCGCTGGAGCGCCAAGGTCGGACGCTGCGCGCAAATCCTCTCGCCCCGACAGAATCAAGATAAGGCGGCAGTTCAACTGCCGTCTTGTCCGTTAAGAACATGAATTCATCCTGATAATCCTGCTTGCAATCCCCATCTCCTTCGATTATCCTTGCAGCCGGGAGTGGTTAGGTCCCGGTGGGTCTCCTGGTCTTCAAAACCTGTGGCGGGTCGCGTTGCGGGCCGCGGTGGGTTCGACTCCCATCCACTCCCGCCTATTTTTGGATGGCGGACGATAGAGTATTTATGGTCTACTGTCCACGGTCTATCAAAGGTGTCTCATGTCCTTCCCTGATTTGGAAGTTTTGAACGGTTACGTTTCCCGCATCTTCCGCGCGGAGGATGTCACAACGGGCGATCCGCGCCAATGGATCGCGCGTTATCGCGGATATTTTTTGGGCGAAGATACAGTCGCCGCGTACGATCAGTTGGCGGAAGCGGTCAAACCATTCGGCGTCACGCCGCTTTTCCGCAGGGAGGAGGGCGCGCCGGTCATTTACCTCATTCCAAGCCTTGCGCCGCCCAGGCCGACCGCAAGGATGTACGTCAACGTCATCCTGTTCATCCTGACGGTCTTTAGCATGTTGCTGATGGGCGTTGACCTCCCGCCTGAGTCACTCCCGGCGGACGGCTCCTTTCCATTTACCCTGTTGCTCGAAAATATCCTTACGGGCTGGCCCTTTGCGTTGAGCATGATGGGCATCCTGCTGGCGCACGAAATGGGACATTACGTCGCCTGCCGTATCTACAAAGTCCCTGCCACGCTGCCGTTCTTCATCCCTGCGCCGTTGATCAGCCCGCTGGGGACGCTGGGCGCGTTCATCGCCATGCGCGGCATTCCGAAGAACAAACGCATCCTGTTCGACGTGGGTGTGGCGGGTCCCATTGCGGGACTGCTGATCGCCATCCCGGTTTTGTTCCTGGGATTATGGCTTTCTCCGTTGGGACCCATTGAACCATTGCCGGGAGGGTCTTCGGGATTTTTGGAAGGCAATTCGATATTCTATCTTTTCGCCAAGTTCGTGGTCTTTGGAAAATTACTCCCCGAACCCGTCAGTTTCGGCGGACTTGCCCCGGCATTGTATTGGTTCCGCTATTTCTTTTCGGGTCAACCCATTCCCATCCACGGTTTGGACGTGCAACTTCATTCGGTGGCGCTTGCGGGTTGGGCGGGATTGCTCGTCACCGCGCTCAATCTGGTCCCGGTCGGCACGCTGGACGGCGGTCACGTCGCGTATGGATTGTTCGGCGAGAAGGCGCGCAGGATCTTCCCGATTGCGATGGGCGTTTTGATCGCCTTGATCTTCCTGCCCGGCCTGCTCACGTTTTCATTCGGTTCGTTCAACTTCAGCTGGTTGTTATGGGCGTTCATCCTGCTCTGGCTGGGAAACGTCCGCACACAACCGCTCGACGACGTTACCGAACTCGATCCGACCCGCCGCGCGCTCGGTTATTTCATGTTGATCGTTTTCATCCTGCTCTTCACTCCGATCCCGATGGTGGCGTATTAATTTCGTGCCGCGTAACTGCTCAGGCAAGACCCTAAAGGTCTCCTTTGCCATCAAAAATACGCTTCAAGCATGATGTCTCTGCAAATTCAGCGTCTGTTTTTGCGAGAAA
>JABWAU010000142.1 GCA_013360875.1 Anaerolineales bacterium | reverse complement strand
TCATCAGCAGGCGGCGGGCGGCCGGGCAGTTCATTCCGCATTCCATCGTAATGACTTACTTGACTCACCAACCGCTTTGGATTCGATACAAGCCGGCTTCTAACCCGCAGTGTTTCAGCGGCGTTTCCTCCGGACGAGACCCGGCATGACGTTGGTGAGTCAAGTAACTCATTGCCCATTGCATCCAGCATCCGCTCGATCGCGCCGCCCGGATCGAGCCGGTAGAGCGCGCTGTCGAATGAGGCGCCGTAGGTTCCCGCCCAGAAACGCCCGGCAGCGTCAACCGCCCCATCGTTGAAGCGGGCGTCCGGCTTGTGCGCTTCAGGATGGGCAATGATCTGCATCGGGCCGCGCAGATCCCACAGCGCGAACCCGCGCTTGGTCGCCAGCACGAATCCGCCACCCCGCCGCAGCCCCAGACAGCCCACCGGGCAGCCTGTATCATAGGTCTGATGGCCGCCGCTGGACGGGTCCCAGGAATGCAGCCGGTGCCCGTCGATGTCGGTCCAGTACAGTCGCTGCTCGCCAGGGTGCCAGAGCGGGCCTTCGCCCAGGGCGCAGGGGAAGTCAGTCACAGGCTGAATCTCAATGGACATAGCTCACCTATCGCGATTTTGGTCCGCGCGTGGCTGGAGCCGGGGCCGCCCGCCCGGCGGCGAGCGGCTGCCCTCAGATCACGCCCGGCGCTTCACCTATGAGTCTAACTCTACACGCACAAAGTCGATCTGGCGATACGTGTTCGGCGTCGCCATCCATTCCAGCACTTCGAGTTCGCGCGGGGTCAGCGAAATGGAATGGCTGTGTTTCGGCTGTGAACTCATGCGGCTCAACACTTTTTTTATCACGTCTGGATGCAGGTACGCCTCGCCGTTCATCACCGCATGGATGGCGCGCACCAGTTCGGCGGGCTCGATGTTCTTCAACACGTAGCCTTCGATGCCGGCGGCAACGAGATCGAAGACGCGGTCATCCACCTCGGTGCCGGTCAGCATCATGATCTTGATTTTCGGATTCGACTTGCGCAATGCCAGCGCCATTTCCTGACCGCCCATCTCAGGCATGACAAGGTCAACGAGGACGATATCTGGATTGAGGCTTTGCGCGGCTTCCAAGCCTTTTCTCCCATTCTCCGCTTCACCCACGACCTCCAGACCTGGTTCCAGACGAAGGACCATCGCCAGCCCCTTGCGGACGACGGCGTGGTCATCCACAATCAGAATGCGGATGGAATCAGACATGATAATAGCGCCCATTGACGGGAAGATGAATCAGAACGCGCGTGCCCTCCCCCGGCTGACTGATGATCTCGCAATCTCCGCCGAGGGCGCGGGCGCGCTCCTGAATGCCGTGCAAACCGAAATGCTCGCGGTTGCGGCTGCGCGAGAGCGCTACAGACGGGTCGAAGCCCCTGCCCTGATCCGAGACGTCGAGGAAGACCTCATGGTCTGCGATAGTCAGACACAGCCGCGCCGAATCTGCCCCCGAATGCCGCGCGGAGTTAGCCAATGCCTCCTGCGCCATGCGGTAGATCGTACGACGCAAACCCGAAGGCAGGATATTGAAATCGCCGTGATGATTGAAGACGATGCTGAACGAACGCGGCCGGCAGCAACTGCTGATGTAATTCGTGAGATCCGACATGAAAACATTGAGAGTCAGCGCGGAGGGCCACAGGTCGAAGATGGAGCGACGGACTTCCTCGTGCGCGCTGTTGGCGAGGGAACGCAGTTCGATGAGTTCCTTCTTTACATCCTCAGCCTGTTGAGGGAGCATGGTCACGCAGGCATCGAGCGAGTAAACGATGCCGAAGAGCGATTGCGCCACCGTGTCGTGAATGTCGCGGGCGATGCGGTTGCGCTCGGTCTCGACGGCGAGGCGTCGGGCGCGGTCAATGCACAGGATGGTGGTGCCAAGCGCGAGGGCGGCTTGATTCGCCACCATCGTGATGACGTCCTCGCGCTGGCGGGTCAGCGTCTCTCCCTTGTCCAGTTCCACCATCAATATCCCGACCGAGTGTTCGCGCAATGAGAGCGGGTATACATACCATTGGCAGGTCCTCAACCACGAGTTCAACTCGGGATGATTGATCAGCGTTCCGCTGTCCGCCCCCGTCGTAAAGGTGTTGCGTTCGATCAATGCCTTGAAGATTTCGCCGTTTTCCGGCTTGAGCGGGAGCGGATCAATCGAGGGAAAGGATGAGTTGACGGGAAACAACATCCAGCCGCCCATTTCCTCGCGTGCGGGATCCACCACGCCGACGACCGCCCTGCGAAAACCCAATCCTGTGGTGACCGCGCCGAGCACTCGCTGTTGCACCGATATGATGTCCGGCGCGGCTTGAAGCAGGACGGTGAGATCGTGGATGACCCGCAACTGGCGATGGGCAATGGCGAGGTTTTCGTGCTTCTCGGCAAGTTCATCGCGCGCCGCGGATAGTTGCTCGCTAGTACGGTTGATCTCTTTCAGCAGCACCGACGGATAGGCAAGCAGGGAGGGGATCAACCAGATGCCCACCAGTTGTGTGATCAGCGTCACGCTTTCGGAAGGCGCCAGATTTGTCAGGCGATGCGCCATGAAATCAGAGGCGAGGTACAGAGGCGTAAACACTCCTGCTGTCCCCAGCGCGCCGCGCATCTGAAAGAAAAAGGCACCCGCCAGTAATGGACTGAGCGCGTAAAGGTAGTAAGGACTGTGCGAACCGCCGCTGACCGCCAGGATGAAGGCGCAGAAGAGCAGGTCAATGCCCATGGCGAGCGGGCGTTCCGTGACGAGACGGTTGAGGGGACGATTGAAGACCGAGACTATCGCGTTGGCGAGGACGACGATCAGGAAGGTCCACAGCGGGGAAATGAACGGGAGCGGCTCTGTCCCGCCTTTTTGAATCAGGATCGGGAGCGCGGGGATAAGCGCAGCCCAACGAAATGCGACGAGGAAAGGGAAGATGCGATCCGAACGGAAAAACGTCTCGATCTTTGAGAGCATGGTATGCAAATTATATTCTCAATCAACGCTTCACGAAAGTATCAGTAGATCACGAAAACCCTGCGTAATTTACGCTCTTCGCGAAGCACGCAAATACGACGGTACACCTGCCCTGGCGGGCGGTGCCAGGGGAGACCGCCTAACACGCGCTTTCGTGAATTACTGAGTATGCGAGATGTTGAAGAAAGTCTTCCGCACCGCGTCTCCCCCGCGCGGGGGAGGAAAAATCCCCTGTGCATGGGATGGTCGGGAGGGAGGCAATTCAGTATGATTCGCTCCACTCAAAGGAGGCTCCCCATGATGGATGTGATCAAGGAAGATCAGGTATTGGATTGTTCAGGGATGCTTTGCCCCATGCCTGTGGTAAAGACATCCAAGGCGATCAAGACGCTCGAAGTGGGACAGGTGTTGAAGATGATCGCCACCGACCCCGGCGCGCCGCCGGACATGGAAGCGTGGAGCAGACAAACGGGGAATGAGTTGCTTCGTTCCATGCAGGATGAAGGCAAGTTTGTGTTTTATATTCGCCGCGTGAAATAATCATTTGTACCGCGACATTTATGTCGCTTGTACAGCAGGCGAGATAAACCTCGCGGTACGAACCACAATTGGAGGTTGACATGTCCAAGTCCGACCCGAACGCCCCAAAGCGACTCGCACTGATCGCTTCCAAAGGGACCCTAGACTGGGCCTACCCCCCGTTCATCCTCGCCACCGCTGCCGGCGCGCTGGGATGGGAGGCGGGCGTTTTCTTTACCTTTTATGGTTTGACCCTTCTGAAACCCAAATTGACCGCGGCGGTCACGCCGGTGGGCAACCCCGCCATGCCGATGAAAATGCCGTTCGGTCCCGAGGGCTTCCAGAACATCAACTGGCCCATTCCACAACTCATCATGGCAAACGTCCCCGGCTTCAACGCGCTGGCCACCACCCTGATGAAGCAGACCTTTGAAAATAAAGGCGTGGCTTCCATTGAGGAACTGCGCCAGATGGCAATCGAGCTCGACGTGCGCCTGATCGGCTGCCAGATGACGATGGACGTCTTCGGCTTCAAGCGCGAGGACTTCATCAAGGAATGCGAAATCGGCGGCGCGGCGACCTTCCTTGAATACGCGGCGGATGCCGACGTTCAATTGTTCGTTTAGCCGCGGAGAATTCAAGTGTCGAAACTTTCGATTGAAACCGACAACACGCAAAGCGTATCCGTGATGAAGGTCAAGGGTCGAATCGATTCGGAGACCGCTCCCGAACTCGATAACGCATTTTCGAAACTCCTGAGGAGCAACAGGAACAAAATCGTTCTGAATCTGCAACATGTTGATTTTCTTTCCTCCGCCGGTTTGCGGGCGATGGTCAAGGCGCTCAAGGACGCTCAAAGTTCTGGCGGGGATGTTCGCCTTGCGTCCGTTTCGGAACCGATTGAAACGGTCTTGCGAACCGTCGGCATGATGCAGATGTTCAAGAGGTTTTCGACAACCGAGGAAGCCGCGGCGGGATTTTAGATTCAAGCCCTGGAGGGCAGTCATGAGTATATGGAAGACGAACGACCCTGATGTAAAGAAAATTCTCTACGTTCAGACCCACGGGGAGGCTGATCCTGAAAGGACGGCGACTCCCTTCTTCCTCGCCACCGCCGCAGCCGCCATGGACAACGAGGTCGCCATCTATTTCACGATGAACGGTCCGCAGTGTGTGGCGAAGGGCAACGGTGAGAAAATCGTCATTCCGCGCAAGGGCGGCAACGGCAGGGAATTGAAGTTCTTCATTGACCAGGCGGTGGAGATGGGCGTTCGTCTGCTCGTGTGCCAGCCTTCGCTCGATCTGCACGGCTACACCATGGACGACATGATCGAAGGCGTGGAAATGATCGGCGGCGCGGCGTTCAACGACATGGCGTGCGATGCGGATGCGGTAATTGGATTTTAGAGATTGGTGGTCGAGTAGGCGGCGGGTCTCGATATGTCCTTTGGACTACTCGACCATCGCCGCCGTATCGAGACCACCAGTTTTCAAGAAATCTTTTCTTTATTTGTAACTTGTTGGTCTCGATACGCCCCGACGAGCACGGGGCTACTCGACCAACGGTGCATAGGAGGCTTATGCCTACCACACAAGAAAACTGGAACCCGGGCAAGGCGGAAAACCGTCACCCCGAGGTGACCTACGAAGAGAAGGAACGCCTCTTCCTCGAAGTGAAGAACGACCTGCGTTACGAGGAATTTCTCTACGGCTGTTACGAGTGCGGGATTTGCGTGTCGGCGTGTCCCTCGGCTCGCTTCTATGACTTCAGTCCGCGGGTGATCGCGCAGGCGATGGCACGCGAAGATGTTGAGCGCGTTTACGACATTCTGACCGAGGATATCTGGAACTGCGCGCAGTGCTTTTCCTGTGTGCGCTGTCCGCGGCAAAACAACCCCGGGGGGTTGGTGACCATCCTGCGCGAAGTCTCGATCAAAAATGGACTGCAAGAATCGAAAGACGCCCTGCAAGGCTATAGCCGCGTGATCTACAAGGTCATGCTCAAAGGGAATCAGGTCTCGCCCGACATGCTCCAGCCCGACTTCTTCCCCGATTGGGGTCCGTGGGTTCAGAATTTCTCGCAGAACATGCACGTTTGGCGCAAAGCGATTCCAATGGATTCGATCCGCGGTCTCACCGATGTCGCCTGGCGTACGGATAGAAAGACTTTGCTTGAACTGTACACGATTTGGTTTGAGTCTGGCAACATGGAAATTATCAAAGAACTGGATGAAAGTTTGTACGATTTGTTGACCGAGGTGATGCAGGAAGAACTTGAGGAAGGATGAATTGTGAAGGATGAAGGATGAAAATCTGATTCGTTCTAAGTCTGTTTCTGCTTTATAGGTTTGTTGTTGCGTAATAGGCGTTCTCTAACGCCGCCGACGCTAGAGAGCGTCTTCTACGCAAACTGAATGGAGAATCGTGATGACCGAACTAACCACCGTCGAACAAATCCTGGAACGAAAATCGCATCCCGTCACGCGCGATGCGTCCGCCGCGCCGACGCATGACATGCACGAGACCTTGCTCGAACTCGAAGCGAAGGGTGAGATTATTCTGCAAAAAGTTCCTGAGCCGTATATCGAATTTACAACCAAATACGGGCGGATGAAAAAGATTCCGATTGAACACACGTGGCATCATAAATCCTGTGGTCACTGCGGACACATCCCTGGCTACGCTTCATCGATTCTCTGGCTTCATCGTCAATTCAATCTCGATTATCACGACCCGACCGACCAGACCTCCTGCACGGGTTGGAACTATTACGCCTCCGCCGCCTCCAACGCGGTGGGACAAGCCGCAGTCATGTCACGGAATTTTGCCGCCGCGTATGAGACGGGATACTTCCCGATGATTCACTGCGGCACCAGTTTCGGGCATTACAAGGAAATCCGCGAGCAGCTTGTGCATCACAAGGAACTGCGCGATGATGTCCGCCGAATCCTCGACAAGATGGGCAAGCCGCTCGTCATCCCAGAAGAGATTGTCCATTACAGCGAATGGGTCTATGCCATGCGCGAGAAGTTCAAAGAACGTCAACTCGTGGACATGAGTCCCATCACTGCGACGGTGCATCCTGCTTGTCACTACTACAAGATTGTCGCGGAAGACGCCATCTATGACCCCGAAATCTACGGCGGACAGCGCACGGCGGTTGTGACAGCATTGCTCGAAAAACTCGGCATCAACGTTGCAGACTATTCAACGTGGTTCGACTGCTGCGGCTTCGGCTTTCGTCATGTGCTGGTTCAACGCGACTTCACGCGTTCCTTTGCCGTGCTTCGCAAAATCGAAACGATGAAGAACGAAGTCAATCCCGACCTGACCGTCACTCACGACACAGGCTGCGTGACCACGCTGGACAAGAGTCAATTCGCGGCAAAGGCGCATGACCGTAAGGTTGGCATTCCCGTCCTCTCCGACGCGCAGGTGGCGGCGCTGGCGATGGGAGCGCATCCCTTCCGCGTGGTGCAGTTCCACTGGCACTCGACGGATTGGCGTCCCTTCCTTGATAAGTTGGGAATCAACTGGCAGAAATACTGGGACGAATTCCAGAACGACCTTGAATTGATCCGCGCTGGGCAGAAATCGGGCATTACGTGGGAAGACGCGGATAAGCCCGTAGTTTATTAAGAGTCAAAAGTCAAAGGTCAAAAGTCGCTCGACCTTTGACTTTCGACTTTCGACCTGACACCTGACACTTGAAACAGGAGAACTGTAAATGTCATCAAACAAAATTCTAGTCATCGGCGGCGGACCTGCGGGGTTGGAAGCGGCGCGGTCTGCGGCGGAACTCGGCGGGGAAGTGATTCTGCTCGAAAAGCGCGAACGTCTCGGCGGGACGCCCGACCGCGAGAACTACGCCAAACTCACCCATCACTGGCGCGACGCGTCGGAGGCGATGGCGGAGTTGGCGTCTGCGGTCACGAGTCACCCGCGGGTGCAGGTGAAGTATCAAGCCGAAGTGAAGGGAATGTCTGGGAGCGCTGGCAATTTCAAAGTCGAGATAGAAGCGGGCGGCGTAGCCGAATCCCTCGATGTGGGCGCGGTCATCGTCGCAACGGGTTTCCAACATTTCGACCCAGGTCGAGCGACGCAATACTACAACTACTACTCGTTCCCCGATGTCATCACGCTCACCGATCTTGAAAAGATGTTGAAGGAACACAACGTTGTGCGCCCGTCGAATGGGCAAGCGCCGAAGAAGATCGCATTCATTCAATGCGTGGGGTCGCGTGACAGGCAAATTGGAAATGAATATTGTTCGAAGGTCTGCTGCGGCATTGCGAGCAAGCAGGCGATTGAGTTGCGCGAGCAACTGCCCGATAGCAAGGTGATGATTTTTTATATTGACATGCGCATGTATGGTTATTGGGAAAATGAAATTTATTGGAAGGCGCAGGAACAACACAAGGTCAATTACGTCAAGGGCGTGATTAGCGAAGTGTTGAAGAAAGGCGATCAACTTTTGATTCGCGGCGAAGACACCACAATGAGCCGCCCGATGGAAGTGACGATGGATATGGTCGTGCTTTCTGTGGGCATGGAGCCAAGCGCAGGCACGCGCGCCATCGCGCAACTGCTCGGCGTGAAGCAAAACAAATACGGCTTCATCGAAGCGGGCGGCGAAGGCGGTCTCGATACTGTCGCCACATCCGTCCCTGGCATTTTCGTCGCGGGCGCGGCGGCGGGTCCTGCGGATCTCAACGATTCGATTTCGTCGGCGGGGTTGGCGGCGGCGCGGGCAATGTCGTTGGTCCGAGCGTAGTGGACGCTCTCTAGCGTCCACGGTTGGCTTAGAGAACGCCAACTACGCAATACGAATATGGCGAATATGTTACCTCAGCGACAGAGTCACATCATCAAGCAAAAGACGGGACCCGACGACCCCGAACTGCAAGCGACCTTGCAGGAGGCGCTCGCGCAGGTCTCGCCTGAGGATGTGATTGCGATTGCAGACGAACTGGCGGAACGTCACGCCCGCCTCTTTCTTGGACTTCAAACTGGTTCTGCTTCGTTAGCCTCTTCCTTCGCTGACATCGCTTCCGCTGTCGCGCACACCAAAGCGAACGCGCGGACTTTAGTCAACTACTTCGCGCAAGGCGATTATTCGCTCTTTGAACAACTGTTGCACGGCGACGCGCCGACACCTGTACGAGTAGCAACCTTTGTCGAAAAGTTGACCACGCTCGATACGCGTCTCGCTCTCGAACTCGCTACTGGACTTTTACACAACACCTTCCCCTCCCAACACTGGCTGTGGACGCGCTGGCTGTGGGATCCAACCGTCGGCACGGGCATTCTGCCTCTGCTGGCGGGGAGCGTCCACAACCTGCAAGCGGACAATCTCGCCGATGGCTACGTCCGCGTGGGGGCAGTGACGGCGATGAGCGTAAAGTTTGGCGAAGGGACGGGGTTATTTGTGGAGGCGTTGACCAGCGATGAAAAGCGCGCTCCGTTTGCAAACAGCGCCTTTCTGGCATGCGCGTACAGCGTGTATTTGTACGGCACAACCAGTTGGCGGTTGAGTAGAGAGTTCAACGGTCTATTGCCCACCTTGCCGAATATGGCGAGAAGGCTGCTTGGGTTGAGGAAGAGCGGTAACCGCGTAGAGGACGTTCTCTAACGTCCCCGTCGGCGTAAGAGAACGCCGACTACGCCGAGATTAAACAGGAGACCATC
>JABWAU010000141.1 GCA_013360875.1 Anaerolineales bacterium | reverse complement strand
CTCGAACCGACAACCGATGTCGGTCCCTTGATCGGGGACACGTACCGAGCCAAATTCGAGAAGCACATTGCGGACGCAAAGGAGCACGGCGCGAAGATTTTGGTCGGCGGCGGGAGACCAAAGAATTTATCAAAAGGTTTCTTCCACGAGCCGACCGTGCTTGCAGGCGTTGACCATTCGATGGTCATCATGCGCGAAGAGACATTCGGTCCCGCCGTGCCGTTGATGGAATACACTAATTTCGATGAAGCCATCCGATTGACGAATGATTGTCAATATGGCTTGGGCGCGGTGCTGATCTCGAACGACCCGAAGAAGATCAAGCAGTTTTTCGACGACGTGAAGGCAGGCACGATCTGGATCAACGACCCGTTGACCGATCACTACGCAGGTCCATTTGGCGGGATGAAATACTCCGGCGGCGCGCGCGAACTCGGCGAAATCGGCCTCGATGAGTTCCGCGAAGTGAAGCACGTCCACTGGGATTTCAATCTGGAGGATAAGTCGTATTGGTATCCGTATGGGAGGGAATAATGTCATTCCGAGGAGGCGTTGGTCGAGTAAGCCGGGCGCTCTTTTCGGCTGTACCGAGACCGGACGACGATGAAACATTCCCTGCCTTGATGAGAGGATCTCTTCGCTCCCTTGGGCTCGATACGAGCGAGACGCTTCGCGCACTCGCTTTACTCGACCAGCGGTCGCTAGCAATGACATAACGCTGATTGTGGTAAAATCCCGTGCGCACGCGGGAGTCGCCAAGTGGTAAGGCATCAGCCTTCCAAGCTGATATTCGCGGGTTCGAATCCCGTCTCCCGCTCTCCGTCCAGTGAGCAGTGATCAGTTTGTCAGTTATCAGTGCTGGAAATTACTGCATCACTGATTACTGTTCACTGATCACTTTTTTACCGAACCGGGGGCCCATGGCGCAGTGGTTAGCGCAGGCGACTCATAATCGCTTGGTCGCAGGTTCGAATCCTGCTGGGCCCACACCTTCCCAACGCACTTTGATCGCAGGTCCCCACAGGGAGGATGGTATTCGAATCCTGCTGAGCCCACACCCGATTTACGATTTTGCCGCGTTGAAATGCGGCATTTTGTGTTAATCCAGAAAACACTCGACAGGAAAATTTCATGAACCCCTATCTCGCCACCCTGTTCACCCTCCTCATTGCCGTCTCCTTCCTCCGCCTCATGGACTTCTTTGCCCATCGCGGAGTGATTGGGAGCAAGTTGAGTCGCAAGATCATCCACATTGGCACGGGTCCCATCTTCGTATTGTGCTGGCTGATGTTCCCCGATGTGACGATCTCGCGTTATCTTGCCGCGCTGGTTCCCCTGCTCATCACAATTCAATTCGTGTTGGTCGGCATGGGAATCATCAAAGACGAAGCCGCGGTCAATGCCATGACGCGCACAGGCAACCCGAAAGAAATCCTGCGGGGTCCCCTGTACTATGGGATCATGTTTGTCGTGATGACCGTTCTCTATTGGAAGGATTCGCCCATTGGCATCACAGCCCTGATGATGATGTGCGGAGGCGACGGCTTGGCGGACATCGTCGGGCGGCGCGTCCGGTCGCCGAAGTTGTTCTGGTCTCGCGAAAAAAGCGTGGGTGGCTCCCTGAGCGTTTTCGCGGGCGGCGCGTTGATGACCGCGTTCATCTTATTTGTTTTCGTCGGCGTTGGCGTATTTGCAGCGCCTTTCCGCGGCTATCTTGCCCCGATCTTCTGGGTCGCGCTGGGCGGCGCGCTCGTCGAATCGCTTCCCTTCAAGGACATTGACAATGTCACGCTTACGGCGGCGGCTGTGTTGATCGGTCATCTGGTTTTCTGATAAAGAACTTCCCGAAGGACATTCCTTCGGGACGGTGGGTTAGCCGACCTTTTCCTCTTCTTCCCTTTTCAGGATCATCACCTTGTAACTCTCGGCGTACTTCATGCCCTTATCCTTCGCCTCCTCCTCCGCCCATTCGGTCATCCACTTTCCGACCTCCTCCACAGGCGCCTGACTCGCGTGTTGTTGCAGCGCCCTGATCTTGGCATCGAGCGTCTCGGTGATGTCCACCCACGCATCGGATTTATCCGTGCCGTGGACGTATAACCGTTTGACTTCGTGCGGTTCATACCCCTCCGACAGCAGGTCCGCAAAAATGAGCCGACTCCCCGCTGACGGAAAAACCGCCGCACACGCGGCTTGCGCCGCGGCGCGGTGATCAGGATGATTGAGGTATTCATCGCCGTAAAACCATCCCTCGGGATTCCCCGTCAAAACAGTATCAGGCTTGAACTGGCGGATGAGGCGGGTCAGGTCTCTTCGCAGTTGAAGCGTCGGTTCCAGTTCTCCGTCTGGATAGCGCAGGAAGACCGTTTCCTTGATTCCCAAAACAGCATTTGCCGCGAGTTGTTCCTTCTCGCGTAATTCAGCGAGTTCCCTTTTGTAACTCGCGTCCTTCGTCGGGTCATTCGAGCCTGCGTCGCCGCTGGTGATGACGACGGAGATGATCTCGCATCCCGCGCGCGCCCATTTGGCGAGTGTGCCGCCGATGGTGAACTCCTGGTCGTCCGGGTGAGCGTGGATGCTCATGGCGCGTTTGGGGATGTATTCATCACTCATAAGGTTTTTCTCCGTTCATGTCGTTTCGAGCGAAGCGAGAAATCTTTATCCAGCCGCAACAGGATTTCTCCTCTCTTCGCTCGTCGAAATGACATCTGGCTGGATTTTTCAGACACTTTCTCACATTCGTTCGAGAGAGCGCTCGTCGAAATGATCTCTGGCAGGGTTTTCCGACGTTCTCTTAGGGTCTTTTATCAAGCGGATGTACGGTGGCAAATCTCCTGTCAGTACTGGAGCGACCTGCAAAGGAGCGTTCACTGGTTGGAAGAGGAGATTGCTTCCCGAAGGTCGCAATGACATGTACGTTATTTTTTTCTTCCGATCGCCAGCATCTTGTTTTGGATCTTGAACAGCCTGAAGAACAGATTTACAAACGGCAATAACAGACGAACAATCGCCTCCGACCCGAGGAGTTTTTTGAGATAAAACTCATACGGGAACGAGAGTTCGTGAAATTTATGCAGCGCGACGATCTCCATGCCGACGGCTTCGAATAATTCCTTCATTTCGTTCGTGGAAAAGATCTGCTTGTGACCGAACAGATGCGAGGAATACATGGCGTTCAGGAAGGTGGGATATTTGCCGCGCGTCGCCTTGTACGTGAACTCGCCAAATCGGTGATAGAAACTGTCGCGGCAGGGCGTATCTATCAGCAGGAACCCGCCGGGCTTCAATACGTTTGCCGCGCATTTCAGGGTCTGGTACGGGTAGTTGACGTGTTCGATCACGTCCCATAACGTGACCGCGTCGAAATGATTTGCGTATGCCTCCTGCCAGAAATCGCTTTCGATGGGGCGTTTGTGGATTTCCAAACCGTGTTTCGTCTTTGCGTACTGCGCGCGGCTGTCGCTGAGTTCGATGCCGGTTACGTTTGCCCCTCGTCGTTCGAGAAGTGATAGAAACAACCCGCCGCCGCAGCCGATGTCGAGGACTTTGGCGTTTGGGAGGGGAAGGTATTTTTCGAGGACCTCCGCCTGGTGGAGGAACTTCCGCTCGTTCGCTTGTAACTGCGTCTCGATGTACGCGGCCGTATCCCCGGTCAGTTGCGAAGCGTCTATTTCGGGAGGGAGGTCTTCGACCGGGTCGAGGCGGTCAATGAAATGGAATCCGTCCGCCGAAACGTAGACATCCGCATTTTTGAGTTTGTACGTGCGCCGCGCGTATCCCGACGGATTTCGTTTCAAAGCGTCCACGTTTTCCTTGTTCATGGTGTGGGATTGTACCCGAAAGCAAAATATCCGGGTTTGCCGCATGGACGGCGCCCGGATACGCAGGCGTTCCTTCTGGAGGCGATCTTTTTATGGCGCGATGATTTTCTTTATCTCCGGTTCCGGGCGCGGAGCGGCGGCTCTTTCGCCGAATATACGCACCGCCTGGTACACGTACCACGCGCGAAAGGCGGACATGCCGTCCTCGATGCACATCTCCCGCAGGATTTCATCCGCCCGTTTTCGGTATTTTTTGTGATCCAGCGCGCTCAGGCGCATCATTTGATATAACACGTCGTGGATGAGCGAACCGCGCATGAAGTTGGGCGTGTCAATGGTGGGACCGCTGGGACCGTCCCAGGCGTACCCCTCCCTGACCGTGAGCAGTCCCTCTTTGGAGAGGGACATGTATTTGAAGGTCAGGTCCTTCTCCGGCTGGATGTCTATCTGGACGCGGTATTCCTCCATCGCCTGGTATTTGTATCGCCGCAATTTCCTGTAGCAGATTCGATCCATGGCTGCCTCCTTGTTCGTGATACCACTATACAACAAACCCGCCGGGAAAACAACAAGCGAAGACCCTGGCGGTCTCCGTTCGTTCGGTTCGTATCCATCACCCGCCCTGTTGCAACGCCCTTGCCCTTCTTCCGATGGATTGCGCGATCTCCACCCATACCTGATCGCGGCTTCCGTTCGCCTTGGGGAATTTTATTACCGGCCTGCCTCCCCGCGGCAATGCCTGAATTTTGGAAAGAACGGGATCGTCCTTCCACAGACAGGGACGAACGATGATCGGGATCACGCGCATCCCTTCCCGTTTGCGCTTTTTGAGCAGGGCGGGGACTTCCTCCCTCTGAATAAATTCGGAGTTTAGGAAATTCTGGCTCACCAGGAGGATTGCCATTTGGCACGTTTTCATTGCGGATTGTATGGCTCGATACCAGTCTTCGCCCTCTTCGATTTCGAGATCCTGCCAGACTTTGATAACCTTCAAACCTCTCAGCATGTTCATCAATTCCTCCTTTAATTTGGCGTCCTGGTGGGAATAACTGATGAAAACCCTTACCGGCGAAGGTTCGTGTTTTCGACGGGCTGGCGATTTTTTCGATCTCGACGACATGGTCTCTCCCATTCTGCGCGCTGCGGCACGTCTCTTGTGAATGGTCTGCCAAACCACTTTATTTTATTTTACTCCTAAAACCTGACCAGCCGTCCTCTCCCGGTGATTATCCACATCTCGCCTTCCGCATTGTTGGTAATCAACAAATCCTCCCCTCACTCGCCGGGGTTTTCCTCCCCGGCGAGAAATCTTTGTATGACCTTCAACATGGATTTCAAGTTGATCGGCTTGCTGATGTATTCGTCCATGCCTGCGGCGAGGGCGCGATCGCGGTCGCCGGGCATGGCAAGGGCAGTCAGGGCAATGATCGGGGTACGTTCGAACCCGCCTTCGGTCCGCAGTTGACGCGTGGCTTCCAGTCCGTCCATATCGGGCATCTGTATATCCATCAGGATCAGGTCGGGGCGGACCTTTCTCGCCTGCGCGATTCCGTCCAAGCCGTTCCTGGCGACCTCGACCTTGTAGCCCGCATGTTCGAGGTAATCGCCGATCAAAACGATCACGTCCTCGGTGTCCTCCACGAGCAGGATGGTGCGCCGTGCGCGTTCCGTTCCGGGTTTTTCCGCGCTCAGCCTCTCGGTCGCCCTCCTGGGAAGAGAGCCGGTGATCGCGGCGGACTCCCAGGGCAGGGTGATGGTAAAGCGGCTGCCTTTTCCCGGTTGACTTTCCACGCTCACGCCGCCCCCGTGCAGGCGCGCCATTTGGGCGACCAAAGCCAAGCCCAAGCCTGTTCCGGTGATTTTGCGCGAGAATTCCGAATCCAACTGCACGAAGGGACGGAACAACCGCTCCAGGTCATCCTCTTCGATCCCGATGCCGGTGTCCCATACGATGAACTGCACGATATTCGCCCGGCGGTTCCCGCGCACCTCGAGCCCGATCCTGCCGCCTTCGGGCGTAAATTTGACCGCGTTGCTGAGCAGGTTGACGAGCATCTGTTTGAGGCGACGTTCGTCGGCGCGGATCAAGCCCAGACCGGCGTCCATCTCGAACGAGACTTCCAGGTTCTTCTTGTTCGCCAGTTGGTGGATCATCCGCAAACCGGACTGGCAGACCGCGGAAACGTTCACCTTATCGCGGTCGAGGCGGATCTGGCCCGCCTCGATCTTGGCGAGGTCGAGGATGTCGTTGATCAGTTCGAGCAGGTGTTGACCGCTCTCGGCGATGACGCCCACGTATTTTGCCTGTTTTTCGTTCAGTTCCCCGACGGTCTTTTCCGCAAGGCTTTCGGACAGACCGATGATGGCGTTGAGCGGCGTGCGCAGTTCGTGACTCATGTTGGCGAGGAATTCGTCCTTCACGCGCACGGCGCGCTCCAGTTCCAGGTTGAGGCGTTTCAGATCTGTGGTGCGCTCCTCGACGCGCTCCTCGAGTTCGGTGTTCAATTTGCGAAGTTCCTCCTCGGCGCGCCTGCGTTCCATCAGCTCACGCTGGGAGGCGGAGAATAACTGGGTGTTATCCACGGCGATGGCAGCCTGCCCCGCCAGCAATTCAAAAAACTCGTACCATTCTTCGTCGTGATTCACGGTCGAGCGGTGAAATACCTCCAGCACGCCGAGGACCTTTCCCTTCACGATCAACGGCATGGCATGGTAACTGACGAAATTCTCCCCCTTCCAATGGGCGGTGAGGAGCAAATTGTCCGGTTCGTCAGTCAGGTGTTGGATTCGCACGACACGCCGCTCCAGCGCAGCTTTACCGGCGTAACTCTTTCCCAATTTTACATTCGCGGATCGCGGCGCATTCGTTCGAAAGCCGATGCCCGCCTCAAACTTCAACACGCCTGTGGAGGCGTCCAAAAGCAGAACCGAGGCGGCGTCCACGGACAGGTGTTTCACAGTCTGGGATAACAGAATGTCCAGACTGACGCGCATATCGAAGGTGGAGGTGATCGCCAGGTCAATTTCCCTCAGGGCGTTCAGGCGGTTCAGTTGGTTTTGAATCCTTTCCTCGGCGTGTTTGCGTTCGGTGACGTCGCGCGCCACCCAAACGGTCGTGTCTTTGGTCATGGGCGTAATGGAGGCGGAAAACCAGACTCGCCGCCCGTTGATGGGAAGTTCGTACTCGATCTGTTCGACCTGTTTCGTTTCCAGTACGCGGTGTGTGGCTGCCAGGAATTTCTCCGCCTCCTCGGGCGGGAAGACATCCTGCAGGGTTTTTCCCAGCAGTTCCTCCGGCGGACGGTAGAGCAAGGCCGGGTCGGTGGGGGCGATCTTGCGGTAGACACCGTCGCGGTCAATGATCAGCACCACGTCGCGCATGGCGGCGAAGAGCGCGCGCAGTTCGGCTTCGGAGGCGGCAAGTTTTTCCTCCGCCCGTTTGCGCTCGGTGATGTCGTTGACGAGGACGACCTCCGCGCGGTATCCATCGAAGTCCAGCGTGTGTGAGGTGATCTCCACGTCAATGAGGCTGCCGTCCTTTTTGATGTGACGCCAATCGCCCGCCTCGTCCAATCCTTCCGTAACCGCAGCCACGTTATCGAGAAGCCGCGCGCGGTCTTCGGGCGGGCGGATGTCCAGGAGGGTCATGCCCAAGAACTCCTCGCGCGAGTAGCCGTAATGGACCATCGCCGCGTCGTTGACGGCGAGGAAGCGCAGCGATTCGAGGTCATAGACCCACATCGGATGCGGATTCGCCTCGAAAAGCAGGCGGTAGCGCCTTTCCCCTTCGCGCAGGGCATCCTCCGCCCGCTTCCGTTCGGTGACGTCGCGGACGGAGGCGATGAAAGTCTTCCTGTCGTTCGCTTCGAACTGGGAGATGGAGATTTCACCGGGAAACAAAGTGCCGTCGGCGCGCAGGCAGGTCAGGTCGAGCGTGCGCGTTTGCATCGTGCGGCGCGTCTCGCCGGAACGGCCATAGGCGCGCACGAAACCGCGATGCTTCCCGCGGACGGCTTCGGGAATGAAGCGCTCCAGCGGCGAGCTGACCGCCTCGGAAGCGGGGCATTTGAACATCTGCTCGGCAGCCGGGTTGAAAAGCGTGATGCGGTGATCCTCGTCAATGGTGATGAGCGCGTCCATCGTCGAATGGATCACGCCTGCCAGTTGCGCCTGGCTCCCGCGCAGTTCCGCCTCGATCCGTTTGCGTTCAGTGATGTCGCGCCCGGTGGATTGGAATTCGACGATGCGCCCGTCGTCGCCGAAGAACGCGCGGTCCACCCATTCGCGCCAGCGCATCTCCCCATTTGGGAGGATGTCAAATTGCTCGAAGGTGCTCACCGGCTGTTCGGGTGTGAAGGATCGGAAATGCTCGCGAAGTTTCTGCGGAAAGTCGTCCGCGGCGGCGTCAATGAAATTCGAGCCGATCAGTTCCTCGCGGCTTTTTCCGTAATAGCGGCAGTACACGTCGTTGGCGTAGGTCAGCGTGCCGTCGGGCAGGAAGCGAATGATCAACTCTGAGATGTCTTCGAGAATAGACTGATAAAACCTTTCACCAAGACGCTTCGACTCTTCCGCGCGGCTTGAGGTCAGCGCCGGCTCGGAGCGTCCCATCAAGCTGTGGATGACGGTCACAAGCCTGTTGCCCATGTCGTTCTTGGGGACGAAATCGTCCGCACCCGCCAGAAGCGCTGCGGGGCGGTAACTGGTCTCCTCCATCATGGTCAGCACGATGATCTTTGCGCCGGGCAGGTTTCTCCTGAAGACCGGAATCAAATCCAAGCCCGAACTGCGGGCGAGATTCAGATCCAATAAGATGACGTCGGGCTGTAATTCCCGCGAACGGGCGATGGCTTCGTCTCCCTCGGTTGCCACCCCTACCACAGTGAACGATTCCTGATACGCGAGGAAGTCGCGCGCCACTTCGAGGAAATAGGGACTGTCGTCCACCAGTAAAATGCGAATGGGATTGGTCATGTCTTGCCTCTGTAAATTTCCGCGTAGGTTGCGCTCTCTGGCGCAATAGATTGGCGTTAGAGAACGCCCGCTACGCAGTGGGAGAAATTCACCCTAACGATACCAGAGGGCCGGTCAAGGGTCTATTCGGGGATGTACGGTATTTGGGTTGGGATTGCCCTGTACTTCGCAGGACGCGGATAAACAGAGACATTATCAGTAGATCACGAAAGCGCGTATTAGGCGGTCTCTACCGCCGTATTTGCGCCAGAGGGCGCAAATTACGCGCTGTTTTCGTGAAGTACTGATTATGCTTGAAGCGTATTTTTGATTGCAAAGGAGACCTTTAGGGTCTTGCCTGAGCAGCTACGATTTCTTTATGCTTGAGATCAACTTGTGTGCTAAGAAAGTGTCTGAAAAGACAGACCCTAAAGGTTTTAACCGCAAATCAGATGCAAATTTCGCAACAGAATTCTCGTTTAGCCGACCAATTTGAAACCAAAGGAAACCTTTAGAGTCTTTTCCGAAAGTTTTC
>JABWAU010000024.1 GCA_013360875.1 Anaerolineales bacterium | reverse complement strand
CGAACTTCTGGACACGGAATTCACGGAGTGAACGGACTTTTTTTCCGTTTTTTCACGGAGGCATCCGTGTCATCCGCGTGATCCGTGTACAAAAGGATTATTGTCAAGTGATAATGAGAAGACCATATGTAAGAAAAAGCCCATCGCTATCGCAAGCAATGGGCGGATCGTTTTCCGAACAAGTCAGGTTACGGGATCGGTCTCCACGCGGGGTCGAAATCCGCCGCGGGGTCGGAGGTGAGGCGGGTGAGGTTTCCGCCCGTAACGGTCATAAAGTAGACGTCGCGGTTGCCCTCGTTATCCCTGCCCTCGTAAGCCAGCCACAGACCGTCCGGTGAAAATTCCGCATCTTCGATCGGTCGCGGAAGGTCAAGGCGGATGGGGCTTTTGGTGTCCCGATCTTCGTAACGGAGGCTCATCAGCCACGGACGCACCACCGTCGGAGGCGGGTTGCGCTGGTTGAACAGGATCGTCTGTCCGTCCCGCGACCAGACCGGGAAGTAATCCCAAAAATCCTGTCCGCTGCGGGCAAGTTGGACGTTGCCTTGTCCCGTATCGTCCATCGCCCAGACCTGATAGGCATTGAACCTCCGGACCGTGTAGGCGATCTGCTTTCCGTTCGGCGACCAGGAGGGCTGGCTATTTTCCTGCACGTCACCCGAGGCGGTCGTCAGGCGGACGGTTACGCCGGTTTCGATGTCAAGCAGGTAGATGTCTTTTTTGCCGTCACGCAAGGAGGTGAAGGCGATGCGCTTGCCGTCGGGCGACCAGGCTGGGTCGAAGTCGGAGCCGGGGGTGGTCGTCAAGGTTTTTTGCCCGGAGCCGTCCGCGTTCATAATGTAGAGACTCGAATTCCGGTAGGTGTTCTCGTAGAATTCGCCGCGCGCCGGGCATGGAGAGATGAACACGATCTGCGATCCATCCGGCGACCAGGAGGGCTGACACGCGCCTTCCTCTATGTTCGTGAGCATGGTTAAGCCGGTCGTATCGAGGTTGATGATGTAGATCTGCGGTATGCCCGTGCGCGCGGACGCAAATGCGATCTGACCGGTTCCGCCGCCGACCTTGGTAGGCACAATGGATACGACATCTGGCGTCGCGGTGACTTCCACGACGGGAGGCAAGGTGGGCGTGGGCGGAATGGACGTTGCCGTTGTGGTCGGCGCCGGCGTTTCGGTGGGCGTCGGCGATTCGGTATCCGCAGGGATGACTTCCATGGATGTCGGCGATGGAGCGACTTCCGTCGGGATGCGCGACGCGGACGTGGGCGTGACCAGCATGGAAACCATCTGCGGCGGTATCACGTTCATCACGACGGGCGGAATGAGATGAGGCGCGAAACGAACGCCTCCCACCAGCAAAGCGGCAAGCAAAAAGAGAAGGAGCAGGAAGGTCGGAAGAATGCGCTTCTTCCTGCGCCTTTTCGGTGGCTTGAAGACCGGCAATTCCTCGGACGGTTCCGCCTCCCTGAGGGAGGCAAGCGGTTTCGATACTTCATCGGCTGGCTTTCGGCTTTCGGGCGCGCCTCCATCCGAAGGGGGCGGTTGAATGACGTATTCGCCCGGCAATCGCTGGGTCTTCGATTTGGAGCCCAACAAGGCGCGCTTGAATTCCTCCGCGGTCTGGAAACGGTCGGCGGGGTCAATACCCATCGCTTTTTCGATCGCCGCGGAAAGCCTCCGCGAAACTTTGCTGTTGCGCTTCCGCAACGGGGTAAGTTGCGTGTTGTCCATTGCACGGGCAAGGCCGTCTTCCGGGATGATGCCGGTCAGCGCGGCGTAGAGCGTGGCGGCAAGCGAATAAATGTCGGTGCGCGGGTCGGTGCGGGCAGTGCCGTATTGTTCGGGCGGCGAGTAACCGGGCGTCATGGCGCGCGCGCCGGTGGTCGTCGCCTGGTTGCCGTGCAGGACCTTGGCGAGACCGAAGTCCACGAGGAAGATGTGTCCCTCGGGCGTGATCTTGACATTGCCGGGTTTGATGTCGCGGTGCAGGATCGGGGGTTTGCGCGTGTGCAGGTAGGTCAACGCGTCGCAGATCGAAGCGCCGAGCAGGATGGCTTCATCCTCCT
Organism: Anaerolineales bacterium; assembly: GCA_013360875.1. Lineage (GTDB taxonomy): Bacteria > Chloroflexota > Anaerolineae > Anaerolineales > Villigracilaceae > Defluviilinea. The sequence goes on along the minus strand of JABWAU010000024.1, from coordinate 36,255 downwards.
GGATGTTGCCCAGCCGTTCCATGCGCTGGCGCAGGTCTTCGCCCTCGATATAATCCATCACGAGATATTGACCCTGGTCGCCAATCACGAAATGATCCGTGACGCGGGGCAGATTGGGGTGGCGCAGGTTCGCCAGGATGACGGCTTCCAAACGGAACTGGCGCGCGTATTCGTCGGTGGTGAACAGGTTTTCCTTGACCGCCACGTCCACGCCCAGGTTTTCATCCACGGCGCGATAGACGGAGCCCATCCCGCCCTGACCCAGTATCTCAACAATGCGATATCTTTTATGTAATAATGTGCCGCGTTCGAGTGTCATTGATTTATGAAAGGCTCCCGTAATAATTGCGCTAGATTTGGGATTATATCAGAGCATACGTCCACATGTTGGACTTGCTTTTCATTTGATACGGAATGACAACCCTGGCGGTTCCGCTTCACGCCCGGTCCCCGGGTTGATTCCGTCCGAGAGGCGGGGCACGCGTCTCGGGCAGGATCAGGTCCGGGTCGCGCGTGAAGCGTGAAAACCCCTCCAAAGAATCTGACGGCGATGTCTCATTTGATGTACACTTCCAAAATGCAAAAAACGTCCGCCGCCTCTGGCTGGTGGGATTGGGCTTCCGTCGTCCTTTTGTTCATCCTCGTCGAGACGACCGCGACGCGCCTCGTCGTCACAAACTGGGTCCCGTTCCTGTACCTGGGACAAACAGTGGCATACATCGCCTTCACCCTCGGCGCGGCGCTGGGATACACGCGCTTCTCCCCGAGGCTGGCGCGCTGGCTTTCCTTCATCTACATGCTCATCTTTCTGCCGCTGCAGTGGACGCTGATGATTGACCAGCAGGCGTCGCTGGAGGAACAATTCCTGAGCGTCGGCGGGCGGCTGCTGGTTTCCTATGCGGACCTCTTCTCGCGCCGCCCAGTGGAGGATCCGATCTTTTTCATCACGTTGATCACCATGGGGTTTTGGATCATCGGCGCGTCGGCGGCTTTCCAACTCGTGCGAAAACAGAATTATCTTGCGGCGGCGGTGCCTTCCGCGGTCGCGTTGCTCGTCATACAAAGTTACGATAATTATTCGCCGGGGCGCGTCTGGTTCGTCGCGTTCTTCGCCTTCACGGCGCTGCTCCTGCTCGGACGTTTGCATCACCTGGAAAACAAACGGGTGTGGCGCGAAAGGCGCGTCTTCCTTTCGCCGGACGATAACTTCGACCTGACGAACATCATGGCGATCGCCGCAGCGCTGGTCATCCTGATCTCGTGGATTCCACCCGCCTCCGCCGCCGGGGTGAATGCCGCCATACAAACCTGGAACAGGCTCACGCAACCCTGGCGCGATTTCACGGAACGGATGGAAAACGCCGTTTCCGCGTTGGAGTCCCCCGCCGGCGGAACGAGCAGCGAATTCTACGGACCGGAACTCACGCTCGGACGAGGCTTCCCGCTTGCCGACACGATCATGTTCCGCGTGCAAATACCCGAACCGCCCGGCGAAGAAAAGCCGCCGCGCTTTTACTGGCGCGGGCGCACCTACGATTATTTCGAAGGAAACCTGTGGTACACCACGGGATCATCGCTGGAGGACTATTCGCCGGCAGACAGGTTCTCCGCCCCGCTCGCGCCCGAGGCGAGCGAGGTGACGCGCTTCGTCTTCCAAACCGGCGAACTGGCGTTTTCATTGCTCTATGCGCCGTCGCAACCGATCTGGTTCAGCAGGCAGGGAGCCATACGCACGCTGCCCGCGGACGGCGGCAGTGAGATCATCTCGTGGTACGCGAACCCGTCCCTGCTCGGCGGCGAAACCTACCAGGTGGATGCCGTCCTCGACAATCCGGATATCGGTCAATTGCGAGGCGCGGGCCAGGATTACCCCGCGTGGGTCGTCAACAGATACCTGCAAATTCCCGACGATCTTTCGCCGCGCATCGTCGAACTCGCGGAAGAGATTACCGCCGCATACAACACTCCCTACGACAAGGCGTCGGCGATCACAAGATACCTGCGCGAGAACATCGAATACGCGGACACCCTCCCGCAGGCGCCGCGCAACCGCGACCCGCTGGAATGGATGCTCTTCGAGAACAAACAAGCCTATTGCGTTTATTATGCCTCTGCAGAGATCCTCATGCTGCGTTCGCTCGGCATCCCGGCGAGAATGGCGGTCGGGTTTGCAGAAGGCGAACGCGATGGCGAAGAGAACCTGTACGTTGTCCGCCAGAAGAACGCGCACGCCTGGCCCGAAGTGTACTTCCCCGGCGTCGGCTGGGTGGAATTTGAACCCACAGGAAACCAGCCCGTGTTATCCCGTCCCCTCCCGCCGCGAAACGACATTGACGACCTCGGCCTCTTCGACCGCGAACCGGCGATCCCGGACGAGCCGGAAAACCCGCGCGAGCGTTTCAGGGGATTGCAGGACGACGAGGGCGCCGCCGCTCCCGAACAGACGGAAACCCGCACGGTCAACCCAAACCTGTACCTGATTCCGCTTCTCCTTGCCTTCGCGGCGCTGACAATTTACTTCAGCCGGCGCTACTCCGTGCCTGAGCGCGCGCCGGGCTTCTTGCGCGCCGCGTACGAACGGAGCGGCTTTCAGATACCTAGGTGGGTCCTCAACTGGGAGCGCTGGACGAATATCTCCCCCATCGAGAGGGCGTTCGAAAGCGTCAACTTCAGCCTGCGCCTGCTGGATAAACCCATGCCCGTTGACGCCACGCCCATCGAGCGCGCGGAAAAATTGAAGAGCCTCCTCCCCAGGGCGGAAAAAGAGATCGGCGCGCTTCTGGACGAACATCAAACATCCCTTTATACTTCCAGAACCGCAGATGTCCTCCGCGCGCAACGCGCCGCCATGCGCCTCCGTTGGCAGGCGGTTCGTGAACGGGTCCGCTACGCGCTGGAAGGCAAACCGCTCGAGAGCCCGTAGATTGTCCTTTCCACGTCCAGCCGCGAAAGGGCGAAGGATAGATAATGGCTACAGCAAAAACGAAATCCGTCACCATCAACGATCAACTGGTATCCGTAACGCAGCGCGCCGCGAAACTGCGCGCCTCGCTGGACGCAAACCGTCACCCGGAGGCGGTGGAGGGAATCAAGGAACTCGAAAATTCCCTCTCGCGCATCAGCGAAGTAATGATCCCCTTCGAACAGCGTTTCAGCCACCTGCAGGCTCTGGCAGGGATCGGGCAGGTCGTCAATTCGACGCTCGAAATTGACGAGGTGCTGCAAATCGTAATGGACACGATCGTGCGCCTGACCGGCGCCGAACGCGGCTTCCTCATGCTTCGCGACGAACACGGCGAAATGCAAACCCGCCTCGCGCGCAACTGGGAGCAGGAATCCATCAACAAGAGCGAGTTCGCCATCAGCCGCACGATCATCGAACGCGTCATCCAGGGGGGCGAGGCGGTTCTGACCACCAACGCGCGCGAAGACCCGCGCTTCGGCGGGCAGGAAAGCATCATCGCCTTCAACCTGCGTTCGATCCTATGCGTGCCATTGATGGTCAAGACGGACCTGATCGGCGTGATCTACACGGATAACCGCATCCGCACCGGCATCTTTTCCGAAGCGGACCGTGATCTGTTGATCGCCTTTGCGAACCAGGCGGCGGTCGCCATCGAAAACGCGCGCTTGTACTCCTCCCTTAAACGCACCCTCGAGGAAGTGACCGAACTCAAGAACCTGATGGACGACGTGTTCGCCTCCATCGTCTCGGGGGTGATCACGGCTGACGTGCAGGATCAGATCACCCTGTGTAATCGAGCCGCCGCGTCCATTTTGGGACGCGCGCCGGTGGAAGTCGTCGGCAGGAAGCTCGATGAGATCGTCCCCTCCTTTGCAAACGACATTCAACAGCATTTGAATTCGGTGCGCGAGAGCGAGAAACCCATCCTGGGACTCGAACTCAGCCACAAACTGCCCGAACGCGGCAACGTGGAGTGGCGCCTGAATCTCTCCCCCCTGAAGGACGCCGGACAGAAGACCCAGGGCGTCGCCATCGTACTGGACGACCTGACCGAGCAGAAGAAACTCGAAGCGCAGCGCAAACTCTTCGAGCGCATGGTCTCGCCGGCCGTCATCCAGCAACTCGACCCGAACAGCCTGCAACTGGGCGGCAAACGCGCGGACATCACCGTGCTGTTCGCAGACGTGCGCGGTTTCACCTCGTTCAGCGAATCGCAGGAACCGGAGCAACTCGTTTCGATCCTCAACCGTTACCTTGCCGCCATGGCGGAGGCGGTCCTTTTGCACGAAGGCACCATTGACAAGTTCATGGGCGACGCGATCATGGCATGGTTCAACGCGCCCATCCCGCAGGCGGACCACACCCTGCGCGCGGTCAAAGCCGCGCTTGCCATCCGCGAGGCGGTGGAAAACCTATACAAGGAATTGCCCAAGGAGGCGCATCTCGCCTTCGGCGCGGGCATCCATTACGGCGACGCGGTGCTGGGTCTCATCGGCACGGAACGCAGGCTCGAATACACCGCCATCAGCGACAGCGTGAACACGGCGAAGCGTTTACAGGAAAATTCCGCCAGGAACCAGATCATCATCAGCAAAGTGGCGTACGACCGCGTGAAAAAGGAGGTGGAGGTCAAGCCCATCGCCCCCGTCGCTGCGAAAGGCAAGACCCAGCCGCTGGAAGTGTTCGAGGTGCTGGGGTTGAAGTGAGTTGAGTTGGTTTGGACGTTGGGTAGTTCGATGGTTCAATGGTTTGATGGTCGAGTGTAAATCGTTATAAGATTGTTAGTCATCAGTGATCAGTGATCAGTGGGAGGCTTTGCATGGAAATTGACATTGCAAAACTTGCCGCAGAGACCGCCGCGCTGCTGGCACCTTACCTGCCGTATTTGGTGAAAGGCGGAAAGATCGCCGCGAAGAAAGCCTTTGAAAAAGCCGGGGAGAAGTTCGTGGAGAAGGGTTGGGAAGGCGCGGAGAAGTTATGGGGAAAGTTAAAACCCAAAGTGGAAGCCAAGCCCGCCGCGCAGGATGCCGTGGAGGAATTCGTAAAAGACCCCTCGGATGAAGACACCCTGCCTTCCCTGCGCCAGCAGATCAAAAGGATTCTCGCGAAGGATTTGAAGTTCGCGGAAGAGGTCTCTGTCACGATTGGGGAGATCAAGGTTTCCCATGTTCAAACCGGAGATCGAAGCGTTGTTGTTGATGGGGACATGAAAGACTCGACCGCCATCACTGGCGATAAAAATCTGGTCGCCACACACGGAGGGCAAATCCAGCAGACCATCAACAACTTCACCCAATATGACAAGAACAGCGACCCCAAAATCCTTGAAGATCAACTTGTCAATTATCTGAAATGGGTAAAGGATTATTTCGAATACATCGAATTGCGCGGCATCGAGCAGGGGGAGAGCCCGGTGATTCGTTTGAAGCTGGATGAAGTGTACATTCCCTTACAGGCTGAAACATTGCGCGAGGCGGAAGAGTTCATCGAAGATCAATTCCGTATCAAGGAAAAAGGGACGCGTATCAAGCCGACTGACCGCGCTGAAAACCGACGTATTCAACTGGATGAGTTGCTCGTTGACGATAAAACCAGGATCATCATTACCGGCGGACCCGGGTGCGGCAAAACCACCGTTTTACAACACATCGCATGGAGCCTGGCACAAGGCTGGCTCGAAAACTCGAATTTTGCAGAAAAGAAGACCGGCATCAAGCCTCCTTATCCCCTGCCCATTTACGTCCCGCTCAATCTATATGCCAGGCATCTACGCGATTTTGCGAACGCGCCTGCAAAGAAAAGGACATTGGCTGGCTTCATTTCGGAGTATCTGGTCTTGAACATGGTGGGACCGGAGATCAGTTCGGATTTCTTTGCCTTCCTGTTGCAGGAAAAGGACTCAGTGCTTCTCCTGCTGGATGGGCTGGACGAAGTGCCTACTGAAGATGAGCGAATTCAAGTCAGAAACGACATTGAAAAATTGATCTCCGGAAAAGACAATCTGCGCATGGTTGTCACCAGCCGCACCGCCGCATACATCGGACCTGCCAGGCTGGGACACGACTTTCGACACATCCGTGTTCTGCCTCTGCAAATGGAACAGATCGAATCCATGGTGCGGAAGGCGTACAACTATCGTTTTGTCAATTCGCCCACCCGCGCCAAAAAGAGCGCAAACGACCTGATCGAGGGCATCCAGCGCCTCGAACAGGAAAGACGAAAAAGGCTCGGCGAGAACGCGGAACCGCTTGTTGACAGTCCGTTGATGGTGAGGATGATGCTGGTGGTAGCCGCCAACAACCGCGTCCTGCCAAACCAAAGGGCTGACCTGTACGACAAAACAGTAAACGCAATGCTTCGTCCTGAAAATATTCTCGACGAAAAGGTGGCGGAGGATATTTCCAAGCGCGTGGGCGGAGGAGTCTCCATTCACCGCGAGATGCTGCAAACCCTGGCGTTTCATCTGCACCAACGCGGCGAAAAACAGGGCAAAGAGGTGGACGAACAAATCCTGCGTGAAATATTGGAACCCGCCTATGCCATCCACATTGACGACCTGCTCAAACTGGCGCGCGCACGCGGCGGCGTGCTTGATTTTCGCGGCGGCGCGTTTCGTTTCCTGCATTTATCGTTTCAGGAGTTTCTTGTGGGACGTTACCTTGCCGAGCAAATGCGGGAAATAGATGGAATTTCCCGATTCATCGAAGATGACAAGGTTTTGGATTCATGGTGGCGCGAACCGATCCTCCTGCTCTGCGGCTATCTGGACATCAACGCGCCCAAACCCGCCAAAGAACTCCTATCCAGGCTTGGCGGACTCGATGAAAACGCCAACGAGAGAAATCGTTCAATGGCGCAAAATATTCAGATCGCCTCCGCTGAACTTGCCTCTTCTGCCCTGTTGGAATTCCAGCAAGCCATTCCCGACCTTGCAGAACAATTGGCTGAGCGGTTGGTGAAACTGATCGAGGATGAAAAGCCTTCCGACCTCAAACTGCGTGCCTCTGCCGGCGACACCCTCGCCCGCCTCGGCGACCCGCGCTTCGATGAAAACAACTGGCAATTGCCCAAAGAACCACTGCTTGGTTTCGTCCACATCCCCGCCGGTGAATTTTTGATGGGCACAAAGGAAAGCGACATCCAGGACTTGATCGAAAAATTCGGCGGCAATGAAGGTTACTATAAGAATGAAACGCCTCAACACAAATTGCATTTGCCCGATTATTACATGGCGCGTTATCCGGTAACCGTGGCGCAGTTCAAAGCCTTTGTAGAGGAAAGCGGATATAAACCGACCAATGAAAACAGCCTGCGCGGGCATCCAAACCATCCCGTCGTTTATGTGACGTGGTACGACTCTCTCGAATACTGCAAGTGGTTGAATGAAAAACTCAAATCTGCCGCGCCCAGCCAAAAGTCCGAAAATGAAGCGCAGGAAAAATTCTGGAGCGGCATCGAAGCGGGCAATCTCATCGTCACCCTGCCCAGCGAAGCCGAATGGGAGAAAGCCGCGCGCGCACCTAACCCCCTCACTCCCCCTTCCCTGGTAGGGAAGGGGGACGGGGGGATAGGTCCGAGGGTTTTCCCCTGGGGCGACGACTTCGACCAGGACAAAGTCAACAACAATAGGATCATCGGCTCGACCAGCGCGGTGGGATGTTTCCCGCAGGGCAAAAGCCCTTATGAAATTCAGGACATGAGCGGCAACGTTTGGGAATGGACGCGCAGTGAATACAAGGAATATCCCTTCGACCCACAGGCAAAACTTGAAAAGATAGATAACAAGAATATTCTCCGTGTGGTGCGCGGCGGCGCGTTCAACGATAATGTGAGGCTCGTGCGCTGTGCGGTCCGCCTCAGGTACAGCCCTGAGGACAGGTACAACAATCAGGGGTTTCGTGTGGTGGTGTCCCCATTTTTCTAAACTCTGTACTCTGAAGACTCTGGTTCTCTGGGGTCTCTGATTCTCTTGTTTTTTTCTTTGGGGGGTGTGGGGGGCGAATGCCCCCCACCGGAATTAAAAATTTTCGGTTTGGAGGCTCTGCATGAGCGGACAGGAAATGCCCATCTTCACCCGCACGTTCGATTTTCTCACCTGGCTGTTGCCGATCACCAATCACTTTCCCACGGCACACAGGCATACATTTACAAAAAGGCTTCTGGACGCGGCGTTCGATCTTCGGGAACAACTCGAAGCCGCAAATCATCGCATGGGAAAGGAACGGCTGGTGTATCTCAAAGCGGCGGACGAATCGCTCGATAAAGTGCGAACCTATCTGCGTCTCGCCGCAAAATGGGAATGGTTAACTCAGGGACAATATTTTCACGTTTCGAATATGGTCGCCGAGATCGGCAAACTACTCGGCGGCTGGAGGAAGGTCACACAGTAGCAATTCGCGGCAACTGCCGCTGTTGCGGGGATATGCCCGAACATCACCGTGTGGTGCGCGGCGGCGCGTTCAACAATAATGAGAGGAACGTGCGCTGTGCGGTCCGCAACAGGAACAACCCTGAGAACAGGAACAACAATCAGGGGTTTCGTGTGGTGGTGTCCACGCTTTTCTTGTATTGCCAAAATGTCCGCGCGCTTTCAGGGGTTCGCGGTTGAGGCTCCTTAGAAAAATGGCGGGGCATATTCCTGGCTGATCTGAAATATGGACTCGGGGAGTTGCTCCCGTGATTGCGACGGCAAGCCGTCCGACTCCATGTTGCGGTCAGGCAAATATAGAAGAGCCCCGCTTCCTGATCGGGTAACGATTTGAAGCGGGGCAAATACGTAACGCGGAATTTATTCCGCAACCTAATGGCGGCATGAAATCGCGTTGCAAAATCTTCGCGTTTGGCATAGTTTTCGCGGAGTAATACTATATAACGGATTTGATCCGCACAAACCATCCACGAATATTCCACGAATGAACGAATGACCAGCGCCCCATGCGTGAATTCGCGGTCCCATTCGTGGACGGGAACGCCTCATCATGTATCAACAACTCCACTCCTTCGAAAACCTCCTGCTCGCCTACCGCAAAGCCGGCCAAGGCAAGCGCGGGCATCCCAACGTCGCCGCCTTCGAATACAGACTGGAGGATAACCTTCTCCAACTCCAACACGAACTCGAAACAAAAACCTACGAACCGGGGGAATACCGCAGTTTCTACATCCACGACCCCAAGAAACGCCTGATCTCCGCCGCGCCTTTCCGCGACCGCGTGGTGCATCACGCCTTGTGTAATTTGATCGAACCGATCTTTGAAAAGTCTTTCATCTTCGATTCCTATGCAAACAGGATCGGCAAAGGCACGCACAAAGCCCTCGACCGCGCCACACAATATGCCCGGCGCTTCAAGTATGTGTTGGCTTGCGACATCCGTCAATTTTTTCCAAGCATCGACCATGAAATTTTGCGAAATGTCATTGCGAGCGTTCTATGCGAAGCAATCCCCAACAACCACAAGGGAGATTGCTTCGACCTTCGGTCTCGCAATGACGGGGATGTAATGTGGTTGATAGACAAGATCCTGCAAAGCGGGGTCGGGGTCCTGTCCGAGGAATATCAGATGGTGTATTTCCCCGGCGACGACCTGTTCACACTCCACCGTCCGCGCGGATTGCCCATCGGCAACCTCACCAGCCAGTTCTGGGCGAACTGTTATCTCAATCCGTTCGACCATTTCGTAAAAAGGGAATTACGATGCAAAGGCTATCTCCGCTACGTGGATGATTTCCTGCTGTTCTCGAACGACAAGCAGGAACTGCGTGATTGGAGAGCCTTGATCATCGAAAGATTGACGGATTTCCGCCTCACGCTTCACGAACAAAAAACGCAGCCGCGCCCCGCTTCGGAAGGAATTCCCTTTCTCGGGTTTCAGATTTTTCCCGGTCACCGAAAATTGAAAAGACGCAGGGGCATCGCATTTCAACGAAAATACAAACAACTACTGTTTGAATGTGCAAACGGGAAAGTTTCACGCGCAAAAATTACCGCCTCCGTGCAGGGCTGGGTCAACCACGTCCGTTATGCGGATACCTGGGGCTTGCGCCGAACCATACTTTCCATTTCCCACTGGTCACTGCTCACTGGTCACTGCTCACTGATTCCACAAACCTCACCAACTGCCCCATCCCCTTCTCCACGAACGCGGTCTCGATGAATTCATTCCTCGTGTGCGCGCCGCCGCCCTTCGTCACGCCCAGCACAATGGCGGGATAGCCCTTGCTCAGCGGGATATTCGCATCCGTCGAACCGGAAGTCAGCGTCGCCTCCAATCCCTGCTCGATGAGACATCTCTGCGCGAGTTTCACAAGCGGATGATCCGCGGGCATCTCCCCCGCGGGACGCGACCCGATCGCCTCCGCCTCGACGATTACCCCGGGCTTGTTCGCGGCTTCGATCAACCTCTCCACCCCGGCGACCAGTTCCGCCAGTTCGTGCCCCCCTTCCGAGCGCAGGTCCAACTCCAGCCACGCCTCCGCAGGGATGGCGTTGATCGAAGTGCCGCCGTTGATCCTGCCCACGTTCATCGTCGTGCGCGGTTTCGAGGGCAGTATCAACGAAGACAACTGCACGACCAGTTTCGATAACTCCAGCACCGCCGAGGGCTGACCGTAATCCGACCACGAATGTCCGCCCTGGGTCTTCGCCGTGATGCGATACCGCTTCACCCCCACCGCCTTGTGATACACGTGACCCAGCGCCATCCCTTCGAGGACGAGATAGGCGAGAACGTCCGAACCAAACCGATCCACCACCGCCTTCATCCCGTGCAGGTCGCCCAATCCCTCCTCGCCCACATTCGCCACGAACCAAACATCTCTTCCCCCTCTCCTTTCAGGAGAGGGTTGGGCGTCGCGCTGAGCCTGTCGAAGCGGTGAGGTTAACATCCACATCAACCCCAACAACGCCGCCACCCCCAGCGAGTTATCCCCGATCCCGATGCCATACACCCTCTCCCCCTCCCGCCTCACGGACAAATCCATCTCGAACGGAAACACCGTATCCAAATGAGCCGAAATCACCAGCGGCTTGACCTGTGACCTTCGACCTTCAACCTGCGACCACAATCCATACACATTCCCCACCTCATCCATCCTCACATCCTTCAAACCTTCCTTCTCGAACAACCCTCTCACAAACTCCGCCCGCTTCCGCTCGTGGAACGTCGGCGCGGCGATCTGCTGGATCTGAATCGCAAGCTCGATGATGCGCTCGATGGTATTCGTCATGGATATATTTTACCAACAGGGCGGGAATAAACTCCCATCCGATCACTGGCAACTGATTGCGCCTCGATCACCAATAAAAATACGCAAGCGGACGTTAGAGAACGTCCACTACGCGCCTTCGCTCGTGCGTGATCTGTGCGCAGATGTTAGAGAACGTCCGCTACGCGTCTTTCCACTTTCCACTTCCCACCACCTGATCGCTGATCACTGATCACTGATCACTGATCACTGACAACTGCCCACTGCCATCGCAACACCCTACACCCTCCTCACCAACTCCCTCAACGCCTCCAGCCTCGCCTTCGCCAACCCCGGCAAAACCTCCAACGGATGGAACGCGCCGTAGCCCTCCAACTTCAGCGAAGCCGAGACGTTCCCATGCAACACCCCCTCCAGCGGATCGTAATTTTTACAAAAGCCGGAGACGAACCCGCCGCCGAACGCGTCGCCCGCGCCGGTCACGTCCTCCACGCGTGACGGATAGGCGGGAATCTCCCATCTGCGTTTTGCGTCCGCGTCGTAGAGCAACTGTCCATGCGCGCCGCGCTTGATTACGACGTATTCGCATCCATACAATGAGACCGCCTCCGCCATCTCCCACAGGTCGTGCGTTTCAGCCTGAAAGAGATTGCGCAACTCCTCCTCGGAGGGAAGGAAAGCCGTCACGCCGTTGAGCAGGGCGGGGAGTTCGCGACGCGCAGTCGGGGTCATGGAGGCAGGCGCGGGGTCCAGGATGAACGAATGCGCGTGACCGCGTTTGAGCCCCGCGATCAACTGCGTCTGCGTAACCAGGTCCATCGGGCAGAGATAGGCGGCGCGCGCGGTCAGGTAATCGTCCGGGATATCGCGTACGGTGAGTTTGAGCGCCTCGTCCGGTTTTTTATCCGCCTGATAACCCAGCAGCGATTTCGGCACGGTCATCTGACGCCGCGCAAAATGCGAAACGGGATTGACGCGATTCGCCTCGAACGATTCGTTGTAGGCGACGAACTCGCGCACGTCCAAATTCTGCGGCAGGATGTGGACGCCGCTCGTATCGAAACCGCGCGCCCGGATCTCGTTCAACCACGCGCGCGGATAATCGTTCCCCACGCGTCCCACCAACCCGACGCCTGATTCCCAGACCCCAAGCCCCGCCGACGCATAGAGCAGACTCCCACCCGCCGCGTCGAGCCGCGGCTGAGCGGCTGCCGGCAAAAGGAACTCGCGCGTGAGACGACCGAAGACGATGAAGTGAATATCCATAAGTTGTCAGAGGGCGCGTCGCGCTGTAAATCCATTGACCTGCGGACTCATCCCACCCCATTGTAAAACACAATCCGCGCGGCGCGCTAGTCCGCCTTCAATTCTTCCTCGCGTTCGGGAATGGTAAAACGATTGACGGTGGCGCGATCCACGAGCCAGTTGAGGTGACGATTCATCCAGACCGAGAACGTCCACACCCAGGGGATGATCCACATGGCGCGCGGTTTACGCGTCAGTTTTACCACCGCTTCGCCCACCTGATCCGCCGTGAGCAGTAACGCTTTGGGGGTCGTGGCTTTCGTCTTGCGCCGGATGCCCGCGTGTTGCGCGAACTCCGTCACCACGCCGCCGGGGTAGATCATCGAAACGTGGATGCCCCAGGGTTCGACCTCACGCCGCAGCGCCTCCGAGAATCCATGCACGGCGTGTTTGCAGGCGGAATAGATCGTGTAGGTCGGAGTGCCGACAAGCCCCGCCATCGAACACATGTTGATGATGTGGCCCGACCGTTGTTTTATCATCACCGGCAGCGCCTGGCGTGTGGTTTGGATGACGCCCATCACGTTCACGTCGAACTGTGCCTGAATGTCCTTGAGCGGGTCGAGTTTCTCCAGCCAGTCGAGCCGACCGAACCCGGCGTTATTGACCAGCACGTCAATGCGACCGAACTTCTCAAGGGTTTCGTTGATCATCCTTTGAATGTCTTCGAGTTTGGATAGATCGGCTTGCACGACCAGCGTTTTCGCGCCGGTGTTCATACTGTTGATCTCCTGCGCGAGCGCTTCAAGCCGCTCCACGCGGCGGGCAGCAAGCACAACCTTAGCCCCTTCCCCTCCGAACCGGCGGGCGGTCGCCTCACCGATGCCCGACGACGCGCCGGTCACGATGACGACTTTACCTCTAATGTCCATGCTGTTCTCCTGTTTCGTACCGCGACACGTTTCTTAGTATCGCCTTTAGAGCGCAAGACACTGTACTTTACCAAATTAATCGCGCAATAAAGTACAGCAATCTTCAGATTGTAAAGGACGGCTTCCCTGCCGAAGCGCGCCTGCTGCCAAGTGAACTTTGCAGTACGAAGCTGGGCTCTTCTTTTGCTGGATTTAACTAACCTGCAAAATCTTGCGGTACCATGACACGCTTCGCCGTGTCGTCATCAGATCGCGACTTGAAAGTCGCGTTACGGTCCCCAGCGCGGTTGGTAATCGCAGTAATCGTTGTTCGTCAGCCGCCGCAAATCCGTTCCGTCCACGCGGATGACGTAGAGTTCGCATCCGTGGTCGTCGCCGTAATTGTCGAAGTAGGCGGTGAACGCAACCCACTTGCCATCCGGCGAAAAGGACGGTCCCTGGCTGTTGCCGCCGCCTGGCGTGAGTTGACGCGCGTTCGACCCGTCCGCGTTCAGGATGTAGAGTTCGCGGTTCCACGCGGGACCGGAATACGTGACGATGGAATTCCCATCCGGCGACCAGTCGCTTCGCCCGCGGATGGCGGGGAGGTTCGTGATCGTCCGCAGTTCCCGTCCATCCACACGCGCCGCGTACAGTTGCGTGGTTCCCCTGGCATCGGAGGCGAACAACACCTGCCTGCCGTCCGGCGACCAGGTGGGGTCCCAGCCCGACGCGCCGGGGATGTTGCCCGGGTTCGCCCCATTGCGTTCCGCGAGGATGATCTGATACTTCTCCGTGTTCGGGTTGTAACGGGAATAAACGATGGTCGTTCCATCTGGGGAAAGTTCCGGTGCGGTCTCGACAACCGAAGAATTCGTAATGCGAGTGACGCTCCCGTCGCTGAGTCTCATCTCAAAGATCTCGAAGTTGTTCGTTTCATAGAACGCCGAATACAGCACGCTCGCTCCATCCGGGGAAAGCGAGGGATAAAAGTGCTGCCTTGTGTCGTCGGTCGTCAGGCGGCGATAGCCGGAACCATCCGCGTTCATGATGCAGATCTGGTTTTGCGCCTGAACCTTGAAAACCTGGCAGGTGAAGACGATGTGTCCCGTCAAGCCGTCGGCCGGGGATGGAGAGGGGATGCCACCTGTGGGAAAGGCTGTGGGCGTGAGGGTGGGCAAGGCAAAGTCCGTCGGCAGGGGCGTTTGCGTTTCGAGAAGTTCGGGCGTGAAAGCCGTCAGCGGGGTGGAGGCTTGCAGTGTGGAGAACAGGTCCGGGGTCGGAGTGGAGGCGACGGGCATGTTGCATCCCGCTGCCGCAAGCAGAAGCAGGATCGGCGCAGTCCGACAAAATCTATTCTTCGTCCGTCTCGATGGATTCAACATGGAACTCCTCGCCGCATAAAATTTTTGCGCCGAAACTTCCGCAATGCGGGCAATGGATATTCCCGCTGATGGGACGATATTTCTTGAAACACGCCATGCACTGCGCCTCGGCATGGATGAGACGGAAATGAAGCCGGGCGTGTTCCAACGGCGTGCCTCTGGTCAGTTCGTCCCAGTGATTTTGGAGCGCGTCCCGGTCGAGGTAGGCGAGTTCGCCCAGCGCCAGATGGATCTGCCGGATGCGCGCCGCATCCGCGCGGCGAATCATCTTTTCGACGAGGGCTTTGATGGACTGAAGTTCGCGCATGGATGGGCGGATTATACCCGGGACGTGCGCTTCATTCCCAGCCGGAGGCTGATCCTGCTTAATCGGCATCTCATACCCTGATGCTATAATTCCGCCCTGGAAACCGGAACTTGCTTCCGGGGTACTGAACAGCAAGTCGTTCGACTCCATAAATAACGTCGGTTCGGGATAAGCCTTTTGGGGCCACGGATTACACGAACAGCACGGAATCCTTCCGTATTTTTTACGGACTTCTCCGTCTGCTCCGCGTTATCCGTGTACAAAAAGCGCCTGCGCATCCTTATCCCGAACTCAGGTTAAATCACATCATCGGAGGGCAACGTGCCTCAAACACAGAACAAAGCCGTGATGAAGTGGCTCTTTCTCTTCAGCGGCATCGTCGCTTTTCTCGTTATCTTCGGGGGGTTCGTTCGACTCACCCGTTCGGGACTCTCCATCGTGGAATGGAACCCGATTAGCGGGGTCATTCCGCCCATTGGGCAGAGAGCCTGGGAGGCGGAGTTCGTCAAATATCAGCAGACGCCCGAATACATCAAGGTCAACACGGGGATGACGCTCGATGAATACCAATACATCTTCTACATCGAGTGGATCCACCGCCTCATCGCGCGTCTCGCGGGATTTGCATACGCGATTCCCGTTTTCTATTTCCTCTTCAAGAAAGCCATTCCGTGGAAGGAATTCGGGATGTATTTCGTCATGGGGATGCTGTTCATCTCGCAAGCGGTCGCAGGCTGGATCATGGTCGCCAGCGGACTGGTGGACCGACCCGCGGTCAGTCACTTCAACCTTACGATCCATCTCCTCCTCGCGCTTACCCTCCTCGGTCTCGCGTTATGGACTGCGCTGGGACATAAATTCGGCTTCCCCGATAACAACAAAAAAGCGAAATGGTCCCTGCCCTCGAAACTTGCCCTGATCTCGTTCGTCCTCCTCATCATCCAGATCGCCTACGGCGGCATGACAGCGGGACTCAAGGCGGGTCACGTATCCAGCACCTGGCCCCTGATGTTCGGCAAATGGATCCCGCCCAATCTGTTCGATTCGTGGATTAATTTCCTCGAAATGCCGCAGACCATCGTATTCATCCATCGCTGGTTCGCGTGGATCGGATTGCTTGCCGTGCCTTACGTGTTCTGGGTCGTAAAGAAACAAAACTATCCGCGCGACATTCAAAACAGTTTATTGTGGCTCCTCGGCGCGGTCGCATTGCAGATCACGCTCGGCGTGTGGACGGTCTTATCTTTCGTCAATATCGTTGTCGCTCTGGTTCATCAGGCGAATGCCATCGTACTGTTTTCGCTGGCGGTCTACCTCATTCACCGGTTCAGGGCGCTGGATGCAAAAATGGCGGAGGCATGAAAAGACTTTCCCTCCTCCTGGTTGCGCTGAGCCTTTTCATCCCCTCGGCAATCGTCCTTGCCCAGGGCGGTTTCGATTACCTCACCGTCAAGGGACCGGGCATCACGGGCGAAATCAACATTACCAACCCCGCGCTCACACAGGATTTCTTCGCCTTCGCCGATTTTACGCGGGGCGAGATCCCGCCTCCCGCCGACCCCGGTCAGGGGTACGAGATCGTGCGCGTGTACGTCGAAACAGTGGACGACAAACCCACAGCCAGACCCTTCGACCAGTTGCATTATTATCCCTACACGGGGTATGTTTTCTACGATGGGCTTGTGGAGGGCTCCTCCGAGTATGACGGTAAATGGTACGCGGCAAACCCCTCTGCGAACGAACCCTTCCGCGCCGCCCTCGCCGAACGCGCCCGCCTGAATTGGATTCCACTTGCGATCCTGGTAGTGATACTGGCGGCGTTTTTCATCGCCTATAACAGGAAGCCGAAACCGAATACTGATCACTGATTACTGGTAACTGATCACTGCTGATCACTGGTAACTGATCACTGGGCTGAAGTCATCAGTCACCTCAATACAAACACATCCCTCGCCTCGTCGTACGCGAGGATAAGCGCTTTCCCCTTTTCGAAAACGATCTTCCCCGAAAACACCGAACGATACTCATCCGAATCGTCCTTCACCCACACTTCCACCCGGCGCGTGCCCGGTTCGATTTCCAAAAACTCCAGCGCGGAGATACGGCCGTTGCCGCTAATGCCCGAGGGTTTGTAGGTTTCGTCGAGCATCGTCGCGCCGTCCACGACCACGCGCACGCTCATCGGGTAATGCGTGCCGCCGAAGATCTTCTCTGCGTCCGCGCCTTCGGGCAAGGTTACGCCTTCGGGAATCTTCGCCAGTTCCACCTTCCCTTTTGCATCCACGGCAATTCGTAATGCCGAATTCTCCGCGGCAGACATGCCCGCCTTCACGTCCAACGGCAGAGCCAGCGCAAACAAGCCCAGCAACAAAACGGTCCCGACCAACGCGCTCACGAGCGAAGGCACGAGTTTGCTGCGTCCCTTCACGGGCGGCAGGAGGGGCGCGCTCTTCTTCGATTGCGTATGTTCACTATGCAGATCATCCAAAAACTTCGCCAACGTCCCCGCGTCGCCGGGCGTTACCTCCAGCCAGTGCAAGCCCTTCGTCACCAGCGCGGGGCGCAAATGCAGACGGTTCAGGATCCAATGCGCGTCCTCGCGGTTCAGCGCATCGTCATATGGATGCGACACGATCACGACATCGCGCGCGCCCTCGCCGTTGAGCAGGGATTTGATCCACTCGATGTTGACCGCGCCCACGCTCGGCAAAACCGCCGTGACGACGCGCGCCGCCTCGGACTCACCCCAGCCTGCCACAGCGACATGAGCCTTTTCTCCGCTGACGTTTAATTGCGCGGGAATCCCTCCAAGTGCCTTCGCGCGTTGACTCACGAACACCACCGTGACGGGATGTCCTTCCTTTACTTCACGATGAAGCGCGCCACGAATCACATTGAAGGTCTGTTCGCTGCTGTAACCGCCCTTCAAATCAATCGCGTCGGTGGGACATGCTCCAACGCAAATCCCGCACGCGGTGCATTGCTTCGCATTGATAACCGCCAGTTTTTGATAACCCGAATCGTCATCCCGTGGAACCATGCGGATGGCGTCATACGGACACTCGGCATAGCAGAGAACGCATCCCGTGCACTTGGCGTCGGTGACGAGGGCAGGTCCATCGTCACGCCCCGAGGCGAGCCAGGGGAGCAGGAAAAGGCTCCCGCCGATGAGAATCGCAAGTCCCCAGAAGATCACGTTCCCCATTTTGTCTATCAATGGCAGGAAACCGAGATAGTACGCGTCCATCGGCACGGATTCGACCAGCGTGGAGAGGTCGGCGGGCGCGAAGGATTGGGTGGGTTTGATGAGCGAGAGCACGACCAACCCGACGACCGCCTGAATGCTCGCCCAGCGCGGCGACCACCAGCGGGCGCGTGAGAGGCGCAGTCCGTGAATGTAAATGCCGAGGAATCCGATAAGCGGCAGGAACACGTGCAGGAAGAGGATGATGACGAAGTTGGAGAATGTGCGCGAAGCGAGATCGGGCGCGATGTAGGTGAGTCCCGAGGTACCGGCGAGAGTTTCCATCATGTATTCGGTCATCCACTGCGCGCGCTGATCCCAGACCAGCCAGTAGCCGAACGTGCCGACCAGCCACGTCATGGCGAGCATGATCCAGCCGCTCGTCCACGCCAGCCAGCGCTGCCCCCAGAACTTGTCGCTGACGAACATCTTGACGAGGTGGAGGATGGTGAGGAGGATCATCGCGTCGGATGCGTAACGATGCACGCTCCGCATGAGCGAGCCGAACCAGTTGGAATCGATCTTTTCGACGGTGGCGTACGCTACATCCAGCCCGGGACGGTAGATGATCGTGAGATACACGCCCGTAGCGATCAACACGATGAGCATGAAGATCGTCAGTGTGCCGAGGTGATAGAGCGGATTGAAATCCGATTTGACGAATCGGTTCACGACGCCTTCGATGAAAGCCCAGCCTCGTTCGAGTGTGCGCATAAAGCGTCGTTCCGTGTAGGTTTTTCTTGTCATCAAGAATCTTCCAGTTTTACAAAATTTCGGGGTCGAGTAGCGAGCGCAGTTTGCGAGCGTTTCGAGACCACCTGTTTTCAAAAGTATTTTTGTAACGGGAAACGCTTTGCTTACGGGTGGTTTCGATACGCCGCTGATGGTCGAGTAGGGCAAAGCCTGTATCGAGACCACGATGTTCAAAAGTAATTTCGTAACAGGATTTGAACTGGTTACTGGTGGTCTCGATAAGCCCTTCGTAACGAGCGCCCAGGGCTACTCGACCACCGACATTTCCTCATCCAGCAACGGATACTTGTTCATCCGCATCGCGTTGGCGGTGACGAAGACGCTGCTCATCACCATCGCCAGCGCAGCGAAGACCGGCTGCATCAGCCCCGCCATCGCCAGCCCGACGCCGATGATATTGTAAATGAACGCCCAGCCGAGATTTTCCTTGACGCGGCGCATGGCGGTCTTCGAGAGATCGAACAGCCACGGAACCACGCGCAGGTCGTCGCGCATCAGCACCACGTCTGCGGCGGTGCGCGCCACGTCCGTGCCGTGGTTCATCGCCAAGCCAACAGTCGAAGCCGCCAGCGCGGGACCGTCGTTGATGCCGTCGCCGATCATGGCGGCATGACCGACCAAATGCGACATCTTCTCGTCTGGACTCAGTCCCGCCTTGACCGAAACACCCAACGCCTCCTCCCACCTCCGACCTGCCCTTTCCTCATCGCCTGTCAACACGCTGAGACCGAGTCCGCGAGACTGCAATTGATGCAACACATCCCTCGCCTCCTCGCGGACCGTCTCACCGAGCCCCACCAACCCCTGTACCTGCCCGTCCCACCCCGCAAAGACAACGACCTGCCCAGCCTCTTTCATGGATTCTGCTTTTTGCTTGATCTCGCTTGAAATTGATAAACCTTCTTGTGCGATTAAGCGTTCGTTGCCGATCACGATTAGTAATTGGTGATTGGTAATTGGTAATTTGCCGATGACACCCAAACCTGGTAATGCCTTGAACGATTCGGGTTTGATGAATTCAACATGTTCCGCTTTGGCATATTCCACAATCGCTTTTGCCAACGGATGCTCTGATTCATTCTCCACCGAAGCCACAATTTGCAGAAACTGCTGAGTGTTCACTGACAACTGATTACTGATCACGTTCCCCACCTTCATGGGCAACTTCGTGAGCGTACCCGTTTTATCGAAGAAGATCTTTTCCACTTTGGCTAGCCGTTCCAATGCCGCGGTGCTCCGCAGGATGACACCCGATTCCGCCGCGCGTCCCAGCGATAGCCACAACGTCAACGGGGTTGCCAGCCCCAACGCGCATGGACAGGCGATCAATAGTACGGACAATGCAACGAGCAATCCCTCCTCGACACCTGACTGATGATTCCAAAACAGGAATGCAATCGTCGCCAGAGTCAACGCAATGGGAGTCATCCATGCCGCCAACTTGTCCGCCAGCCGTTCGAGCGGAGAGCGATTCCACAACGCCTCGTGCAGCAGGCGACCGATCTGCCCGGCTGTGGTCGAGTCGCCGACAGCGGTGGCAATGATCTCGAATCCCCCGTCCAGGTTCAGGGTCCCGGCTTGAACCGCATCGCCGGCGCGATGGGTCACGGGGCGGGGTTCGCCTGTCAGCAAGGACTCGTCCACGTCTCCCTCGCCCGTTGCGATGAGACCATCCACCGGGAATTTTTCGCCGGGGCGTACACGCACGCGTTGCCCCGCACGCAGGTCCGAGGCGTGCACAACCATGTCACCTTCGGCTGTCACGATGGTTGCCGAGTCGGGAATTTGTTCGAGCAAACGCGTCACCGCCGCGTTGGACGATTTGTGCGCCTGCATCTCCAGCCACCTTCCGATCGAAACCAGAAAGATGAGCATCGTCGCTGTGTCGAAGTACAAGCCGCCGTGACCCGCGATCAAATTGCGCACGGACAAGCCGAACGCGGAGAATGTGCCGATGGTGATGAGCGTGTGGATGTTCGGTTGCCCGCGCAGTAAACTCGCCAAACCTGCGCGCAGGATCGGCAAACCGAGCAGGATCAGAACCGGCAGGCTCGTGATAAGCATCATCACCTGAAAGAAATCCACCAGCGGCTGCGACTCGGGCGTCACCCAGCCGAAAACCTCCCGCGCGTAAATCCCCGCGCCGACGATCATATCGTGCAAAACCATCACGCCGCCGATCAACAGACGAGTGAAAAACGATTCCTCTTCGTCGTATTGTTTTTCATTGGGAAGAGCGGCTTTGTAGCCAAGCGAGCGCACGCGTTTTTTTAGTAATTGAGGATTGGTAATTGAGGGGTCGTACGTGAGATTTGCCTGATGTTGGATGAAACTGACTTCCGCGTCAACGACGCCTTTTGTTCGTTTGAGTTGTTCGCCCACTAGCCACGCGCAGGACGAGCACCACATCCCACCCAATGTGATGACGACCTCTTCGCTTCTTCCCTCGACCTTTGCCTGCTTCGCCTCAACGAGCGGACTCTCCGCCAGGAGCGCCGCGACCTCCCTGCACGAGGGACAGCAGAATACCTCACCGGCTTTGTTCGTAAGGGGGTGCAAAGTCGTCAATCCGCACACCAAGCAGGTGACGAGGGAGCGTGATGGGGAGGCAGTGACGGTTACCACAACATCACCCCTCCGATCATGAAATGCCCGACCATGTCCAGTGAGGCAAATCCACGCATGGCGAATTGAAAGCCGAAGAACATCATCACGAGGGACGCGAGACTGCGCGACCATGTCCTTGATATGGTCTTTTGCGCGAGCCATTTGACGGCGAACAAACTCGGTACAGTGGCAAGACCGAACACGATCATGTTCAAGGCACCTTGCATTGCGCTCCCTGATGTGACTGCGGGAATCAATGCGGTGAGGACCAGTCCGCAGGGGAGCAAGCCCCATAACATGCCTGCCACAAATGGCGCGGGTGATCTCAGTCCGCGCATGGTTTGTCCCCATTTGGAGACGAGATTTGAAAATAATAACTCAGGCGATTTGGCAATTCCGATAAATGCGAAAGCCATATAAAAGGCAATGATGGCAAACAGGATGGAAAGAACGCCTTGCAGGCGCGGCAGGTCGGTGGAGAAAAGGCTCAGGGTCTCGCCGAGCATGCCAAAGGTCAAGCCCAGAAGCGCATACGTGGTGATGCGTCCCGCGTGCGCGAGAATCCACGAGAGGCTGTTTCCCTGAAACGAGGATTGACGGTCGAGGAGGACGATCACCGCGCTGCACATCCCCACGCAGTGCCCGAGACTGCCCAACAATCCCAAAAGAAAAGAGGTCAACATTATGTACCGCTAAAATCAGACTGGAAGGACTTCGGAAGTCTTTCAGACTTCCGAAGTCCTTTTGAATGGAGAACAACTATCGGATGAACCACGTCCTGCCCAGCAGCCACCAGTTGGTGAGGTAATAGACCGCAAACCAAACGAGAAAGGCAAAAACCAGAACGAGCGTGCCTCTGGGCTGGTTCTGCTTGTCCTCCAGTTGGTGATCGGTCAGTTGCGTGGACTCGAGCAGGGGGTTGTTCGTGCCTGCAACGAGGAGCATGTTGCTCGCTTCGAGCCGCGGACCGGTGAGGATGGAGGTCAGCACGACAGTGATGTACATGATGCCGCCGGTGACCGCGATGAGCGCGCCGATGCCGAAGATGGCGAGGGTGAGGTCAACGGTGCCGGGCACGACGCCTGCGAAACTGATATCCCAGTTGCGGCGGGAGACGCCCTGCAGACCGCTGGTGATCATGCCGAGGGAGACGAGCAATGTGCCGAAGCCGAACACGTACGGCTGCCAGACCGCCCACTTCTTGAGTTTCAATTCCTTGCGGAAGATGAGCGGGATGACGTAATAGGTGAAGCCCATGAAGGCGGTCGTCGTGCCGCCGACAACGGTCGCGTGGAAGTGACCGGGCAGGCGCAGAGTGTTGTGCGCCAGCATGTTGATCTGCTCGGTGCCGATGGTCACGCCCGTCACGCCGCCGACCCAGCCGAACAGGATCATGGAGGTGACCAGCGCGCCGAAGCCCGGTTCGTTCCATGGTCCGTTGCGCAGCCAGCCAAACAAGCCTTTGCGGAAACCTTTGGCGCGCAGCGCCACTTCCATCGCGGCGGGGATCGAAAAGGCGTGCATCATCGAACCCAGCACGGCGAGATACATGGCATAGGAGGTGTTCACAGCCTTCCAGCCAAACGAGAGACCGGGATCCACCAACAGGTGATGCGCCGAGCCGAGGTTGATGAAGAAGAGGTACAGGATGAAGGCGAGACGCGAGAACTTCTCGTTGAGCGGGCGGATGCCAACGGTCATCTGCGCCAACGCGTACCAGATGGCGACCATCGCGGCGAGGTTGACCTGTTGCGCGGGATGCCCAAATCCCCAGAAGAAGTTGCGGTAGATGCCGGGGTCGAGGTCCATGAGACCGAGCGACCAGAAGAAGGCTGGCACGATCGCCGCCGCGCCCTGCAAAAGGGTGTACGTGGCAAGGATGGCGGCGGTCATCAGACCAAAGACGACCAGCGGCATGGAACCTTCGAAGCGGGCTTCGCGTTTGGCGACCACGATGTTGACGAAGAACGTAATGACCGCGATCAACGCGCCGACCGCGAACAGGATGTAACTGAGGTAGAACAACGGATGCGCCTTCATCGGGACGTAAGCGGTGAAGGTCACGATGCTGCTGGTGTCGAACAACACTACAAAGTTCGCCATCAGCCCGCCCACGGTCATCAGGATGAAACCGAGCCAGGCAAGTTTGGGCGCGGCGTGACGCGCATTCAAAAGTACGGTCGAGCCGAAGTGCAAACCCGCCATCTCGAAGAAGACAATCCACGCGACCAGCATGTCAATGCCGTGTAGGGTGAGCAGGCGGTAGAACCAGGTCGCGTCAAGCAGGTGGATCGCCTGCCAGCGGGTCAACGCAATCAACAATGCCGCGATGCCTCCCAGCGTGAGACAGACCACCGCCATCACCGCGTTGGCGATGATGAGGCGCTCGGTGTGCATGTCCACTTTGAGGGTGGTGACGGGACAGGCGCGGTAGTCGTCCTTCGCGTCCTTTGCCCAGGGAAATGTAGGTGAAAGTGCGGTCATCTTGTCGCCTCCTTATTCCACAATGATTTTGCCGACCATGGTGTGATGACCCAGGAAGCAATATTCATTGCACACAATGGTAAATTCACCGGTCGTCGTAGGCGTGATCGTCGCAACGTAATCGTAGCCGGGGAGAACCTCCAGGTTGATATTCACGGGCTGCAATGAAAATCCGTGCGCAAAGTCCATGGAGGAGACGTGCAGGCGATACTGTTTCCCCTTCTCCAACTGCAAAATGGGATACCACTGCCAGGCGCTGGCGCGCAGGTACACGTCGCTGCCGGGAGGCGCAGCCACGATCGGGATGCCGTTCTCTTCGCCGACCTGATACTTCGCCACAAAATCGTTCACTGTGGCGGCGTATTGCTGCGGGGTCGTTCTATACGTCTCCGTGGGAACATTTTGTTTTCCCATGAAATACCAGAGCGGCATCATGATGGTCAGGAAGATGCACCAGACCAATGCCACGGTCAGCCAGGTCTTCTCCAGCCGACCCATCGGCTTCCACCAGGTTCGTTCGGGCGCTAGCATGTCTTATTCTCCTTTCAACTTCCGCTTATGGGACCGGCGGAACGTTCAACAGGTCAAAAATTCCCCAGGCGTTATAGATCACCCCGCTGATTAATAACGACAACAGGAACAGCAGCCAGATGTTATCGAACACCTTTTGCCACTTCGATGCGGACGCGTCCTCGTGTTTTTCCTTTTCGGACATGACAGTCTCCTTCCTTCGGATCAAAATGTGTGTAATTTCACAAAGTTTGTCTGTATACTGTATTTATGATAGCATTTCGAAACTGAAAAAACTGTAACTAAAGTCACAATGGGAGGTGTGCCCGCTTCATTCTCCGCCGGTGGTTGATCCCGTCCGAGGAACCTTCCCCACCCTGTACGCCGGCGTGTAACTTAAGTCACTGTCGCAAAGGCGCAAATCGCATATACTCTGTCACATTTCCAAAACAATCAGTCAAACGGAGGCGCGTACATGAAAAAGAACCTGATCCTGATCCTCATCCTCGGAGTCCTCGTCCTTGCCGCATGCGGCGGCGGGGGCGGATCGTCGAACGAACCCGCGGCGTTGGAACCTGTCCCAGCCGAATATGCCGGCAAGACCAATCCCCTCGGCGCGGATGCCGCTGCCGAAGGCGCGAAAGTGTTCAAGGTCAACTGCGAATCCTGCCATGGTCCCCAGGGTCACGGCGACGGGCCTGCGGGACAGGCGCTCGACCCCAAGCCCAAGAATCTGCCCGAACTGGCGGCTCAGGTCGGGGACGATTACCTGTTCTGGCGCGTTGCGGAGGGCAAGCCCGGCACGTCCATGGTCGCCTGGAAGGGCATTCTGACCGACGAACAGATCTGGCAGGCGGTGGCGTTCATCCGCACGTTGAAATAGCCGTCAACGCGGAATTGCTTCCGCAACCAATGGCGGCATGATGACATTCAAAAATTAGCGCAGTTAGCGTTCTCCAACGCCTTCCACAACCAATGGCGACACTGCGAAGCGTGTCGCGATACGGTATTCACTCGAGCGATGTCTTCAGGGCATCGCTCTTTTCGCGCGCCGCCGCGAATTTGCCGGCCCGGAAACATGAGAAGGAACAAAAACCCCTCGCGGGAGGGAGGAAAAAGCGATAGGCAGGTGAATACAAGGGAAGCGTTATGGACTATACTTTGGGCATGAGAAGAGGAACGAAACGGATCTTCTCCCGCGTTATGGGATTCCTTTTCGCCTTCGCGCTGGTCTCGTGCGGGAACGGGAATCCGCTTCCAGCCACGCCCCAGGTTGATTCCACGGCGACCAGCCTTCCCGTAGCCTCGAACCGGGTTTCCCCGTCATCCCTGCCGGAGGTATGCAATTGCGTCCTGCGCTTCGACCGCATCGGCATCGAGCAGGGGTTATCCCAGAGTTCGGTGCGGGTCATCCTTCAGGATCGTTTCGGCTTTTTGTGGTTCGGCACGGAGGATGGGCTCAACCGCTACGATGGGTACGAGTTCAAAACATACAAACCCGACCCCGATACCCCCACCAGCCTGAGCGACCGTTGGATCACCTCCATCGTGGAGGACAGGGAGGGCTATCTGTGGATCGGCACGCGTCAGGGCGGTTTGAACCGCTACGACCCGCGCACGGAACAGTTCACGATCTACCGCCACGACAAGGAAAATCCCTCCAGCATCAGCGACGATCACATCAACGTCCTGTACCTGGACGACCGGGACAATCTTTGGATCGGAACGGCGCAGGGACTCGATCTTTTCGACGTCACGACCGGGACCGTCACGCGCCATTCCTACGATCCGCTGACGCCGGACAGCCTGACTGGAAAAAGCGTGACCGCCATTTTCAAGGATCGCCGCGGGCGGCTTTGGATCGGAACCGCCTCCGGCGGGCTGAATCAATTCAACCCGCAAAGCAAAAAATTCACGCCATACCTGCACAACCCGGAGAACGTCAACTCGATCAGCAATGATTACGTCACCGCGATCCTGGACGCCGGGAATTCGAACCTGTGGATCGGCACCCGGAACGGATTGAATTACTTCGTTCCCGATACCGGCGAGTTCAAACGCTACGTCCGTTCCGACAACGACTCTCAAAGCATCGCGGGGAATTCCGTCACCGCCCTGTACATGGATGGCGGCGGCAACCTGTGGATCGGCACGACCAGCGGGTTGGACCGCCTGAGCAGGACGGAAGGGCGTTTCGTCCACTACAAGAACGATCCCTCCTACGCCAAAAGCCTGAGCAACGACTACATCCTTTCCATCCACGAGGATCGCGGCGGCGTGCTATGGTTTGGGACGTATGGCGGCGGCGTGAACAAATATGACCGTCTGCGCGACAACTTTGCCTATTACCGGCACATCCCGGAAGATCCGAACTCGTTGAGCGGGAATTTCATCTTTCCCATTCACGTGGATTTGGAGGGATACGCGTGGATCGGCGCCTTCGGCGCCGGCCTGAACCGCCTGATGTGGTCCACCGGGCAGGTGGTCCGTTACCGTCACGACGACAGAAGACCGAACAGCATCGCGTCCAACATCCTGTATTCGATCCGCGAAGACCAGGACGGCATTCTCTGGATCGGTACAGCCAGTGGGTTGGACCGCTTCGACCGCAAAACAGCCAACTTTTCGCACTACCAGCGCGACCCCAACAATCCCGCCAGCCTGAGCGCAAACACCGTCTTCGAGGTCTTTGTGGACAGTTCCAACAACGTGTGGGTGGGGACCGTCGCCGGGCTGGACCTGATGGACCGCAGGACAAGAACCTTCAAGCATTACACGCCCGAGGTCGGGAACCCCAACAGTTTGAGCGGTTCGGCGGTGGATGTGATCTACGAGGACCGCGACGGTTATCTGTGGGTTGGAACTTCGGAAAGCGGATTGAACAGGTTCGATCCCGAAACGGAACAATTCACCCATTATCGCTTCGACCCGAACGACAACAGGTCCCTGAGCAACGACTCGGTCCTTTCGATCTACCAGGACACAAAAGGACGATTATGGATCGGCACGGGCGGCGGAGGCTTGAACCTATACAACCCCACGACCGATTCGTTTTCCTATTTCCTCGAAAAGGACGGGCTCCCCAACGGCGTCGTCTACGGCATCCTGGAAGACGATCTTGGATACCTGTGGTTAAGCACGAACTTCGGCATCTCGCGTTTCGACCCGGAGACGCGAACCTTCCGAAACTTCGACGCGGACGACGGCTTGCAAAGCAACGAGTTCAATACGGGCGCGTTCGCAAAAGGCAGGGACGGGGAATTCTACTTTGGCGGCATCAACGGGCTGACGGTTTTCCATCCCTTGAACATCATCGAGAACCCCTACCTGCCGCAGGTCACCCTGACGACGCTCAGGCAGGACAACCAGCCCATCCCCACAGCCTCGAGCGTCGAGACCGTAACGCAGGTGGTGTTGGTATGGCCCCAGAACTCGCTCGAGTTCGAATTTGCGGCATTGAGTTACAGCCAGCCCGAAAAGAATCAATACGCCTATTTCCTGGAGGGTTTCGACTCGAATTGGCATTACATCGGCGCCAAAAGGGACGGTCGCTATACCAACCTGCCCGGCGGCGAATACACGCTGCTGTTGAAAGCCGCGAACAGCAACGGGGTCTGGAATGAAACGCCCGTCCGCATTGACGTGAAGGTCGTACCCCCGTTCTGGCAGACGGCATGGTTCCGCGTGATGCTGGCGGCTTTCGCGATTGCGGCGGTCGCGGTCGGTATCCGCCTGCGCACCAGAGCGATCCAGGATCACAACCGCCAATTGGAGCGTCTCGTCCGTGAACGAACCAGCGCCCTCGAAAAACGCAGCCAGGAGATCCAGGCGCTCTATCAAGCCGACGAACGCATCCTGCGCAACGTCAGCCTGCAGCAGGTCTTCCAAACGCTCGTGGACGTGGCGGTGGATATGCTCGACGCCGACCACAGCGTGGTCTTTGCCTGGGATGAAAGACAGGCCAGGCTCGTTCCGCGCGTCAGCCGCGGTTTCTCGCCTGAAACGCTCAAGGTGTTCCAGTTTGCGAAGGGCGAAGGGATCGTGGGCAGGGCGCTGGAAACGGGCAAGCCTGCCATTGTGCGGCAGATCGAATTGCGCGACTTCCGCCCGGATATACGCGAGGCGCTCATCAAGGAGGGCATCCGTTCGTTCGCGCACATTCCCATCATCGTGGACAACAAGGTCGTCGGCGTGTTCAACGTCGGCTTTACCAAGCCAAGCCTGATCGGCGACGATTCCATCCGCCTGTTTTCCGCGCTCACCCACCGCGCTTCGATCGCCATCGCCAACATGGAACTCTTCGAACAGACGAAGGACCTGGCGGTGATGGAGGAACGGAACCGCCTCGCGCGCGACCTGCACGACAGCGCCAAACAAAAAGCCTTTGCGGCGCTCGCGCAGCTCGGCGCAGCGCGCGGCACCTTGAACGGCAATGGCGGCAATGCGGCGAGTTTGCATCTCGGCGAGGCGGAGAACCTCGTTTCGGACGTGATCCAGGAATTGACCTTCCTCGTGCAGGAGATCTATCCCATCGCGTTGCAGGAAAAGGGGCTGGCAGCCATCCTGCGCGAATACATCTTCGAATGGGAGAACCGCAACGACATTATGGTCAACCTGGCTGTGCATAAGGAGCGCCGCCTGCCCCTCAACATCGAGCAGGCGATCTATCGCGTGATACAGGAGGCGCTCGCAAACGTGGCGCGTCACAGCCAGGCGCGCCGCGTGGACATTTCCCTCGTGTACAACGAGGATACCCTGCAACTTTCCGTGGCGGACGACGGACGCGGTTTCGACATGGAATTGAAGGGGCATGGATTGGGATTCCGCTCCATCCGCGAACGCGTGGGTAGTATCCGCGGCACAGTGCACTTCCAAAGCGCGCCCGGGCAGGGAACGCGGATCTTCGTCCAGGCGCCAACCAGAAATTAAGAAAGAGGCGATCATGCCAAAGCATAACACCATCAGCATTTTGATCGTGGACGACCACGAAGTGGTCCGAAACGGTATTCGTTCATATCTTCAAACGATCAAGGATTTCGAGGTGGTCGGGGAGGCGGAATCGGGCGAGGTTGCCGTCAAACTCGTCTCCGAATTGATACCGGATATCGTCCTGCTCGACCTGATCATGCCGGGCATGGACGGCGTGGAAACGACGCGGCAGATCAAAAAGATCAGCCCGCGCACGCAGGTCGTGGTATTGACGTCGTATCACGAGGATGTGCACATTTTTCCGGCGTTGAAAGCCGGAGCAAACTCGTACATTCTCAAGGATATGAAGATGGAAAAACTGGCGGAAGCGCTGCAACGGGCGGTGCGCCATGAAGTGACCCTGCATCCGCTGGTCGCCGAACGCGTCCTGCAGAACATCCGCGGCGACGACAACGAGGAACTCGCGCTGTTCACCGAATTGACCGAGCGGGAACTGGACGTGTTACGGTTGATCGCCAAGGGCATGACCAACAGCCAGATCGCGGAGACCCTCGTGATCAGCGAGAATACGGTCAAGGGACATGTGAGCAACATCCTGAGTAAATTGCACCTGGCAGACCGCACCCAGGTGGCGGTCTATGCGTGGCAGAGGGGGCTGGTCAACAAGGACCAGATGTTGAAGAAGTGATTCGGTTTCCTGAGCCGCGATTCAAGAATGCGGGTCACAGGCGATGCTCTCCTGTGACCCGCGTTTCGTTATGATCCCCTTTCGATGAGGGACTAAACCCTCCAGTATTCGCCTCCCCCGCCTTCGCGCTGCATCAACCCGGCGCCGACCAGTTCACGGCGCAATGTGGCAGTATCCTCGTGATACTTCGAGAGGATCTCGTTGACGCGCTTTTCGCTGTACCGTTTGCCGACCTCGAACGATTTCACGACATACCGCAGGATGGCGTCGAGTTTTTTGCGTTGGGCGGGAATGGTTTTCAAACTGCCGTCGCGCCGCGTGCAATCCTTGATCACCTTTTTATCGTAGGCATCCACATCCACTTCGGCGGCGGCAGTGGAAAGTTCCTCCTTCGAAAAGATGACGCGGGTCTTTTCCTCCAGCGCCTTTTGATCCAGTTGATAGACGCTGTAATAACTTTCGGGGCGCGACTGCACCAATCCCACCTCGGAAAGTCTGGCGAGATGATGCGAGACCGTGGACGGCTTGAGGTTCAACAGCGCGGCGAGTTCCTCCACGCTATAGGGTTTTTCCGCAAGCAAGCCCACGATCTTGAGGCGGTTCGCGTCCGCCAGCGCTTTGAAAAAGGCGACAAGTTCTTCGCTCACGGCAGCATCTCCTTTTTCACGCGCCAGTATTTCGAGCCATCGCTCTCGCGCGCCATGAGGCCGTGATCCACGAGGTAACGGCGCAGGGCGGCTGTGTCCGGGTTGAAGCGTCGCAGGATGGTGTTGACCTCCTTCTCCGTATAGGTCGCATCGAACGCGAACACATCCACGATGAAGTTCAAAATGACGAGCAGTTTTTTCGTTTCCAACGGGACCTGCCTGAGCGTGCCATCGGCGTTGAGGTATGCCCTCAGCACCTTGCGGACATCCTCGGGCTGTTCCTCATATTGTGGACGGCTGTCCTTCAACTGTCCGCGTGCCAGCGACTCGATGGCTTTCTCATTCAACTCGTAGACCCCGTCCCTTTCATGGACAACATCCACATGCACAAGAAAGGATAAGTGTTGGAATACGTCCCGTATGGGGAGGTGTAATTGCTCGGCAATCTCCGTCTGTGTGGCGCGTCCGCGCGCCAGCGCGCCGATCACGCGCAAGCGTTCGGCGGACGCCATGGCTTTGACGAAATTCAGCACTTCGGGTTGGGGTTCCATTTTTTTCGCTCTCAATCCAATTCGATGATTATCGAATTAAATTTTAATCGTTTTCGGGCGAAAGTCAAGGCTCGGATAATGCGCGAAGCAACCGTCGGCGTGGGAGCGAATCGGAGGGTATCAGGTATAATTCCCGTGTAAGAGTTGGTCCTATCCCATTTTCTGGAGGTGCAGTAGTGGATCTCTCGAAGCATGCGTTTTTTGAGGGAAAGATCGTTCCCCTTTCGGAGGCGAAGATCAGCATCGCCACGCACGGCTTTTTATATGGCACAGCCGTATTCGGCGGGCTGCGAGGTTACTGGAACGAAGAGATGAAACGGCTCTTCGTTTTTCGTCCCTACGATCATTTTCGCAGGCTGCTGCATTCGGCGAAGATGATGGCAATGCAGACGGACTACGACGAGGAGAGTTTGATCGAACTCACGCTCGATCTCTTGCGCACCGACAACTGGCAGCAGGATATTTACCTGCGCCCTACCTTTTACAAGGCGAACCTGGGCATCGGCGTGAAACTGCACGGCTTGAAGGACGAGTTCTGCATGTTCGTAATGGCGTACGAGCCCTACGTCAAGAACGACGCCAACGCGCACGTGACGGTCTCCTCCTGGCGACGCATTGACGATAACGTCATCCCGGCGCGCGGCAAGGTGGCGGGCGCGTACGTCAACTCGGCGCTGATCAAGACCGACGCGGTGCGCGCCGGCTTCGACGAAGCGTTCGTCCTCGACAACAACGGGCACATCTCCGAAGGCTCGGCGATGAACATCTTCATGGTGCGCGACGGGACGCTGATTACCCCGCCTGTGACGGACAATATCCTCGAGGGCATCACGCGCAAATCGGTCATCGAACTGGCGCGGGACGAACTGGGATTGGAGGTTCGGGAACGATCCATTGACCGCACGGAGGTGTTCATCGCCGAGGAACTCTTCCTGACCGGCACTGCCGCGCAAATCACCGCCGTCACGAAAGTGGATCACCGCCCTGTGGGCGCGGGCGTCATGGGTCCCATTACCGCCAGGCTGCGCACCATGTACGAGGATATCTTACGGGGAAAAAATAAAAAGTACGAACACTGGAACGTGGCGGTCTAAAAACGTAGCGCAAGACTTCGTCTTGCGCTACGATCCAATCGGATCACCGGTTCTTCTTGAACCTCACCAGAACCAGGTTCTTCGAGCAATCGGCGGAGGTGGCGATCTCCACCTTGTCCGAGAGGGGAATACCGTTCAAATCCACGAGTTGCACGTATAAGGTTTTGTTCGAAGCGACGGGCGCGTCCCCCAAAACGAACTCATAACCGGAGGGACCGTATTCCTTGTTGATGCCGGTCACGGTCGTCAGGTCAACCGTGCTTCCGTTCAACGTGCCGCGCAGGACGACGACCGTCCCGATGACGTGGCTGTTGTTCGTATCCACCACCGTCCCGCCGATGCCCGCCCAATTGCACGCCAGTTCCGGATGAATGATGGTACTGTCCACCTGCTGGATCGAGATAGCGGTAAAGGGCGCTCTGGGAGTATTGCTTGGTCGCGGCGTGCGCGTGGGCGGCACGAGCGAAAACGGCGTATTTGTGGGAATCGACGTCCACGTGGGGACGGGAGTATTGGTGGGGGACACTTCCAGCGTGGGGCTGGCAGTCCAGGTGGGAGGAAGAGTGGCGGGCGCCGGTGTGGATGTCAGCGTGGGAGCAAGCCCTCCGCCGGGCGGCAGAACGTTGAGCGAAGAATTAGGGTTGACAAAAATCAATGCAAAGTAGGCGGCAATGCAGGCGGTCAGTGCCAGCACGCCGAGCGTGAGAATATCCCAAATTCCCAAAGAGGATTGTGCTCTCATCGAATCACTCCGTTGCAACAATTATCAGTAGATTACGAAAACGCCGCGTAATTTTCGCTCTCTAGCGAAAATCTGGCGGTACACCTCTGCCCTGACGGGCGGCGCCAGGGGAGACCGCCAAATGCGCGCTTTCGTGAAGTACTGATTACGGCAAAAACAGCGTCACGTTCGCAAGCCGCTTTTGCTCTTGCACCCACCGCCGCAGCGTTTGTTCCTGCAGGGCAAGGTATGCATCGGGCGAAAGCGGGCGGTTGGGGTCCCGCTCCAAAACCTTCAGGATGTGAAACCCAATGTTCGTTGCGATCACATCGCTATACTGCCCGGTTTCCAGACCAAACGCAGCCTCTTCGATCTGCGGATCGAGCAGGTAGCCTCGCGGCACCCATCCTAGTTCGCCGCGCGTAAGCGGGTCAGCCCGCGCGGCGAGTTCGTCGAAATCGGCTCCGCCGTTCAATTGCGAAAGAAAGTCCTGAGCCGTCGCTTGATTATAGAGCAGAATTTGTTGGACGTGTACCTGCTCGGCAGTACCGGGGACGGATGCGGCAATCGTATCGCGCATCCATGCCGCCTCCGCCGCACGCCTCAAAGCGGACCGAAAAGCCTGCTCGCTATACCCTTGGGCATTCCGCCACGCCGACAACGCCTCCGCTCCGCCGATCTGTGCGGCAAGCGAATCAATGCGCGCCTGCAACGCCGCGTCGTCGAGTGTGAATCCATTTAAGCGCGCGGCTTGAGCGAGGAGCAGTTGCGCGATGAGATCGTCGGCGACGGCTTCGGCGGCGGTCTGTTCGTCAATGGAATTGCCCAACGCGGACTGAGCCGCGAGATAACGCCGCACTTCCGCTTCGAATTCGACCACCGTGACGCCCTCTCCGTTCACCGTCAACGCCACCGGCTCGAGGGTGGGCGTGGGAGGCGCGGGCGTAAACGTCGCCACAACGACAGTGGGAACAGGCTCGGGCGAAGAAACAGAAGCGCACGCGGAAAGTCCGAGTGCGAGGAGTAGAGCCCAGGATATCCGGTTGATTTTTTTGCGGTGAAGGAACATCGCCTCGATTATAGCGGATAAAAAAACCTTGCGAGGGTTTCGACCCTCGCAAGGTTTGGAGTTTTAGTAATCCATACCGCCGGGCGGCATGGCGGGAGCGGGTTTTTCCTTCTCCGGCATGTCGGTGATGAGCACGTCCGTGGTGAGGATCATGGAGGCGATGGAGGCGGCATTTTCGAGCGCGCCGCGCACCACTTTGACCGGGTCAATGACGCCAGCCTGGATCATGTCCTCGTATTTGCCGGTCAACACGTTATAGCCGATGTTCTTGTTCTTCTTCTCGGCGGCGGTGCGGCGCACGGTGTCAATGATGACGGAACCATCCTGCCCGGCGTTGGCGGCGAGTTTACGAATGGGGGCTTCGAGCGCCTTGCGCACGATGTTGATGCCGACGCGTATCTCTTCATATTCGTCGCTGTTTTCCTTCACCAGTTTGTCCAGTTTTGCCGCGGTGTTGATGAGGGAGATTTCGCCGCCGGGTACGATGCCTTCCTCCACTGCGGCGCGCGCCGCGGAGAGGGCGTCTTCCACGCGGTGTTTCTTTTCCTTCATCTCGGTCTCGGTCGCCGCGCCCACACGGATGATGGCGACGCCGCCGCTCAACTTGGCAAGGCGTTCTTGCAGTTTTTCCTTGTCGTAGTCGCTGGTGCTTTTCTCGATCTCGGCGCGGATCTCCTTGATGCGACCCTCGATGTCAGACTTCTTGCCCTTGCCGCCAACGATAGTGGTATTTTCTTTGTCGGAGACGACTTTTTCAGCCTTGCCGAGGTCCTGGATGGTGGCGGTTTCGAGTTTGCGCCCGGTCTCTTCGGAGATCACGGTGCCGCCGGTCAGGATAGCAATATCCTGCAACATGGCTTTGCGGCGGTCGCCGAAGCCGGGGGCTTTGACAGCCAGCACGTTCAACATGCCGCGCAATTTGTTGAGGACGAGGGTGGCGAGCGCTTCGCCGTCAATGTCCTCCGCGATGATGACCAGTTCGCGCTTTCCGATCTGGACGAGTTTTTCGAGGATGGGAACGATATCCTGCGCGGCGGAGATCTTCTTTTCGTGGATGAGGATGTAGGGTTCGCTGATCACCGCCTCCATTTTGTCGGTGCTGGTGATGAAGTAGGGCGAGATATAGCCGCGGTCGAACTGCATACCCTCCACGTATTCGGTCTCGAACTGCAGGGACTTGGATTCTTCGACGGTGATGACGCCGTCCTTGCCGACCTTGTCCATCACGTCCGCGATGAGCGTGCCGATCTGCTCGTCCGCGGCGGAGTTGGTGGCAACGTGACCGATCTCCTCCTTGGTGTCAATCTTGACCGACATCTTGCGGAGTTCCTCCACGACGGTTTCAGTTGCAAGCACAATGCCGTTCTTGATAAGCATCGGGTTGAAACCGGCTTCCAGGGCTTTCAAACCTTCGTTCACGATGGCGTGAGCCAGCACGGTCGAGGTGGTCGTGCCATCTCCGGCGATGTCGTTGGTCTTGGTCGCGGCTTCCTTGAGGAGTTGCGCGCCCATGTTCTCGAACGGGTCTTCGAGTTCGATCTCTTTCGCGACGGAAACGCCGTCGTGCGTGATGGTGGGGGAACCGAATTTGCGATCCACCGCCACGTTGCGCCCCTTGGGACCGAGGGTCGCGCTCACCGCGTTCGCGACGATATTCATGCCGTTCTTGAGTTTGCGGCGGGCGTCCTCTGAAAAGACAAGTTGTTTAGCAGCCATTATTTATTCCTCCGATTATTTGCGTGGCGCGCTCTCGCGCGCCGCAACGTTTGAGAACGTTGCTTACGCGGAAATGTTTAGCCTTCGATTATTGCCAGAATGTCGCTTTCGCGCAGGATGAGCAGTTTCTTGCCATCCACCTTCACTTCGGTGCCGGAATACTTCGCGAACAGCACCCTGTCGCCCACATTCACATCCATGGGGATGCGTTTGCCGTCCTCGTCGCG
>JABWAU010000140.1 GCA_013360875.1 Anaerolineales bacterium | reverse complement strand
CTAACATTTTCCTGGTAAGGATCGCTGTAAAATGGTGCGTTGTTCTATTAATGTCCTTTGTCCTTGTGCGCTCCGCCTATATATCAATCTCCGCATATGCACCGTTGGATGCACAGAAAAATCCTCAATGCCTTGATAATTTTCTTTGTAGCCATTTCACGCCTATTAATGAAATTGCGGGCAAGAACGAACGAGTTCTCACATTGAGCGCGTTTCGATATTACATGCGGACCGATTTGTTCGCATGTTCTACAACCGTAGAGGAATACCGCAGACTCCAAGCGCTTTCCCATACTGACATTGAATCGTTTTGGCGTGAAGTGGAACGTATGGGTTATTCATTTGTGGCGTTTGAAGAGGATTATGCAACCCGTCATTTAGGGTTCTCTGATGAGCCATTTCATGAATTGCCGAACTGGGTACAACTTTCACCGATTGGCGTCGCATCTGAAAACCTACGGATAATTGCCTATAGGCTTACCACTTTCGATTCACCTGTAAACGTTAAAATCGTTTGCGAGCAGGATGAATCTGGTGTCTGGCGATTAAATCCTCAAGAACTCGGGCAAATTCGATTCAACCAGTAGTACATCTACATATTGGCAGAA
Organism: Anaerolineales bacterium; assembly: GCA_013360875.1. Taxonomy (GTDB): domain Bacteria; phylum Chloroflexota; class Anaerolineae; order Anaerolineales; family Villigracilaceae; genus Defluviilinea. The sequence continues at coordinate 8,783 of JABWAU010000140.1, read as the reverse complement.
TGTGTTGAATAATAAGGGTGTGAAACACCGAGGCTTCGCACCCTTACAATTCCATCCCTACCTCCCCACCAGCATCATCAACAACCCCTGACCGTTGCCGAACGCCACGATCAGACCGGCGAAGACCACCGAGACCATGGACATCAACTTGATCAGGATGTTGAGCGAGGGACCGGAGGTGTCCTTGAACGGATCGCCGACCGTATCGCCGACGACCGCCGCCTTGTGGGCATTCGAACCTTTGCCGCCGTATTCGCCGCTTTCGATGTATTTCTTGGCGTTGTCCCACGCGCCGCCCGCATTGGACATCATCACCGCCAGCGCAAAACCCGAAGCCAGCGCGCCTGTCAACAAACCTAAAACGCCTGCCACGCCGAACACCACGCCGATGAACACAGGAACGATGATCGCAAGCACGGAAGGTCCTATCATCTCGCGCTGGGCGGCTTTGGTGCTGATCTCCACGCAGCGGGCATAATCGGGTTTGCCCTTACCTGTGAGAATACCCTTGATCTCACGGAACTGCCGGCGGACCTCCTCCACCATGCCGCCCGCGGCGCGCCCCACCGCGCTCATCGTCAACGCGGAGAAATAGAACGCCGTGGCGACGCCGCTGAACACACCCACCAGCACGGCGGGATTCAGCAGATTGACGTTGTAATACAGCATGAAGTCCTGCACGGTCAACTCGGCGACCCTGACCGCGACACCGTTCACGGCCAACTCGGTCACGCCGCGCAATTCTCCCAAAACGAGACGGATCTCTTCGAGATACGCCGCCAGCAGCGCCATCGCGGTCAACGCGGCGGAACCGATCGCGAATCCCTTGCCGATGGCGGCGGTCGTATTGCCCACCGCATCCAACTGGTCGGTTCGGCGGCGGACCTCGGGCTTGAGTCCGGCCATTTCGGCATTGCCCCCAGCGTTATCTGCGATCGGACCGTAGGCGTCGGTGGCGAGCGTAAAGCCAAGCGTCGAAAGCATGCTCACCGCCGCCAGACCCACGCCATACAAGCCCATCAAAATATTGTCCGCGCCGCCCGCCACGTAGAAACTGACCACGATCCCGATCAGCACCGCGACCACAGGCAAACCGCTCGAACGTTTGCCAAGCGCAAGCCCTTCGATCATGGCAGTAGCGGCGCTGGTATGCGCCTGCCTCGCCACGTGCCGGGTGGGGAGGAAGGCATGGGACGTGTAATACTCCGTCAATTTGCCGACAGCCAACCCGACGGCAAGACCCGTCAACACCACGATCCAAAGCGCGAACCAGTTCGGGAGTCCCATGAAATAAAAGATCGGCAGTGAGAAGACGGCGATCCCCAGCGAACTGACGTATAAACCGCGGCTCAACGCGCCGATCAACTCGCCCTGTGTCGCGTCCTCCTTCGAGCGCACCACGAACAACGCGAGGATCGAAAGGACGACGCCCAACGCCGCCAGCGCGATCGGGGCGGAAATGAAGAGCATACTGTGGGCAAGGTCCGCGCCTTCCAGTCCGATCGCCGCCACACCGAGCGCGGAGGTCGCCAAAATGGAACCCGCGTACGATTCGTACAAGTCCGCGCCCATGCCTGCCACGTCGCCGACGTTATCGCCCACGTTATCCGCGATCGTGGCGGGATTCCTCGGGTCGTCCTCAGGGATGTTTGCCTCCACCTTCCCGACCAGGTCCGCGCCGACGTCCGCCGCCTTGGTATAGATGCCGCCACCCACACGGGCGAACAAAGCCTGGGTCGAAGCGCCCATGCCGAAACTGAGCATGACCGCCGTGATCTGCGGAAGCGGATTTTCGGCGAGGCTGATGAAATTCTCCGGGAACAGGACGGGGAAGACGTTATACAACAACAGGAACCAGGCAGTGATATCCAACAGGGCGAAGCCCACCACCACCAGACCCATCACCGCGCCGGCGCGCAAGGCGACCTGCAATGCGCTGTTCAGACTTTTCGTCGCGGCGTAGGTCGTGCGCGCCGAGGCGTTGGTCGCTGTTTTCATCCCGATGAAACCGCACAGACCGGAGAACAGACCGCCGGTCAAAAAGGCAAACGGCACGATCGGGTTTTGAAGGCGGAACCAGGAAAGGACCAGGAACAGAAGGAACAGCACGGCAAAGACGATCCCCACCACGCGGTACTGACTCTTCAAGTACGCCATGGCGCCTTCGCGCACCGCCTGCGCGATCGCCACCATTTTTTTGTTGCCCTCGCTCAATTGCATCAACTGGCGATACAGGTAAAAAGCAAAGCCGAGCGCGATCAACGCTGCGATCGGTCCCAGCCACCATAACAACGGCAACGGGGGTCTGGCTGTGGCTGTAACCACGTCAAACTGCATGATACTCCTCCAGGATTCGATGGGATGATTTGAAATGTTACGAAGGACCGACGCCTTCGCGATAACCCGATTTTAGTTTTAGGCCTCGGAATGAGGAAACGACCGTCCCCGCCCGAGGCAGACGGATTTTACAGGCGCAAAGGGTTTATGTCAAGAAAGCGCGCGTGAGGCATTACATCACCGCCCATATTAATACAAACAGCCCGCTGTTGGCGGGCTGTCCGTGTATTCTTCTTTAGAAAACGCCTGAAAAGTCAGACCCTAAAGGTTTTTGGGGCGAAAAGGGAAACCTTTAGGGTTTTTATCAAAAGTTTTCAAACACACTCTTATTTTCTTTTGTTACTCTTGACGGCGCGTTTGACGGGCGCAGATTTGACAGGCGCAGGCTTGGAAGGCGCGGCCGGAGCGACCTCCGCCTTCATGGATTGCGCGGGCGCCTTCGAACGCATCACAGCCCACGCCAGCACGCCGAGCAGGAGAGCCGCGATGACCCACACGCCAACCGAGGAATTGCCCGAATACTTCACGACGATGGGCGCGATGATCACAGCCACGAGATTCACCACTTTGATCATCGGATTGAGCGCGGGACCAGCCGTATCCTTGAACGGATCGCCGACCGTATCGCCCACTACGCCAGCCTTGTGACGCTCGGAACCCTTGCCGAGATTCTTCGCCGGGTCTTTCGGCTCATCCTCGATCAACTTTTTGGCGTTGTCCCATGCACCGCCGGAGTTGTTGAGGAACACCGCCAGCAACTGACCGGAAACGATGATGCCCGCAAGGAAACCGCCGAGCGCCTCCACCTGCAGTGTCAAACCGATGAAGATCGGGGTCACAATGCCGAGCAGCGCCAGCGAGACCAGTTCCTTCTGCGCGGCGGTTGTGGAGATCGAAACCGCCTGTTTGTAATCAGGTTTGACCTTTCCTTCCAAGACGCCCAGTTTGAACTGGCGGCGGACTTCCAAAACGATCAACGAAGCTGCGCGGCTCACCGCCTGAATCGCAAAGGAGGAGAACAGCCATGGCAGGGCGCCGCCGATCAACATGCCCACGAACACCTGTGGAATATCCACGCGGATGCCGATGGACAGAATCTGCTGAGCCAATGGAATGCCAAGCGTCGTTTGTGAGCGGGAGACATCTACGAGAAATGAACCGAAGAGCGAGACCGCCGCGATCACCGCGGAACCAATGGCAACGCCTTTGGTGATCGCCTTGGTGGTGTTGCCCACCGCGTCGAGATCAGCCATGATCTGTTGGGCGTCCCTCGTTTCCTTGTCCGTCCTGCCAGACCAGGACATTTCGCCGATGCCGTTTGCGTTATCGGCAATGGGACCGAAGGAGTCCATCGCCACGTTGTTGCCGGTCAGCGTCAACATGCCGATGCCGGTCATCGCCACGCCGTAAAGGATGAACGTGGCGCGATCCGCACCCTCGACGCCGGGGATCGTTCCGAAGATGAAAATGGACGCGACGATGGTCAACGCAAGAACAACGATAGACCAGACCGAGGATTCAAACCCGACCGAAACACCCTGAAGAATCAACGTGGCGGGACCCGTATCCGCCGCCTTCTTGATCTCCTTGACGGGTGCGGCATGCGTCCCGGTGAAATACTCGGTCAGGCGATCAATGAGAATGGCAAGCAGAACGCCGACCGCAACAGCCATCGGAGAGCGCCACCAGCCGCCGAAATCAGCCATCGTGTCCTTCATGTACAAAAAACCGGCGGCAAAAAACAGCGCGGCTGAGATCACTGCCGAAGTGAGAAATCCGCGGAAGATCGCCGCCATGGCGTCGCCGCTCTTGCCGGGTCCGCCTCTGACCGCGTACGTGCCGAAGATCGAAGACAAAACGCCGATACCGCGCACCACGAGTGGGAAGATGATCCATTCGAGGCGCCCCGTAATGTGCCAGAGCGCCAGACCCAGTATCAGCCCCGATACGATCGTCACTTCGTAGGATTCGAAGATGTCCGCCGCCATGCCCGCGCAGTCGCCGACATTATCGCCCACGAGGTCCGCCACCACTGCGGGATTTCTCGGATCGTCCTCAGGAATGCCTGCCTCCACCTTCCCGACCAGGTCCGCGCCGACGTCCGCCGCCTTGGTGTAGATGCCGCCGCCCACGCGCATGAACAAGGCGAGCAGTGTGCCGCCGAAACCGAATCCGAGCAGCGCATCCGGCGCGGCAATGCCCAAAACGATAAAGATGGTGGTTCCGCCCAACAGACCGAGTCCGTCGGTCAACATGCCGGTGATGGTCCCGGCACGGTAGGCAATGCGCAACGAATCATCGAACGAACGCTTCGAAGCCGCCGCCACGCGCACGTTGGCTTCCACCGCCATACGCATGCCGATCTGACCGACAGCCAGCGAAAACCCGGCGCCCATCACAAAGGCAAACGCGCGCGCAATGCCTATGACCAACCGAACCGAATCTTCCGGCAGGGTATGGAATCGTTCGAGCGCCTCGGGAGTAGGCGGGACGATGTAAACGGAAAGGAACAGGGCAATGGTCAATATGCCTATTAACGGCAAAATGGAGCGTAACTGCTTGCCCAGGTAAGCATTCGCTCCATCCTTGATCGCGCCCCAGACCTCCTGCATCCTTGCCGTGCCTTTGTCTTCGCGCAGGATCTGGGCTCGCAAAAAGATCGCGTATCCCAGCCCAAGCCATGCGACGCCGAACACAGCCCAGATTGCGATCTCCTCCAAATTGGTGAGTCCCATTGTGAACATGTTAAGGTGTTTCCTCCTTGAGGATGAAGAATTTGGACTTTCGCCCGACAAACAGGGGGGATTTTACGACTCCAGCAGGGATGTGTCAATCGTTTATCGAGGGCTTTTTCCCGCCGGCGCCGTCAACCTCCCGCAATTGACAGACATCCACGAATAGGATAAGATTTCTCACAATAGGAATTCAAACCATAACTCCAACGAAGGAGAGCCAGATGCTACAAGAACTCGAAACGAACATCCAGACGATTTCCGGTATTGAAACGATCACCCTGTCGCAGGCGGCGACCGATGCGGTGAAGAACATTCTTGCGGAACGCAACCTCGAAGGCTACGCCCTGCGCGTGTACGTGGCGGGAGGCGGTTGTTGCGGCGTGAATTTCGGCATGGCGCTCGACAACAACATCCGCGACGTGGACACCACTTTCGAAGCAAACGGCGTCAAGGTCGTGGTGGACGAGGTATCCATTGACTACCTGCGCGGCGCAAGGATTGATTTCGTCAACGACCCGGTGCGCGGCTCAGGCTTCGCGGTGGACAGCCCAAGCGCGAAAAGCCACGATCACGCCCATGGCGAAGGCGGGTGCGCCTGCGGCGGCTCCTGCTCCTGCAACAACTGATTGCAGAAATTCCTTCGCGACAAAAAAGACCGGTTGCCCGGTCTTTTTTGTCGTCATGTGAGTTCCCGTACTTCACAAAAGCGCGTAATTGACGCTGCCAAAGACGCCTAACGTCAAAATTATATGCTGCGCGAAGAGCGCACGCGACGCAGTACGCGAGATTTTCGTGATCTGCTGATTCTGTTCGTAATACGACCCTACCGCCCACGCAGATACGAGATTACCGCGCCGAAGAAACCGAACAGACCCAGACCGAGGATCAACAAACCCGTGGGAAGCCCGGGGTTTTCAGCGGCGACCGGATCATTAAACGAGGGCAGGTCAAGGGGCGGAGGAGGCGTAAACGTCGGCAACCGCGTGGGAGTCAGTTGCCCGATAAAGGCGGCTTCCAAAGTCGGGTTGATCGTGGGAGTCGAAACGGCTGTGGGCGTGGGCGGAATATCCAAAAGAGGCAAAAAAGCGCCGGGCGAAAGTCCTACGTAAAGACCGTACACCCAGCCCCGCGAACCCGGCACACCGGGATAATAGATCTGGATCCAGTCCAGCCTGTCACGAGCGCGACCCAGGGCTGGCGCGGTTTCGTTCGCAAGCATGACCCCGATCCGGGGGTAATCGAACGAACTTGGACCTGCGTGAACGTAAATGAAATCGAGGCTTGGGTCAACTTTAACGATCGGACCCTCCGGCGTGCCGGTGACCGTCGGAACAGAGCCGGTGGGTTGTTGCGCCAAAGCAACGTCGTTCCGCGGGCTGAACAAACCCAACGCCAATAACGCCAGGAACAGGGCAACGAACAACAAAACCTTACCTTTGACCCGCATGGAGCCTACCGCCTGCTGATCGCCAGCGAAATCAAATAGATCACAATCGCAACGACGAGGAGGCTGAGCGCGACCGCGCCCGAAGCAAGCCCGCCGGAACGTTGCGCCGACTCATCCGTGTAATGCGGCGCGGTCAACGGCGGCGGAGGCGTGAAGGTCGGCATCCGGGTTTCTGTGGGGTGGGAAATAAACGCCGCAGCAAAGGTCGGGTTGATGGTGGCAGTCGCCAGCGGAGTCGGAGTCGGAGGCGGCTCCACCACCCGCAGTTCGCCGCCCGAAACGGTCACGTACGCCGCGTACACCCATCCCACCCCGCCCGGCGCGCCGGGAAAGGAAACCTGCACCCACTCGTTGCCCGGCGAGACGCCCAGCGCGGGAAGCACGTCTCCAGGAGACACCTGCCCAACGATGGGATAATAGACTGTGCTGGGACCGCCGCGCACGTTGATCGGCTCGCTGTAAGTCACGGTAACGACAACCCCGGACTGCGCTTCGCCACTCGCCCGAACCTGCCCCTGCGACGGAAACGCCGCCACGCTGATGGCGAATCCCGCCAGGATCATACCAAGGAACTTAAACCAAAAATGTTTCATAACGTAGACATGGATATACATGAAATACGACGACATCCGTCGCCGCCAGTAAAAGGATTATAATCGAAAACATGGACCGACGAATCCTGTACGGGAACATCAAGCCTTACGACATCGCGCGCGCATTGATGGCTGAATTCAACCGGGGCAATCTGCATGCCCAGACCGTTGGTCAGGAGGACAAACTTGCCGTCCAGATCGCCACACGCACGGGAGCGCGGTCCGGCGGGCAGACCGCGCTGACCGTTTCGATCCAATCCATAACGGACGGGGTGATGATCGAGATCGGGCAACAAGCCTGGCTGGGGGTGGCGGCAAGCCTGGGCCAGACCGCCTTTTCCGCCCTTCGCAATCCGTTCAGCCTGTTGGGCAGGTTGGACGACCTTGCCCAGGATATCGAAAACATGCAATTGAGGGAATCGGTGTTGCGGACGATTGACCGCGCCGCGGCAGCGCTGGGCGCATCGCGCGAACTATCCGAACGCCTGCGGCGGGTCGTCTGCGAATATTGCAACACGGCAAACCCGACCGGCGAAGGTTCGTGTATCGCCTGTGGCGCCCCTCTGGGGAACACCTACCCCATCGCATGTCCCAACTGCGGGTTCGCCGTCACGAGCAACGACAAGAGTTGTCCCAATTGCGGGAAACTGTTGTGATGTTTCAAAACTGCAATTTCGCCCTTCTTGCGATTTTCGCGCCTCACACCTATAATAAAACACCGGTGTTTATACAGGTTCGATGATGAATGCAAAACTCGACCAACTGGAAGCCAGGTTACAGTCTCTTTTTGAAGATCAAATCATGGCGATTCTGCCTGGGGTGACCATCGAGGACCGCATTATTCAAAAACTGGCGCTGGCGCTCAGGCAGAATATCATCAGTCAAAAGGAAAGCGGGGGTGTCGCCCCGAACGTGTATACGTTGATCGTAGCCTCCGACTCTGCCCCAAAGTGGAGGGATGCCCGGGTCATGGACGCCCTCAAGAAGGTCATCAGCGCGGCGGTCAGGGATGTCGGCTTGAACCTGTCGTCTCAATTGACTATCGCGATCACGACCGACAACTCGTACTCGGAAAGGGATGTGACGGTGATCGCGTCCCATAAACTCGAACCATTGGAGGATACAAAAGGCATGGCAATTGATTCGCAAAAAGACGACAGAAACACCGACGCCATTCCCGAAAACGCATTCCTCATTGTCGAAGGTGTCAAGATTTACCCCCTGAAAGAGACTGTGATCAATGTGGGGCGCAGGCTCGAAAATCACCTGGTCATTGACGATCCGCGCATTTCGCGCAACCACGCGCAACTGCGCGCCATCAACGGAAGATATGTCCTCTTCGACCTGAACTCGACCGGCGGCACGTTCGTCAACGGGCAGCGAACCAGCCAGACAGTACTGTACCCGGGCGATGTCATCTCGCTGGCGGGGGTGGCTCTGATATTTGGACAGGATAACCCGCCGCCCCGTCCCGACCTCATGGAAACCTCCCCTGTCAACGACCCGAACGCCAGCGAAAGACCCACGGCGACCGTCGAACAGAACACCGTTGACCTGAAGACCGACCGGCTCAAACCCAAAAAACCGAATAAATGACCGCGACAATCGTCCTTGTGTTAAGGATCGGTCTTGCCGTCCTTCTCTATGTATTTCTCTGGCGGGTATTGCAAA
>JABWAU010000139.1 GCA_013360875.1 Anaerolineales bacterium | reverse complement strand
CCATGAGGTTCTCCTGTTGGTGGTCGGGATACCCCAACTTTACTGAATCTCATGGATTTTTGTCAATTTTCATCCCAAGGTAGCAACTTGGGTTAATTACCTGCGCGTAATAAACCAACAATTGCCTCGCAATAGCCGTCCAACTATGATTGTTCCTGACGTATTCGGACCCGGCTTCGCCGAGAGCGGATCGTCGCTCGTCGTCGTCGAGCAAGGACAGGACAGCCCGGGCAAACTCGTCCGTTCCATCCGCAACAAGAATATCCCGGCCGGGGATCGCGCGAAGCGACGAGAGGGTCTTCGATGTTGTGACCACCGGCGCTGCGCACGCCATGGCTTCCAACACCTTGTTTTGTATCCCCGCTCCATATACAAGCGGGACGACCGCAATTGTCCCCCGCCAGAGATACGGTCGGATATCGTCAACCGTTCCGGTCACGGTGACGCGGGAATCGGCTCCCAGCGCGCGGACCTCCGGCGTGGGATCCTTGCCCACGATCACCAATCGGACCTCAGGCCGCTCCCGCCAGACCCTCGGCATGATCTCCGCGACGAGATGTTTCACCATCGAAACATTTGCGTGATAACTCATCTTGCCGCTGAAGACCAGCGTCTCCGCATCTCTCTGGACCTCGGGATTGGGGCGGAAAAAATCCAAATCCACCCCGTTTGGCAACACAGAGACCGGCGCACTCTTCGCGCCAGGCGAAACCAACCCTAGCAGGGCTTTGCGATCCGTTTCCGAAGTGACCAGCACATGGTCGAACTCGCCGATGAGACGTCCTTCCATGCGGCGGGTGCGGTTCAACTCAAAGCGGGTGACAAACCTGCCAAACAGCCCTCCCGTCCCATGCCTGGACGCCTGCTCGAACAGATAACTGATGCAGTCCACGCTATCCCACACCACAGGCACATGCGGCAGTTTCGACCGGACATACTGACCGTAGCGTGAGCCTCGCAAATGTTCCACATGCAGCAGGTCGAACGCCCCCGGCGCGCTCAACTGCCTGACCAATTCCCCCGCCAGTTTTGGGTTCCAACTATAGACCGTTTGAAGCGGGCGGCGCGAGGGAACCGCCAGCAGGCTGTTCCACAGCGAGCGCCAGAGCGGCTGCTCCTCATATACCACGCGCACGCCGCGGGAGCGCAGGGCTTCCACATCATTCTTGTCCTGCGCTCCCGAACCCAGCGTGAAAACGGTTACCTCATGCCCCAATGCCGCCAACTGGAGAATCAGGTTATAGGAGCGTGTCCGTATCAGGTTGGGGACGTAGGGGACGAGATAAGCGATTTTCATCAGTTTGCGTTAAGCCATAAACTCATTCACGGCGGAAACAATGACCTCCAGGTCGGAGGGCGTCAGCCCGGCGTGCACCGGTAGCGAAAGAACCTCGGTCGCCGCTTTTTCCGTTTCGGGCAGGCTTTGGTTGTAACCCAGTTCCCTTACATAGAAATTCTGCTTGTGAATCGGCACCGGGTAATATACTTCCGAGCCAACCCCTTTTTCCTGCAGGTGTGTCCGCAGGGCATCGCGCTTTCCATCCGGCACGCGGACGGTGTACTGGTGAAAGACATGCGTTAGTCCTTCCGGCACATACGGCGTCACGACGCCCTTCAGGTTTTCGCTCAGGAATCTGGCGTTCGCCTGGCGTTTGGCGTTGAACTGTTCCAGTTTTTGCAGTTGCGCCAAGCCGATGGCGGCGTGGATGTCGGTCATGCGGAAGTTGAAGCCAAGTTCGTCGTGATAGTAGCGCACACGCATGCCGTGCTGGCGGATGACGCGACTCTTTTCGTCAATTGCCGGGTCGTTGGTGGTAATCATCCCGCCTTCGCCGGAGGTGATGTTCTTGGTGGGATAGAGCGAGAAAGTGCCGGTGCCAAAGGAACCGACCTTTTTCCCTTTGTATGCCGCGCCGTGACTCTGACAGGCATCCTCAATGACCGCCAGCCCATGCTTTTCGGCGAGACTCATGATCGGGTCCATGTCGCAGGCTAACCCGTAGAGGTGTACCGGGAGGATGGCTTTCGTGCGAGGCGTGATGGCGGCTTCGATCTGGTTCACGTCCAGGTTGAAGGTGCGGGGGTCAATATCCACAAAAACCGGGCGGGCGCCGGTGTAGAGGACGCTGTTGGCGGAGGCGATGAAGGTAAACGCAGAGGTGATGACCTCGTCGCCTTCGCCGATGCCGTGCGCAAGCAGCGCCACGTGCAAAGCGGTTGTGCCGGAAGAGGTGGCAACAGCATGTTTGACGCCGCACATTTGCGCGAAACCTTCCTCGAATGCCTTTGTGCGCGGACCCTGGGCAATGATGCCGGAATCCAGAACTTCCAGAACGGCTTGTTTTTCTTCTGCCCCGATTTGGGGTTTTGCCATGTGGATCATTTGAGTTTCTCCCAATCTTGAATGGAAATGTCCAGCGTGCGTCCGCATTTTGGACATTTGACGGTGACAGCCTGTTCGCTTTGCGCGTGCTTTTCGGTGATTTCGCCGCACGGGCAGACAAAGCCATGCAGCCGCGCCGGGTTGCCATAGACCAAGCCATATGCCGGCACGTCTTTTGTAACGACGCTGCCGGAGCCGACCATTGCCCATTCGCCAATGGTGATGCCGCAGCGGATGGTGGAGTTGGCGCCCAGCGCCGCGCCGCGTTTGACGAGCGTTTCGCTCAACACCCAATCATCGGCGGCTTTGAGTGAACCATCGGGGTTGACGGCGCGGGGACGCATGTCGTTGGTGAAGCAGACGTGAGGTCCGACAAAGACGCCATCTTCGATGGTCAGCCCATGATAGACGGAGACATAGTTTTGAATCTTGACGTTGTTCCCGATGACCACGCCCGCATCTACATAGACGCCTTTGCCGATGATGCAGTTTTCGCCGATGGATACCCCCTCGCGTACCTGGGCATGATGCCAGATGCTGGAGCCCTCCCCAATCTTTGCCTTGTCCGACACTTCGGCGGTCGGATGAATTCTTACGCCCATAGGTTGTTTCCTTTCATAAAAAGCAGAGGATGAAAATTAACAAGGAAATGTCATAATTGTGTAGCAGGCGGGTAAGAGAACGCGCGCTACACAGGTTACAAAATTATCTTCAAGTTCATCGCTCCTGCGCCGGTTCGATTATTCCGCAAACATGGAGCGAAGGTGGAGACGGTGCAGTACCAGCCGCGCCTGAAAACCGAGGTGCGACTTGATGGTCTTGAGCAGTTTCGCCTTCGAGACGCCGAACATGCGGCGGTGCAGGGCGGCAGGGAACTCGTCCACGCGATAGCCTTTGAGCATGGCTTTGACCATGAGTTCAGTGCCGCCTAAAAAGTCGTCGGCGGCAAAGGGGATGCGGTCAATCACCTCGCGGCGGTAGGCACGGTAGAGGGCGGTGTAGGTATGCACTTTCCAACTGAGCAAAATGCGGTAGAGCAAGGATGAGCCACGGCTAAGGAAGATGCGGTAGCCCGGCACGCCCACCACCTCCCCTTTGGGGTGATAGGGCGAGGCGGTGACGATGGCAACGTCGCCTTTGAGGTGTTCGAGCATGGCAGGGATGGTGGAAAAGTGATACGTGCCGTCGCTGTCGGTGGTGACGACGATGTCGCCGCTCACCGCCTTGAAGCCGGTGCGCATCGCCGCGCCCAACCCGCGATTGACTTCATGCTTTTCGAACTTGACCTCGATGGATGGATGTGCGTATGCGCCAAAGGCTTGCTTCAGGGCGTTATAGGTGCCGTCGCGGCTGCCATCGTCCACAAAGATGACTTCGATGGCGTCTATCTGTGCGCCGTCCACGCGGCTTCCCAGCAGGTTTTCGACCACCGGGAAGAATTCGTTCTTCAGTTTTCCGATGTTATCTTCTTCATTAAAGCAGGGAACGACAACCGAAAGTTTCATACGTGATTTTGAATCCTTCTCGACTCTAAAATTTTGTCGCGCAGGAGCAGGACGAAGCGCAGGGCATTGTACCCATCCTCCGCTGTGACCTGAGGCGTTCTGCCTTCGGCAACGCATGTAACGAAATCCTGCAGTTCGAGGAACAACGGCTCCATGGTCGGAACGACGATGCGTTCGATCAGGCTCTCCTGGCGGTATTTGTGGCTGTTCTTCTGGTTGACATAATCGCCCAGCGTGCGGCGGTGAACTTCGATGGTCTTGTGAAGCAAATCCGCTTCGATGTACGCTTCCCGCGTAGTGACCGAAATGGCGCGAATCTTTTGTTCGGTCACGCGCGAGGCGGTGAGCGTGAGCAAAATTTCAGGGGCGTATTTCAACACCGCCATGCCGTAGTCAATGCTCTCGGTGAAGACGGCGAAGCCATGCGCATCTACTGAGAGAGGCTCGCTCTCGAACAGATCCACCACCAGACCGATGTCGTGGATCATCAGGTCGAGGACGACGTCCACATCCACGTTGCTGCCCTGGAAGGGACTCAAACGGTTGAAGTTCATTGCCAAAACGTCCATCCCTTCCAGCACTTTGCGGAGTTCGATGAAAGCGGGATTGAACTTCTCGATATGCCCCACCTGGACGATTGCTTTTCCGTTCGACGCCGCTTCTTTCAACGCCTCAGCCTGCTCCAGCGTTTCGGTGAACGGCTTCTCCACCATAACGTGGACGCCCGCATCCAGACAGCGTTTGACGATTTCGTAATGGTAGGGCGTGGGCGTGCAAACGCTGACAGCGTCCACGTTTTCGAGCAGGGCGTCCACCTCCCTGAAAAACGAGACTTCGTGCCGCCTCGCCATCTCCTTGCCCACCTCGGCGTTCGCATCACAAATGCCGACGAACTTTGCATGCCGCAAATTGGAATACACGCGGCAGTGGCTTTGACCCATTCTGCCCGTTCCGATAACGCCAATCCTCACCTGATCCATGGCAATTCCTCCGTTTTTTTATTTTTACATGGTAATGACCGAGTATCCCTGCCGCAAGTGGATAAAGTCACGTTTGTCCAAATACAATCCGTTCAACAATGGTTACTTCAATAATCCCAGAACATACAATACGCCAAACAAACAGCCCTTGCCGCTCGGTTCGACAGGTTCGGCTGTCTGTGTAAATGACGGGGGCGGAGGGGTGTTCGTTACAGGCGCAGGCGCGGCAGTTTCGGTGGGCGAAACAGCAGTAGGCGAATGCAGAACGGCGGGCGGAGTTGCGGTGGCGCGTTCCAAGCCGCTGGTATCGGGGCGGTAGGGCAGGGACGAGGGGAAGAGGGCGTAGGTCTTCAACTGCTGGGGGTTGAGCAGGTCTGCCAGCCTGCCGTCTTCCACGTCTGCGATACCAGTCGGGGTTTCGATGTGGGTCAGCGCAAGCGCTTCGGCGATGCCGCCGTCGAACGAGATCGAATGACTTTCCGCCTGCGCCGACAGATTCCACACGCGCGCCACCAAGCCGCTTTCGAGACCGTCCTCCGCCGGCTTGAGCGCCCACAGCAGAACGTTTGGGTTCGCCTGCGAGAGCAGGGAGAACGAGGCTTCGGGGTAGTCGCCGCCGCCTTGCACGCGTCCTGTTGTGAGCGGATTCTGGTGTTCGAGCGCGAACTTCATCGCCGAGACGGGGTCATAGCCGCTGTGAGGGCGCAGGGCAAAGCGCTGAAGGAAACGCTCGTCTCCGCCCTGATCGCCCAGCACGCCGCCGCCGTTCAGGTCATTGCCGCCGATCAGCACGGAAATCTGCGGCGTGGAGGTATCCAACCGCTCCACCGTGCTGTTCCCCACTTTCATGAAATAACAGTCGGCGTTCGAGAGGGTCACGCCTGCCCCTTCGCCGCTGATATCCACAAAGTGATTGAGGGTCAGCCAGTCGTAGCGGGCGTTGCGCGGCGAGTAGTGTCCGCCGTCGCTGGTCAGCCGCGCCAGCAGAATTGCGCCGACTTCTTCGTGGTGCACGTTGGGGTTTTGCAGGGCGAAGCCAAAGCCCCAGGTGGAGGTGGCGTTGAAGTTTTGGGTGATGTCGTTGCGAATTTCGATGCGCTCCACATCCCGAAACAGCGTGATGCGCGTTTCGTGCGTCAGCGGAGAATCGGCTGAGGCGAGCAGGGTAGCAGAGACGGCTCCAGCGTGTTCCAGAGTCAAATTGCCGGAAGCAGGTCCGAGGTCGTTGATGAAGCGTCCGTTCACTTCTGCTGCGAGTTCGCGGTTGCCGCGCGTCTTGTCAATCAGGCTGGTCACTGCGCCGCGTCCGTCCACCGTCACTTTGTAGAAGCGGTTTTCGATGACGCCGCCGCTGACGTTGATTTGGCTGGAGAATGGCTGACCTGCGCCAGGGCGGATTTCGAAGACTTTGTAGCCGAGGGAGGGGACGTTCTCTGCCAGGACTCTCAAAAAGCGCTTCCCTTCTTTGACGATGAACTGGCTCGGCGTTTCTTTGTCATCTTCCACGCTGACGACGTGGACCGGCTCCGCGCCATCGTAGGGGTAATCGGCGTAGTCGGTGCGCGCCCAGCCAAGCGGGTTGAAGGCAAAGAAGCGTTCGTTTGCGCCGTTCTTTTGAATCATTCCGCCGAGGGATTGGAGCGCGTCATCGTGCAGGGTGTTGACGTATGTCTCGACTTCGCCGGCGGCTTTGCGATGCCAAGCGATGCTGTTTTGGACGTGGTTTTCCCACGGCGCGCCCTGGAAGTTGTGTTCCCAGTACATTCCCAGGTTCATCCATGCCTGGTCGCGGGCGGCTTCGCGCCCTTGCATGAAGTCGTTGCGTTTGAGGGAGACGAGCGCGGCGAGGCTTTCGGCGGCGCGCAGTTTTTCTACGGCGCGTTTGACCCGCGCCGAGACTTCGGCAAGGCTGGCGCAGTCGAGGTCCCATTCATTGCCGAAACTGGCGGTGAGGGAGGGGATGTCGTTTCCGTAGGTTTTCTCGAAGTCCTGAGCGAAGTCTATTTCGTTGGAGACGATGACTTTGAAGTTTTGGCTGGAGAGGGTTTTGGCGGCGGTGACGAATTCGTCGGTTTGGGTTTGCAGGTCGTCCCAGCCGTGACCGAAGGCGCCGATGACCTGATAGGGATAGCGGGCTTTGAAGGCTTCGTCGGAATCCACATACAACACCACATCTTGCGGACGGCGCGCTTCGGCGTAGCCGCCCATGCCCTGGTTGCCGGTGAGCATGGAGTTCCATTTCATGAGCAGGCGGCTGCCGTCGGGTCCCACCCACCAGTAGATGTCGTGTTCGCGGTCCCAGGCGTCGGGGACTTTGGTGGCGCAGTCGCAGATGCCTTTCCAGCTGAAGGTGGCGCCGGAGCCAGCCCAGAGCGCACCCAAGCCGAGAGGCAGGGTCTGGTTTTCCATGGAGTAGGCGATGGGGAAGCGCAGGTTGTGGCGGCGTTCGAGTTTGCCGGGGTAATACATGCCGCGCAGAACGGCTTCAGCGGGCGCGCCTCCCAGGCAGACGCACAGGGCGTTGAGGGGCATGCTGATGTGTCCGCTGCGGATGCGTTCGATCAGGCGGTTGAACTCGGCAGGCGGTTTGCGCTTCTCGTACACCCACACCCAGAAACTTCCGTCGCAGTTCCAGCGGCTTTGGAATTCGGGCGGCTCGTTCTGCGTCTGGTCTGCCAGGTCGAGGTAGTAGTCGAGCATGTCGAGGAAGGCTTGCTCGTAGGCGGGCAGGTCGGCGGTCCAGAAGAGGTCGGTGTGGTCGTCGGGGGCGATGTAGATGCGTTTGCCGCTGAATTCCTGCGCCAGCCCGCCGGCGCCGAGGTCTGCAAGGAATTGCGGCAGGAGGGCGCCGCTCAACAGTACCATGCCGGTTTGCAGGAACTCGCGGCGGGTGAGGGCAAGGTTCTTCCCGTCGCCGGCGCGGTTTCGCCCGTATTCGCTGTTAAGGGTGATGTGGGAGTGGTGGCGGGTCATTGATGGTATTACCTCAGGTCAAGAACAAGCTGGTCGTTATACTCATACAGGACCGGGTATTTTGCCTTCATTTCCTGGATGAACGGGTCTACGGGAGGTTCCGGCAGGTAGATAAAATCATAGGGATAGCCGTAAGGCAGGATGAAAACGAGGTGGGTCGCGCCTTTTGCCCGCAATTCTTCAACGCGTTCCGCGTTCCATTGGTCCGAGGTCAGGCTCCAGCCTTGCAGGTCGGAGTAATAAAAGAGGGCCGGGCTGAGATCGTAACCGCCAACATGCTTGGAGTATTCGCCCACAACCACCAGCTTGCTGTCGGGATCGGCGGTCTGTTTGATCTGCTGGGCGAGGTCCCAGCGGTCGGGGTGACCGGGGGAATCCGCCATCAGCACCTCATCAAGCCTCTGAAAGGGAATCAGCAGAACGAGGAGGAAAGAGGCGGTCAGCGCCAGGCGGGAAAAAGGCTTGTCGGTGGAGGTCAGTCCTTTGGTCTGGTCATAGGCGGCGAGCAAGGCAGTCATCAAGGTTTGCGCACCGAAGGCGATGAAGATGGACATAACCGGGATGATGGGCATCTGGCGATAGGGCGCGTCGATCTGACCTTCAGCGATCAGCCCGAAATAGGCGGCGACCGCCAGGAAGTAGGCGAAGACCAACGAACCTTTGCGGTTGAGCAGGAGGTAAAGGAAGCCCAAGCCGAACAAGCCGAAACCGTAGAAACCGCCTGTGATGCCGTTGATAACTCTACCTGCCATGGTGCGGTACCAGCGGAGGTCGAGCAGGAGGGTGGTGAACTGCGATTTGTTATGTCCCTTGAAGATTCCGAACAGGTGCGCGCCGATAGTCTCCAAGTAGTAGGCATAGGCATACCAGATGACGGGGAGGACAAGCGAGGCGGCAATCAGCAGAGCAAATTTCCAGTAGTGAGTGATCTTGAAACGGTGCTTGCGGAAGACAATCCAGGTGAGGGGCAGTAGCAGGTAGAGGGTTTCCAGTTTGAGGGAGAAGGTCAGGGAGAGGGACAGGATCGCCAGGATCCAGTTGCGGCGGCTGGGATTGTCTGCCCATTCCGCCATGTAGTAGATCGAGACCACCGACATGGCGATCATGGTCGGTTCGGTGAACAGCAGGCGGCTGAAGGGATGGTAAAGAGGCAGGACGCCCGCCGCCAGCGCGGATAGAAGCCCGATGAAGGGACTAAACTCGCGCCGCGCTAGTTTGTAAACGTAGACGACCATGAGCAGCGAAGCCAGTAACGTGACCGCCCTGGCTGTGAACGGGCTGTATCCGAAGAGTTGATAAAGCAACGCAGTCGAATATGGGACGAGCGGCAGTTCCATTTCAGTGACGCGAGGCGGTTCGGCGGGCCAGGAGACTTCGGGTTGGAGGAAGTTGAATCCATTTTGCCAGTAATTCCGGGAGATCATCAGGTAATCAATTTCCTTCCAAGAGGTCCATTCGAGGGAGGGAACATTGATGGTCATCAGACGGAAACCCGCAATTATGATGACAATCCCATACAGCCTCGCCTGAACCGTTTTCGGGGACAGGGAAGC
>JABWAU010000023.1 GCA_013360875.1 Anaerolineales bacterium | reverse complement strand
CCAAATATTTACGAAAGAGGAGAAAAATGAAAACTCGTTTCCCATTGACTCTGGTTAGCCTCCTTGTCCTGGCTTCTCTGGTATTGGCGGCGTGCGGCGGCGGCACGGAAGCGCCCTCCGGCGGCGCGTCCGCTGAAATGTGCAAGGGCGCGCAGGCTGGCGATGAGATCAGCATGTTGTATCAGTGGTCCGGGCAGGAAGAAGCGCGTCTTAACCAGATCCTTCAGCCTCTTGTTGATACCTGCGGGATCGTTCTTAAGCCCGAATCCACGCGTGACCAGGCGCTGCTCGACACCCGCGTCCAAGCCGGCACTCCGCCAGACATCGCTTTTTGGAATGTGACGCAATTGAACCAATACAAGGACAAACTGATCGCGATGGACACGCTTGGAGCCAATAAGGATGCTTACATTCCCGGCGCGATTGACCCGGGCGTGATTGACGGCAAATGGCTTGGCTTGCCCGTAAAGTCCGACATCAAGACCATCATCTGGTACAGCCCGGCGAACTTCGAAGCGCTTGGCTACACAGTCCCAACCACGTGGGAGGAACTGGATGCGCTCGTCGAGAAGATGGTAGCGGATGGAAATGTCCCATGGTCCATGGGGCTGGAATCCGGCGATGCCACCGGCTGGACGGGTTCCGACTTCATTCAGGACATCCTTCTCGTCCAACAGGGTCCCGAATACGTTATGAATATCATCAACGGCTCGGTTCCCTATAATGATGCAGGCGTTGTTCAAGCCTACGAAACCTACGGCAAATGGGCGATGGATCCGAAATACACCGTCGGCGGCGCGCAAGGGACACTTTCGACCGGCTTCCTGGACGCGATCTACAAGCCTTTCAGTGACCCCTTCGAAGCCATGATGGTTAAGCAGTCCGGTTTTGCCGGCGGCGAAATCCAGAAACAGTTCCCCGACTTGGTATTCGGCACGGATTACGATTTCTTCGTCGTGCCGGGTGCCAAAGGTCTGCAGGGCGGTTCGGACTGGATGATGGCGTTCAGCAACAAGCCCGCCGTTCAGGCGCTGGTGTCGTATTTGTCATCGCCCGAAGGTGGAGCAAATTGGGCGAAAGCCGGTTTCGACCTTTCACCGAACAAGGGCGCGGCTGGCAATTACACCGATCCGTCGCTGATCAAGAAAGCGGAAGCCTTCTACGCGACGCAAGGCTTTACGCCGGACATTGGCGATACGATCCCCGGCGGTTTTGGAAGCGCCGAGTGGAAGGCGATCGTGGACTTCCTCAATGGCGGCGATCTTGACGCGGCGCTGTCTCAAGCCGCGGCGGTTCAGGCAGAAGCCTTGAAGTAACCAGCGGTAATACAATATAATGCGGGGACGCTTCGATGAGGCGTCCCCTGCGTTAATTCCCGATAAGAAGGAGGCTCAATGGCTGCGCGTATCGTTCCCACGATCATGAAACAGGGCAAGTTCGCGCCCTGGCTTTATCTCCTGCCGGCGTTGTTGATCATGTCCATGTTCATCGTCTATCCGATGATCAACACAATCTCGTTGAGTTTCAAGAACGGAGACGGCACTGCCTCAGCCGCGACCACCTGCCTGGAAGGGAATCCCTGCTGGGGCGTGTTCGAGAACTATCGCTACGCATTGACCTCCGAGTTCGACACCCGTTCATTTTCCTCTTTTTGGCGGACGTTTTGGGTGTCTTCGTATGGGAACACGCTCAAATGGATCGTGCTGATGGTGAGTGGAACCGTCAGCCTGGGACTGGCTTTTGCGGTGTTGGCAGACCGGGTCAAGTATGAGGCGCTCGCAAAGTCCATCATTTTCATGCCGATGGCGATCTCCTTCGTCGGAGCGGGCATCATCTGGAAGTTTGTCTATGATTACGGAACCCAGCAGGTGCAGATCGGCTTGTTGAACTCCATTATTACCTCATTGGGCGGGCAGCCCGTCGCCTTCCTGACTGTGCCGCAATGGAACACAATTGCCCTGGTAGTCGTGGGCGTCTGGATTTGGACGGGCTTTTGTATGACGATCCTTGCCGCCGCGCTGAAAGCCGTGCCGGACGAGATCATCGAAGCGGCGCGCGTGGACGGAGCAAAGGAATGGACGATCTTCTGGAGGATTATGGTGCCGATCATCATGCCGACCATCACGGTTGTGATCACGACGATGGTTATCAACGTGCTTAAATTGTTCGATATCGTTTACGTGATGACCGGCGGCAACTTTGGCACGGACGTCATCGCCAATCGCATGTACACGGAAATGTACAAGAACTTCAACGTGGGGCGCGGCACAGCGGTGGCGGTCATTCTCGTCCTTGCGATCATCCCGTTCATTTACTTCAACATCAAGCGTTTTCTCGCGCAGGAGGAGATCCGATGAACCGCGACCGCATCAACAGATTATTGAACAGGATACCCACTCATTTCATCATCATCCTGATGATCGCGATCTGGGTCGTGCCGACATTTGGCTTGCTTGTCACGTCGTTGAGACCCACACAGGCGATCAACACCTCCGGCTGGTGGACTGTGTTTTCAGCGCCGCGCGGCTCCCAGGAATACGCCCAATCCTGCGCTGCCTG
Organism: Anaerolineales bacterium; assembly: GCA_013360875.1. Lineage (GTDB taxonomy): Bacteria > Chloroflexota > Anaerolineae > Anaerolineales > Villigracilaceae > Defluviilinea. Next base: position 35,917 of record JABWAU010000023.1, on the reverse strand, counting down.
CCACGGCGACGATGGAGCCGCCCTGCCCAACGCGGATTTGACAAACCCGGAACTGATCCGCAACTTCCCGCGTTCGCTGCAACTCCTTGACTCTCTGAACAGGGAAATCAACGGTCAGCCGCACATGGGAAGCGTGCCGGTTCCCGATTCGCAATCCGCCGCCAACATCGTTGTGTACCTCAAGCGAATATCAGGCGTGGACGTGCAACCCCGCTTTACCCTCAGCAACTACGTGGACGCGCTCGTCGGTTATCGCGGCACGAGGACGTACCAGCAGGATTGCGCCGAAGGCGTCGCCTCTCTGGACTTGTATTGCGACGCCCGGGACCTGCTCAACCCGCGCGGCATGGGGCGCGCCTTTATCAACAGCCTGATCGTGACCATACCGGCGACCATCCTGCCCATTCTGTTCGCGGCGTTTGCCGGATACGCGTTCGCGTGGCTCGACTTCAAGGGACGCTTCGCGCTCTTCGCGATCCTGGTTGGCTTGCAGGTCGTCCCGCTTCAAATGACCCTGGTGCCGATCTCCCGGATTTATGCGCAATTGGACTTGAACGGGAAATTTCTCGGGGTCTGGCTTTTCCATACCGGATTTGGAATGCCGTACGCCATATATCTTATGCGGAATTTCCTCGGTTCGCTCCCGCGTGACCTGTTTGAATCTGCCTACATTGACGGCGCTTCCCACTGGACGGTCTTCTACCGGATGGTCATTCCTCTTGCCATGCCAGCGATTGCGTCTCTCGGCATCTTCCAATTCTTGTGGGTATGGAACGACCTGCTGGTGGCGCTGGTATTCCTCGGAGGCACGACGCCCGTGATGACTTATCAGATCAGCAACATGGTCACGTCGCTGGGCGCGGGCTGGCAATTGCTCACCGCCTCCGCGTTCCTTTCCATGCTGCTGCCCATGGTCGTTTTCTTCAGCCTCCAGCGGTACTTTGTACGCGGCATGTTGGCTGGCGCGGTCAAAGGATAGTTGGATATGCAAACGTCTCGAAGGCGGGCGTCCGACCCCGACCCACTTCGCCTTCGAGACGTTGAAATTGGATCGTTTTCGATAGAGCCAATTGAATACGCCGCTGTTGAATCTTCTTCAGGACAAAATTGACGTTACGCGCGTCCCTTTCAGCGACCGCGGCTCGCGGCTGCTGGTGTATAAACACCTCGACAAGCCGGCCTTGTTCATAAAACTCGCGGAACGTCTTATCCGCGTCGAACCGGGCATAGAAAGTTACCTGCGCCGCCCTCCATTCATTGACGAGTTGCATTTCGTTGACGAGGCGGGGAATCCGTTGGAGTTCCAAATTCACACATCGCCTGAGATGATTCGCCTTCAAACCCGCATCGGCGATTTTCGCCTGGTATTTCAAGATCAGGAAACGTTGGCGATCGGCGCGCCGGATCATGTAACCGCCGGGCTTCGGTTTCGGACGCGTCCCACGCATTGGCATGCCGCCGATTCCGGGGGGGCGATACGAAACGTGCGCAGCGTCGTCTGGAATACGATCAACGGCAGGGCGAAGATCAATCGAGCGCAGGGAGGCGAAGACAGCCATCTTGTGGAATTTGTCGCGCAGGCGGAAACGGATTGCTCGATCTCGCTTTACATCGGAGATAAAGACCCTCCTCCGCAGTTGCCGTTCACGGTCATACAGGATAACGCGCGGACCCGTTGGGAAAAATGGTTCGAGCGCGCGCCGGGAGTCCCCGAACGCTGGCGCGAAAAATACGCCTATGCCTGGTGGGTCATGGCGAACAATCTCGTCAGCCCAAAAGGATTCGTGACCCGCGAAGCCATGATGCCGACCAAGGCATTTTACGTGGGCGCGTGGCTGTGGGACAGCGCGCTCCACGCCATTGCCTTCCGTCATGTTGACCCGGAACTGGCGCGCGATCAAATCCGCGTCATGCTGGATAACCAACTCCCCGACGGGATGCTGCCCGATGCGATCTTCGACGAGGGCGCGGTATTCGAGATCGGTCATCCCATCCACGCGCGGGTGACGAAGCCTCCCATCCTGGCGTGGGCGGCATTGAAGGTTCACGAGACCGACCCGAACGCCGGGTTTTTGAAGGAAATATACGAACCGTTGAAACGCGAAAACGCCTGGTGGTTCGAACACAACGACGACGACAGGGATGGCCTCGCGCAATACACACATCCCTACTCCTCCGGACTGGACGACAGTCCGCTTTGGGATCAGGGGATGCCCGTCGAATCGCCGGATATCAACACCTATCTTGTCGTTCAAATGGATGCGCTTGCGAAGATGGCGGAGATCCTCGGCAGGGGCGCGGAGGCGGATGAATGGCGCGCAAGATCGAGGTCGCTGGTGAACCGCATGATCGAAGATTTGTGGGATGAAGAGATGGGATCGTTCCGCGCGTTGCGCGATGAAAAACCGATCCCCGTGACCACACCCTTCAACCTTTATCCATTGTGGACCGGTCGACTGCCGGGTGAAATCACGCAGCGCCTCCTGGCGCGCCTGAAAGACCCATCCGAATTTTGGGGAGCGTATGGACTACCGACCGTTGCATATAACGACCCAACATTCAGTCCCGATAGGATGTGGCGCGGGCCCGTCTGGGCGAATGTCAATTATTTTTTTGTGGAGGCTTTGCAAAAGATCGGCGAACGCGAACTTGCGGTTGAGTTACGCGATAAAACCCTGAATTTGATCGCCAGCCAGCCGGGCATCCGCGAATACTACAACTCCCTGACAGGCGAATCGCCCGCGACAGCCGCTCCCATTTTCGGCTGGACTGCGGCGGTCTTCATTGACCTCGCGCTTCAGGCGGGGTTAACGACATAGCGCGGGACGTCATCCTGCGCCAAACAGAACATTCACCCTCGAAACGGACGATAACCATGGATCATCAACTCTGGTACAAGGACGCGGTCTTCTACGAAGTGTACGTGCGCGCCTTTTACGACAGCAACGGCGACGGTCACGGCGACCTGCGCGGGCTGACCCAAAAACTCGATTACCTCAAGGAACTGGGTGTGGACTGCCTGTGGCTCCTGCCCATTTACCCATCGCCCCTGAAGGACGACGGCTACGACATCGCCAATTATTACGACGTTCATCACTCGTACGGAAACCTGGACGATTTCATCGCCCTGATCAACGCCGCCCACGAACGCGGACTGCGGGTCATCACGGACCTGGTCCTGAATCACACCTCCGATCAGCATCCCTGGTTCCGAGCCGCGCGCGCCAACCCTCGCTCCATTTTCCGCAATTACTACGTCTGGAGCGATTCCAGTCTGACCTACCGCGACGCGCGAATCATCTTCACGGATACCGAGGAATCGAACTGGGCGTGGGATGAAGCCTCGAAACAATATTACTGGCATCGTTTCTACTCGTCGCAGCCGGACCTGAACTACGACAATCCTCTCGTGCAGGAAGAGATGATGAAGATCATGAGTTTCTGGCTCGACCTGGGTGTGGATGGATTCCGCGCCGACGCGGTGCCGTATCTCTTCGAGCGCGAAGGTACAAGTTGCGAGAACCTGCCCGAAACGCACGCCTACCTGAAATCCATCCGGGAGTTCATCAACGTCAATTATCCGGGGCGCGTTCTGCTGGCGGAAGCCAACCAATGGCCCGAAGACCTTTTGCCCTATTTCGGCGACGGCGACGACGAATTCCACATGGGTTTCAATTTTCCGATCATGCCGCGCATTTTCATGTCCATTCGAAAGGCGGACCGCACCCAACTGGTCTGGATCATGGGGCGAACGCCCTTCCTGCGCGAGACCAATCAATGGGGCATTTTCCTTCGCAATCACGACGAACTGACCCTCGAGATGGTCACCGAGGAGGAGCGCCAGTGGATGTGGGAACAATACGCGCCGGAATCGCGCATGAGGCTCAACCTTGGTATTCGCCGCCGCCTCGCCCCCCTGCTCGATAACGACCGCCGCAGGATCGAACTGGCGCATTCCCTGTTGTTCACATTGCCCGGCTCGCCGATCATGTATTACGGGGACGAGATCGGAATGGGGGATAACATCTGGCTGCCGGATCGAAACGGCGTCCGCACGCCGATGCAATGGAACGCGGAGGCAAACGCAGGGTTTTCCAAAGCGCCGCTCCAATCCCTGTATTCGCCCCTGATTGACGACGACGTGTACGGTCCCGCAAAGGTCAACGTGGAGGCGCAGCGCAGGGACAAGTTTTCCATGTGGAACACCATCCGGCACATGATCGCGGTCAGGAAGGAACATCACGCTTTTGGGTGGGGAGAGTTCGAATGGATTGACTGTCACAATGACAGCGTCGCCGCGTATCGCAGAACCTATGAAGGCGAAACGATCCTGGTCTTTCAAAACCTGAGCGACAAGGTGCAGAAGGTATCCTACAAACCGAAACGATCGCTCAAGGTTCGCGCCGACCTTTTGACGCAAAGGGAATACCCTTCCGAAAAGGGAAGGGTCGCGTTGGAACTGGAACCTTATCAGTATCTCTGGCTGAAGTGAGGATGGCTACCGTTCCCCGACGGTATGCAACAACGCCATGTTCGGGGGGCGGACTTTGCCGACGGGATAGCCGCACACCAGAACGACCTGATCTCCCGCCTTGACGACGTTCGAACGCAACATGGCGCTGTCCAGATAGTCCAGCATTTCTTCGAGCGAGTTGGCGAAGTCCACTTTCCTGGGTCTCACTCCCCACATAAACGACAACAACCGAAAAGTCTTCAGGTCGGGCGTGAATGCCATGACCGGCACGCGCGGACGTATCTTGGACATCAGCCAGGCGGTGCGTCCCTGCGTGGTGAAACACGCCACCGCCGCGACATTCTTGTCGTTGGCGAGTGCCTGCGCGGCGCGCGCCATGGAGGCCGCGTCGCTCTGTTCGAAACCGAGGACAGCCTGCTCCGTTCCCCACTCGAGGAAATGCTTTTCCGCCTCCTGTACGATCCGGTCCATCATCTGGACCGCCTCGACCGGGTACTTCCCCGAAGCGGTTTCCGCGGACAACATCACCGCATCAGTTCCGTCGAAGACGGCGTTGGCGACATCAGAAGCCTCGGCGCGCGTGGGAAGCGGATTCGTGATCATGGACTCGAGCATCTGCGTGGCAGTGACGACCAGTTTGGCGCGCGCGTTCGCCGTGCGGATGATTTGCTTTTGCAAAGCCGGCACGCGTTCGGGGGGCAGTTCCACGCCCAGGTCGCCGCGCGCGACCATCACGCCTTCCACGTTGTCGAGTATCGCGTCGAGGTTATCCACCGCTTCGGGTTTTTCCAGTTTTGCGATCAGCATCGGCAAACGCTTCCCGGCGGAGAGGCGCTCCATCGCGTGACGCACCGTTTTGACGTCGTCCGCCGTGCGCACGAATGAAATGGCGACGGCGTCCACGTCCTGAGAGATGCCAAACGCCAGGTCTGCTTCGTCCTTTTCAGTAAAGCCGGAAATGCGAAGTTGAACGCCCGGCAGGTTGATGCCCTTGTGAGAGGATAACGGTCCGCCGATGAGGACTTTTGCGGCAAGCGCGTTGCGGTCTTTGACGGAGAGGACTTCGAGGGCGAGGCGTCCGTCGTCGAGCAGGAGGCGGTCCGAGGTCCGGACGGAAGCGAAGAGTTGGCGGAAGTCCACCGGTATCTTTTTCTCGCCGTTGCCGGGTGGCGTGGTCCCGGTGGCGTAGAGGATCACGATCTCGCCTTTGGTCAGTTGGATGGATTCGTCCAATTGCCCGATGCGAATCTTGGGTCCCTGTAAATCCTGCAAAATGCCAACCGACCTGCCCAGTTTTTCCGCGACCCTGCGAATGCGAACGATGCGCTCGGCGTGTTGCTCATGCGTGCCGTGAGAAAAATTCATGCGAGCGACGTTCATCCCTGACTCGATCAGTTTTTCCAGGATATCCTCGTCCTGGCTGGCGGGTCCGATGGTTGCGACGATCTTCGTTTTGCGTGTCATTCGGGTATATGCCTCGGTTTGGTTTCCGCGTACCTGCTGTATACCTGTGTGCCTGTGTACGTTTTTGCTTGGTGAATATAGGTATGCACACGCACAAGTACACAAGAACACACGTTTACAAATAATGCAATTCCTTTGCCTGCTTTTCGAGATCGGCGCGGAAATCGGGGTGGGCAACGCCGATCAATTGACGTGCGCGCTGGCGAATGGTTTTGGCGTACAGGTCGGCGACGCCGTATTCGGTGACGACATATCTCACGTGGTTGCGGCTGGTGACAACGCCCGCGCCCTGTTTGAGCATGGCGGCGATGCGCGTGAGCATTGTTCCGTCCCTGAGCGTCGTCGTGCTGGGCAGGGCAATGATCGGCACGCCGCCCTTCGAGCGCGAGGCGCCGTAGATGAAATCGAGTTGACCGCCGACGCCGCTATACAGTTTGGGACCGATGCTGTCCGCGCAGACCTGCCCGGTGAGGTCCACTTCGATGGCGGAGTTGATGGCGACCATGCGTTCGTTCTGCGCGATCACAAACGGGTCGTTGACGTATTCGGTGCGGTGCAGTTCGATGAGCGGGTTGTCGTCCGACCAGTCGTACAGGCGTTTGGTCCCGAGCATGAAGCCGGCGATGATCTTGCCAGGGTGAAGCGATTTGCGCGCGTTGGTCAATACGCCGGCGTTGACCAGATCTATCACGCCGTCGGAGAATAATTCGCTATGCACGCCGAGGTCCTTTTTGTCCAGCAGGAATTTCAATACGGCGTCGGGGATGGCGCCGATGCCCAATTGCATGGTCGCGCCATCGGGGATGAGTTCGGAGATGTACCCGGCGATCTTCTCCACGACCTCGGAACTGCCGTCCTCCGTCATTGCCATCTCTGGAATGGGATAGTTGACGGGAATGATGTAGTTCAGGCGGCTGACGTGGATGAACGAATCTCCCAGGGTGCGCGGCATTTGCTGGTTCACTTCGGCAATGATGATCCTTGCCGTCTCAGCGGCCGACTTCGTGAGGCCCACCTCCACGCCGAGGCTGCAAAACCCATGCTCGTCCGGCGGCGAGACGTGGATGATGGCGATGTCGAGTGGCAAGTGTCCGCGTTTGAAGAGAAGCGGGAATTCGGAAAGCAGCACGGGGGTGAAGTCGGCGCGCCCCTCCTGAACGGCTTTTCGGATGTTCGCGCTGATGAACATCGAATTGACGCGTAGGTGACCCTCCATCTCCGGCTTGACGTAATCGGCGGGACCGACCGTCAATGCCTGGCAGATCTCCACGTCCCGCAGGTTCGGAGCGTATTCGACCAAAGCCGCGAGCGCTTTCTGCGGAACCGAGACGTTCCCGGTGAGAAAGATACGGTTTCCCGATCTGACGGCGCGCACCGCTTCTTCCGCGGTCACAATACGCGATTGGTAGATGCTGTTCCAGTCCATCCTAGCCTCCGTTCGAGAACAGCGAAAGATGAACGAGTTTTCCTGCGTGCGTATTGACCGCCTTCTCGATTGCCGGGTCTTTCGTCATGGCTTCCTTGACGCCAAGATTTGCGATCTCCCGAATGTAGGGCATCGCCGCATTGACGAACGCGTGCGTGGCAGTGCGCGCCACCACGCCGGGCATGTTCGGGACGCAATAATGGATGATGCCCTCTTCCACAAAGGTAGGGAGTTCGTGCGTGGTTGGGCGCGAGGTTTCGGCGCAGCCCCCCTGGTCAATGCTCACGTCAATGAACACGGAACGCGGCTTCATGTTTCGCATCATTTCGCGGGTGATGAGGATCGGCGTGCGTTCGCCTGTGACAAGCACCGCGCCGACGACGACATCCGCATAGGACGTGGTCTTTTCGATGTTGCGCTTGATGGAGATCATCGTCACCACGGAGGGGAAGCGGTTGTAAATGTCCTGCAACGCGTTGATATCATTGTCAATCACAGTCACGTGCGCGCCCAAACCGAGAAACGCCTGGGTCGCGTACGTTCCCACCACGCCGCCTCCCAGGATGACCACCTCGGCGGGTGGCACGCCCGGCACACCGCCGAGCAGGATTCCCTTGCCGCCCCAGTTGTTTTGAAGCAGGCGCGCCGCAATGGATGCCGTCATGCTTCCCCCGATCTGACTGAACGGGCGCAGGACCGGCAGGGAGCCGTCGGGCAGTTCGATCTGCTCGAATGCAATGGACGTGATCTCCTTTTCCAGCAGGACCTCCACCTTGTCCTGCCGGGCGGAAGCAAGGTGCAGGTAACCGGCGATCGTCGTGTTTGGACGGAGCCAGCCCAGTTCCTCCTTTGTTGGACGCGCGACCTTCAACGTCAGGTCTGCACGCGCAAAGACCTCCTCGGGGGAATAGACGATACGCGCCCCGGCCTTTTCGTACTCCTGATCGCCGAATCCGGCGCCCACGCCCGCTTCATGCTCGACGTAAACCTGGTGCCCCAAATGAGACAGCATCTCCACCCCGATCGGGGACAACCCGACCCGCGCCTCGAACGGTCTTCTTTCTTTTGGAATGCCGATGTTCATGTATCCTCCACGTTACGTGACTACTTCCTCGTTTACCTGTATACCTGTATACAAGTAATCAAGTACACACGTAGACAGATGTACAGGTATCCTGTAACTCGCGCTGCGTGCCTACGCCATGTTCAACACATCTCGAATGGACGGTAGCGCCCAATCAATCGTCTCCTTGTCAATCACCAGCGGCGGCGCAAAACGGATGACGTGATCGTGCGTCTCTTTGGCAAGGATGCCCTTTGCCTGCATCGCCTCGCAGAACCGGCGCGCGCCTCCTGCTTCGGGCTTCAATTCAACTCCGATCAACAAGCCTTTGCCGCGCACTTCCTTTACGTGCGGACTTGGGATCTCGGCTAACTGCTCCATAAAGTATTCGCCCAACTCGCGCGCACGCTCCGCCAGTTTCTCTTCGCGGATCACTCGCAACGCGGCGCGCGCCACCGCCGCCCCAAGCGGATTCCCGCCGAAGGTGGAGCCGTGCTCGCCCGGCGTGAAGAGACCGAGCAGGAATTTGTCTGCCAGCACGGCAGAGACCGGGTAAAAACCTCCGGACAACGCCTTGCCAACGATCGTAACATCGGGGCGGACAGATTCATGCTGGCACGCGAACAGTTTCCCCGTCCGCGCGAGACCCGTCTGGATTTCATCCGCCATGAAAAGCACATTGTTCTTCCTGCATATTTCAGCGACCTTCTTCAAATAACCGGCAGTCGGGATGATGACGCCGCCCTCCCCTTGAATCGGTTCGAGCAAGACAGCGGCGGTGTTCGGCGTAACGGCTTTTGCGATTGCGTCCGCGTCGCCGTACGGGACAGTCACAAAGCCGGGCGTGAACGGACCGAAGTCGTCGCGATACAGCGGTTCGCTCGAAAAAGTGACGATGGAGATCGTGCGCCCGTGAAAGTTGCCTTCCGCCACGATGATCTCCGCCTGATGACGGGGAACGCCTTTCACCCGATATGCCCATTTGCGCGCCAGTTTGAGCGCGGTCTCCACCGCCTCCGCGCCGCTGTTCATCGGCAGGGACATCCCGTAGCCGGTCATTTCGGATAGTTCCTTGTAAAGCAGCGGCAGTTGATCGTTGCGGAAGGCGCGTGAGGTGAGCGTGACTTTCCCCGCCTGTTCGATCAATGCTTCGAGAATCTTCGGATGAACGTGTCCCTGATTGACTGCGGAATACGCGGAAAGGCAATCGAGATACCTTTTGCCGTCCACATCATAGACCCACACGCCCTCGGCTTTTTCGATCACCACATCGAGGGGATGATAGTTGTGCGCGCCGTATTGTTCTTCCAAAGCGATAAAGTCTTTTGTGTTCATAATGTCCTTATTGTTTCAGATTATCCCGGTGGTCGAGCAGGGTTGAGCGAAGCGAAACCTGTATCGAGACCACCGCGCCGTACAGGAACTCTTGTTGCAAGATCATGTGTGCAAGCCTGTGGTCTCGATATGATGGCGGACGATCTCTGCCATCTACTCGACCAGCGGGTAAATTACGCCACTCCAAACAACCGCGCCAGGATCGCCTTCTGCGCGTGCAGGCGGTTGTGCGCCTGCGGGAAGATGACCGAATGCGGACCGTCCGCGACCTCGTCCGTCAACTCCTGATTGCGATGCGCGGGGAGGCAGTGCATCACGATCACATCCTTATCCGCTTCGCTTACCAGTTTTGCGTTGACCTGGTACGGCGGGAAGACATTCTCGCGTTTTGCGGTTTCCTCCTCCTGCCCCATCGAAGTCCACGTATCAGTATAAATCACTTGCGCGCCTTTGACGGCTTCATGCGGATCACGGAGGAAGGTCAACCTGCTTCCGGTTTCCTCTGCAATTTCCTTAGCAATCTTCACTGCTTTGGGAACGATGTCATATCCTTCAGGATTGGCAATCGTGAAATTCCAACCCAATTTGGCGCAGACGTGCATCAACGAGACCGCCACGTTGTTCCCGTCGCCCACGTAGGCGACGTTCAAACCTTTTGCCCTGCCGAACTTTTCCTGAACCGTCAGCGCGTCCGCCATCGCCTGGCAGGGATGGTTGTAATCGCTCAAACCGTTGATGACGGGTATCTCGGCCCACTTCGCCAGTTCCAGCACGTGCGCGTGATCAAACGTCCGCGCCATCAACGCCTGCACGTACCCGGACATGACCCGTGCAATATCCGCAATGGATTCGCGCTTGCCCAATCCGATCTCGTTGGGCGAGAGATACAGCGCGTCGCCGCCGCAGTGCCGCATCGCCATGTCGAACGAGACGCGCGTCCGCAGGCTGGGCTTCTGGAAAATCATGCCGAGAACCTTGCCCTTGAAATACGGCGGGTTGCCCTTTTCGAAATATTCTTTTTTCAACTTGACGGCGAGGTCGAGTAAATCCTGAACCTCCCCTGAGGATAGATCAGAGACCGCGAGAAAATGTTTCATTCCAACTCCTTCGGGTGAAGTATAGTGTTTCCGGTCGGATTTGACCTGTGCATATCGTCACTCGTTCCGCGTGACACGGCGCGCGCTCGAACCAAACAGAAAAAACAGCGCCCAAAAGCGCTGTAATCTTATCATCCCTGAGGAATTTTCGGTACTTCATGCAGCCGTGAGGCCGCAGTATTTTTACTGCGCAGGACGCGAAGGACGCTAAGATTTTCAAGAATTATGTTTTGCGCCTCGCTCATGTTCCAAGTGGATTTGGATGCCTTTGCGAGATCATTGACCTTTATTGCGTTCTTCGTTTCTTCGCGACGAAGAATTTTTTCAGAGACTCACCGATACCATTTTTTGAGGGTCACGGTGAACGTGCTTCCCTTGCCGGGCGCGCTTTTCACGTCGAGTTTTCCCTGATGTTGTTCGATGACCTGGCGCGTGATCGCCAGTCCCAGGCCGATCCCTCCGAACAGGTCGTCGTCCTGCCTCTCGAGGTGATAGAAACGGTCAAAGATGCGCGGCAGGTGTTCCTCCCTGATGCCGATGCCGTGATCCTCCACCGTAACGAAGACCTTGTCGTCCTTTTGGTCGAAGCGGATGGTCACATTTCCGCCTTTGGGACTGAATTTGATGGCGTTGTCCACCAGTGCCATGATGGCGCGCTCAAGGGATTTGGGGTCGCCTGAGACGGGAGGCAGGTTCAGGTCAGGTTCGATGCGAAGGGTCACGTTGCGTTGCGCGGCTTTGGGCTGGTACTGGTTTAACACGTTCCGCGCCACCCGGTTCATGTCAACCGCCTGGAAATCGGGGAGGACGAGGTCCATCTCCTGGAGGAAGAGGATGTCGTTGACGAGCGTGACGATCTGCTGGACGTTGCGGGAGATCGCTTCGATCCCGACCGTCAACTGGTCCCCGATCAGGACGCCGTTCTGCATCATTTGCAGATACCCGCTGGCGACCATGAGCGGCGTACGGAGTTCGTGCGCGATGTTGGTGAGGAATTCGCGGCGCGCCAGGTCCTGTTCGGCGAGTTTCTGGTATGCTTGCGCGAGTTCACCGGCGCGCAACCGCAGATCGTCCACCGCCATCTGATCGTTCAGACGCAGGCGGTTGCTGATCTCGGTGACCATTGCCATGGCGATGCTGCTGGAGTTGTGCAGAACGCGCTCAAAGGCGGCTTTTTCGAGTTCGAGGGTGGTGATGGTTGTCTTTGCAGTGACGGTGGCGGCGCGCGGCGCGTTGTGAATGAGCGCCATCTCGCCGAAGAAATCCCCGGGACCCAGCGTTTTGAGCAGGCGTTTGTCTGCGTTGTTGATAAATTTGGTTACCTCCACCTCGCCTTCGAGGAGCATGTAGAATTTGTCCTCCACCGCGTTCTCCTGGCATAGCACCGCGCCCGGTGAATAGGAGCGCACATTGCTGTTGGCGATCAATTCCTCGATCTCGTCCGGTTTGATGCCGGGAAAAGCGCGCGGGATGATTCGGGATGGGGCTCGGCTGGTGGTCATTTTCGATCTCCACTAAAAGGACTTCGCAATTCTAGCACGCCGGAAGGCTGCATTTCGAGAACCCATTGGGACTATCGGAAATCCTTTTCTTCGCGGCTTCGAGGCGGAAAGATATTTTACTTGATCTTGTACCCGATCATTCGCAAAAAGTCCTTACGCCAGGCGATACCCTCCTCGTCCTCGATGCCCTTGGGGGAGAAGCCGTCCACCACGCCCAGGATGCCGCGTCCCTGTTCGGTCTGCGCGACCAGCACCTCGGCGGGGTTGGCGGTCGCGCAGAAGACGCGCGCCACCTCGGGCACGTTTTTTACCGCGTTCAGAACATTGACGGGATAGAATCCCGTTCCCAAAAACAGGATGAACGAATGTCCCGCGCCGATCGCCTGCGCGTTCTTCTTCGCCAGTTCGATCATCGCTTCGTCCGTGCCGCTCCAGCGGATGAGGCATTTGCCGGACGCCTCGCAGAACGCCAGCCCGAATTTGATGCCCGGCACCGAAGCGACCAGCGCCTCATGGATATCCTCCACGGTCTTGATGAAGTGGGATTGACCGAGGATGAAATTGATCTCTTCCGGCTTTTCCACTTTTACGCTCTGTATTTCCATTGAACGCCTCCTTTGTTCGACGTTGCTGATTTGTTTTGAGTTATACGCGAAAATTGTTCAGACATAAAGAAGAGACTCTTTTTGATTCTAACAGAACCTGCCGTGTTTTCTATGGTAGTGTGATACAATCGCGTCAATTCTGACTTTTCGCTGAATGATGCTCCATGTTCCGGCTGCGGGGAGACGGTGGGCATTATCCAAGGGTTGTTTGGAGTTCGAATTTGTGACGCAAAACCAAGTGGAGTTGACAATGCAACCAGTATCCAATGGGCATGAAGTTCCGCTGTTCGCAAGAGGGCAAGATATCCCGAGGTCCATGCGCTTCGAACGGGCTCTTTGCGCTTCAATATATTTTTAAGTGGAGAGGACGAAATGGAAAAATTCCAGGCTATTTTCGAAATACTGTATTTCCTGTCTTCCGTTGACGGCGAAATCCATCCGAACGAGCTGAATGTGATCACCGGCTTTCTCTCGGCGAACTACGGAAAGGTCAATTTCAATCCTGTCGCGGTCGCCAATTCCCTTTCGAACCTGACGGGTCAGGGAATGGCGGAGGAGTTGCTGCGCGCGGCGGCGGTATTCAAAAATTCCAGCACCGCCCAGGATCGGGTTGTGGTCCTGGATTTCGCCCTTCAACTCATCGGCGCGGATAATAAGATCTCCAATGAAGAGGGCGCTCTTTTCTTTATGCTGGGAGACGCCTGGAATATTGATATGCCGAGGTACCTTGCAAGTAAAGGTATTGTAATATAGGCGAAAAAGGCGCAAATTTTTCAAGGACGCCTTGCTTGAACTCGTTTGAGCCTGCAAGGGAAATCTTTGGGATCTTTTTCAAAAGTTTTCAGATACTCTCTAACTGACGTTACGCGGTTGTCCCGTGTCGTTACACCGCTTTGAAATCCGCCTTATGGTTTCGGGTACCATGGAAGGAGGATGTTCGCGAACGGCGCGTTATCCCTCCTTTTTTCGATAAAAGACCAGAAGCGTGCTTCCGTATTTCCTCTGATCGAACTCTTCGAGATTTTCAATCGCTGGCGCGGACGTTCGGTACTCCCTCGGCGCGATCTGTGCGATGACCCAGCCGTCGTCCGCAAGCCAGCCGATGTTTTCATCCACCAGTTCCACAGCCTTCACCCACATATCCTTGAATTGCGGCGGCGCGATGTAAATGTATTCGAACGTCCTGTCCGGCGCGGCGGCGAGATGCGTGAACGCGTCCGCGCGGCGCACCTCCGCAAGGGATTCTAATTTGCAATGGCTGAGGTTGTATTTGATCGTCTCGATGGGTTCGCGGTTCAGGTCTGTGAAACGCACGAATGATGCGCCGCGGCTCAACGCCTCGATGCCCACCGCGCCCGTGCCGCCAAACAAGTCCCACCAGCTCGAGTTGATCACGTCTGCGCCAAGAATGTTGAACAACGATTCCTTGGCGCGGTCCGTGATGGGGCGCGTCGTATCGCCCTCGACCGATTTGAGTTTGCGTCCCTTTGCCCTGCCTGCGATAACTCGTAGACTCATAACGCCCCTCACTCCTAGCCCCTCTCCCACTGGGGGAGGGGGATTCTTGCCGCCATGATATTCCCATGCGAGGCGATGACGGGGACGACGCATCCCGTACCGAGCATGAATCGTTTGCCCTCTGTTTGTTGAATGGCGTCCGCCGCTTCTTTCTGGACCTCAGCCTGGTCCGCGTAAACGAGCGTATCCTGTCTCATGCCACCGCACACGACGCCGGAATAGGTCTGTTGCGCTTCTTTCAAGGAAGGAGGCGCCTCGCGGTCGTGCCAGTTGATGATTGGAAAGCGAAACCCTTCGACATTGTTCAGGACGGAAGAGCAAAGTAGCGAGAAGTACACGTCGCGTCCATGCAAATGGAGCAGGTTGCACCATAAGTCCCGCGCTGGTTCCAATGCCTTTTGATCATAGGGCAAGCCAAATGATTTATATTCTTCAAGCGTCAATAGATTGGCTTGCGCGTGCTGAATGGCGTAGAAGATTCCGTCAATGCCGGTATCGTGACAGGCTTCCACAAAGCGGCGCGTGGTTTCGGCAATTGTGGCAAGTCCCTTCATCACGGATTCGGGATACAAGCGAAGATGCGCGAGCAGCGTCTCGTTGCCAGCCAGGTTCTTCGCCTGCGCCAGCGGATTGAACACCGTCTGGAGCAGAGGAGTTTCGGAATCGAGTTCGGAGCGGATTATGCGGAGGCAGTCCAGTTGCGCCGCGAGATGCCCGGAGGTTGGATCAAGGCTTGGGAGACGCTCCCAGTCTCTCGGTCCGCGAATGACGCGTTTGGTGTATTGTCTTGTCCCCTCGATGTGACCTCTCCATTCGTCCTCCACGCCCCAGTCCTTCAGGCAAAACGAGGAGGCGGGCGTGACCTTGACGAGATCGAAGTCGTAGGTTTTTTGAAAGTGGAGCGACGCTTTGGCGAGCAGTCCCGGCGATTGGTCGTCCACCGGGAAGTGCCGCCACAACGCGACCGGCGGGCGGTCAAGGAGTTCGCCGTTCATGGCGGCTTGGATGCGTTCCCTGTGTGTGATCATGGGATTTGCCTTATGGTGCAGAATGTCGCGCCGACGCGCCCGATCTCGATCACGGCAGGGGCGCCGGCAAAAGTGTTGAGGTCGTCGTTGAGCCGCGAGTTGACCAGCACGTAATCGCCGGATTGGATCTCGTCTTCCGCGCCGCGCAGTTCGATGATCTGGATATTTTCACTGGCGTATCGCGCTGCGATGTACGATTCGCGTTTCACGAAGAGTTTGATCGGGGTGGTCATTCTTTCGTCGAGCGCCTCCACCGCGTCTTTGTAACAGGTGAGCCAGTAATCGGTTTCGTAGGTGCGGAAGGCTGTGTTCGTGCCGCCGATGTAGAGATTGTAATACGTGTATTCGTAGGGATGAAGTTTGACGATCCAAAAAACGCCGGGTAGGATGAGGACGAGCATAGCGCCTGCGTATAGCCAGGAGGGTGGAATCGCCTGCGTGGATTTCATCCACCGGAAGAACAACCTTCTCAACGAGTTGGCGATCCGCATTGCCAGGTCGAACGCCAGCCCGATGAAGACGAAGATCGGCGGGAGGATGAAGAGGAAGTGCCGGATGCCGTCGTACATGGAGGGTCTGCGAATGAGGACATAGGCGATCAGGACAACGAACCATAAAAGCAAAAGCGAGAGGGAGACGAGCCGGTCGCGGCGCGTTTCATCGCTTTCGGCGGGGTCCTTGGCTGGTCTCCGCCAGCCAGCCACAAGTCCAACGATGAACAGCGGAAGCGCCGGCTCGGTCAACGTGGTGGCGAGCATGAAGGGGAAATAGCGCCGGGGCAGATTGTTGGCGCGATAGACCTCGCCTTCAAACAGAAGACCCAGTTGAGTCGGGTTGTCGGACATGAAGCGGAAGACCTCGAGGAAATTCCTGAGCGGGTTTTCCCACAGGTAGGGCCAGGTGGCGAACATGACGACGACCGCGGCGAATCCGTACAGGACGAAGGAACGCCACGCGGACTTGTCCCGGTTCGTTCCGCGTTTTGCAAGGAAATAGATGAATACCAGCAGTCCCGCGTACGGTCCCAGCACGCGGATGGAGGTGGCGATCCCGAGCAGAAAGGAGGCGATGAGAATCTTTTTCGTTCTGTCCTTTGCGTTTTGCGCGATCGCATCCACCATTTCGAACCCCATGCAGACCGACGCCAGGAAGAAGGTCATAAAAGGTGGGTCTTTGGGGTTGATGAAAGCGTGTCCCCACAGGAGCGGCTGGGTGGAGAAGAAGAGCGCGGTGAAGAACGCGGCGGGTTCGCTCATCCAACGCTTTGAGATGCGATGGAGGAAGTAAACGCCGAGTTGGAAGAAAAGGAAATTGATCAGGTGCCAGGCTGAGGCGGAGTCCGAGCCGAGCGCTTCCAATCCAAACACAAAGTTGCGCGCGAGGAAGAGGTAGGCGGGTCCGCGATTCTTGTGGTCGTCCGCGCTGGCGCCGTAGGAATTGCGAAGGTTGAAGTCCCCGCTGAACCATTCCTTTGGGGAGTAGGCGTAACCGAGCGCGTCCCCGTAACTGTAAAAAAGAGGTTCGTCCCACGCGAGTCCGAAATCGCGAAAAATGAAAAGCCCGATCAGGACGTTGACTGCGATAAGGATGAAAATCGGTTTTTCGATTATCTTTTTGAATGTGGAGGTCATAACAGGGGATCGCCGTTCACGTCGAAGGTTCTGATCCTCGCCCTGACCGACGGACTGTTGGGATACTCCTCTTCGAGCAATCCCCAGATCATCGAATCACTCCAGCCGTCGAGGAAGGGCGTCTTTCGGCGCAGGGTGCCTTCGTGAGTGAAGCCGAGTTTGCGCGGGATGGAGGCGGAAGCGTGATTGGCGGGATCGCAGTGGATCTCGAGGCGATGGACGTGAACGATCTCGAAGGCGACCTTGACCAGCGCGGCGGTGGATTCGGTGACGAGACCTTTGTTGACGTAATCCTTGTGGATCCAATAACCGATCTCCAGTTGCCTGTCGCCAAGGCGGGTGTGCAACCCCGTGCCGCCGAGCAGTTTGGTTTCCTCACGATTGAAAATGCCGTAGACGTAATCCTGGTTAAGATCGAACAAACCGCGAAAACGTTTGAGACGTTTGACTTTTTCCTCGAAGGGTTCGGGTTCGTTGTGCGCCCAGGGCATCCAGGGTTTGAGGTGTTCGAGGCTTTCCGTGACCGACTCGGCGAGCAATCGCGCGTCGGAGGGTTCGTAACAACGCACGACGAGACGTTCCGTTACGATGCGGTAGGCGGGATTGACGATCTTTGGTTCTGTCATTGATCAACCAGTGATGAAAGGGATGAAAAGAACTCGACGCGCTTCAATTTCTGCGAGGCTTTCCAGCCTTCTTTGTCGCTTTCCTGTCCCCGAAGCCGTTCAGCAGCGCCCTCATTTCCCTTTCCTCGGCTTGTTGTCCCTTGAAATATTCGCTCATGTACGAGGAACGGCGCAGCCGCAGGGTCATCGGAGCGACGGCTTTGAGATCGTCGAACGTGACTTCATCGCGTCCATCCGCGGCAGCGTAGGCGCGCGCGGCTTCGAACCAGGTGATCTCGGCGCGCAGGGAATCCACGCCCATCTTCTGCACAAGTTGGATGGCGGGATTTGCGATTCGATCCGGCAAATTGACCTGCTTCACGCGCTCGCGCGCGGAGCGGATCTCAGCCGCCGCCGCTTCCATCTCCGCCGCGAACTGCGCGATCATCTGACGCGGATTCTCCAGATACGCCCGCACCCTCCGATACGCCTCCAGGCGTTCGTTTGCATCCTCCAGCCCGCGCACGATGACGCGCAGACCGAAGCGATCCAAAATCTGCGGGCGGAGGCGTCCCTCCTCGGGGTTCATCGAACCGATCAGCACGAAGCGCGAGCGGTACGTCGCGGCAAGCGGACCGCGCCGCACGGTGTACGATCCCTGCGCGGCGGCGTCGAGGATCGAGTCAACGATGTCGTCGCCCAGCAGGTTGATCTCGTCAATGTAGAGGATATTCTTATCGGCTTGCGCGAGGATGCCGCGCCGCAGTCTCATGCGTTCGTGCGCGGCGGCGCGTTCGTCTATGCCGCCAACCACGTCTTCGAGGCGCGCGTTCAGGGGCAGTTCGATCAGGCGGACGGGATCGGGCGCGGTGAGGGGAATCCCTTCGCCGTATTTTCTGGCGCAATCGGGGCAGACCGCTTCGATGCCGCCGAGTTCGATGTCTTCGGGGAGGCAGCCGTAGTAGCAGACGCTTCGTTCCACGTGCGGCAGGAGGTTCAACAGGCTGCGGACCGCCGTGGTCTTCGCCGTGCCGCGCGGACCGATCAGCAGAATCCCGCTGACGTTGGGGTTGATGAGTCCAAGCAGGAGTGCGAGTTTCATCTCGGTCTGCCCGACGATGGCGAGGAAGGGGAAAGGCGTGGGTTCGATGATCCGCCCGTCGTCCGGTGCGAGAGGCGGGAGCGTTCTCCCTGAAACGTGGTCTATCAATTCGCGCAGGCTCTTGATCGGATGCGCGAGGCGTTCCTTCGGTTCAGGCTGGGTGAGTTCGGGTGCGGTCACTTCTTCTTCAACCTTCGTTCCTGTCTTTCGAGCGCTTCGCTCATTTTGCGCTCTTCGTCCGCGGTCTCAGCCATCAGCGGCGGGACCGGCGCGGGCTTGCCTTCGTCATTGAGGGCGACGTAAACGGTGTAGGCGGTGTTGGTATGCGTCTGTTCCCCGTTGATCGGATTTTCGGCAATGACCTGCACTTCCGCTTCCATGGAGGTACGACCCGTGTAGGTGACCACTGCGTTCAGGATGACCAGGTCGCCGATACGGATGGGTTCGCGGAAGGTCATCGAGTCGATGGCGACAGTGACAACCTTTTTCTGGGCGTGGCGCATACAAGCGAGCGCGCCGGCTTCATCCACCAGTTTCATGATCCATCCGCCGTGCACGTTGCCCAGCAGGTTGGCGTGTTCCGGGTGCATGAGTTGGGAGATGGTGACGCGCGAGGCGCGCATGGGTTTGGGAGTGAGTGGGTCGCTCATGGCGGTAAATCGTTAAGAGTTTACCATAAGGCGATGAGGTCGTTTTGTATTGTCGCTGACGCGTTTGTTTCATCCCCTGTCGCCCACTCTGCGCAGGAGATCTGCCATTGACCCGTCGTTTGAAAGAAACGATGATCGAGTCGGTCTCTACGCCGCCTTCTCCGCCGCGTGCGCCCGGTAATATTTCAGATACCTCATCCCGTAACCGTCCCTGCCGCGCAGGAGGTCAATGGCGCGGATGGCGAGGGTGTACTTCATCGGGTCGGTGATGGCGCAGGTCGCTCCCGCGCCGATGGCAAGCGCAAGGAAGGTTTGATTGATCACGTCTCGTTCGGGCAAGCCGAATGAGACGTTGCTTGCGCCGAGATTGACGTTGACGCCGAACTCGCGTTTCACCAGTTCGATGGTGGTCAACGTGACCAGCCCCGCGTTGCTGTCCGCACCGACGGTCATCACGAGCGGATCAATAATCACGTCTTCGATGGGAATGCCGATCTTCGCGGCGCGTTCGATGATCTTCGCCGCCGCGGCGAGACGCAACTCGGGGTCGTTCGAAATTCCGCCCTCGCCAATGGTCAAGCCGATGACCGCCGCGCCATATTCCTTGACCAGCGGCAGGACCGCCTCCAGCGACTTGTCCTCCCCGTTGACCGAGTTGACCAGCGCCCGTCCCTGCACGAGGGGAAGCGCCGCCGCCAGCGCCTTCGGGTTCGGCGTATCGAGACACAGTGGAATGTCAAATTCTTCCACGAGAATCTTCACGATCTTCGGCAGGAAGACCTCGTCGTCCGTGCCAGCCATGCCCACGTTGACGTCGAGAATCTCCGCGCCCGCCTCGATCTGTTTCCTTGCCAGGTCGCGGACGTAATCGTAATTCTCCTCCTGCAACGCCGCCGCAAGTTTCTTCCGTCCCGTGGGGTTGATCTTCTCGCCGATCACCGTAAAGGGACCATCCGTGCTGATGGTCGCTTTTTTCGTTTTACTGTTGATGGTTGTTTTCATTGGTATTTCACTTTCGGACACGGATGACTCGGAAGGAACATTTTTTCCGTAAAAACACGGAAGGGATCCGTAATGTCCGCGAAATCCATGTCCAAAGATCTTGACTACGATTCCTTCATCAGACTCTTCGCCATGTTCACCGCGCCGACAGCGTCCTCGCTGTAACCGTCCGCTTCGATCTTCTGCACCCAGTCTCTCGTCACGGGCGCGCCGCCCACCATCACACGCGTCTTCTTGCGCATGCCCTTCTTATCCATCGCTTCGATCACTTCCTTCTGCCTGACCATCGTCGTCGTCAGCAGCGCGCTCAACCCCACGATGTCTGCGCCCACCTCTTCCGCCTTTGCAATGATCTGGTCCGCAGACACGTTGACGCCCAAATCGTACACCTCGAATCCCGCCGCGGTCAGCATCGTTCCCACCAGCGACTTGCCGATCTCGTGGATGTCGCCCTCGACGGTCGCGATGACCACCCTGCCCAGTATCTCGCGTGAAGTCCCTTTCCTCTTGAGTTCGGGTTCCAGCACGGCGATCGCGGCTTTCATCGCCTCGCCTGCCATCACCAGTTCGGGCAAAAACACGTTGCCGCACGCGTAACTATCGCCCACCTCGTTCACTCCCGCAACGTATCCCTTCGTGATGGCGTCCAACGGATCCATTCCCACCTCGATGGATTGCCTTGCCAAGTCCGCGGCGACCTCCGCCTCCCCGTCAACGATGCTTTGCGCCATCGCCTTCAAAAATTCTTCAGACATACTGTTCTCCTTCTCCAATCCGACGGTGAATTTTCATGCCCCATTATTGCACACTACACCTGACAAGTCATGTGATTTTTGTCTTGATTTTCGCACATGATGTAAAATAACACTCATGCGAACCGTATTCTGGGAAGAGAACCAACTCAAGATGATTGACCAGCGTATCCTGCCCGGTCGCCTCGAAATCCTGGCATACACGGATCACAAATCCGTTGCGCAGGCGATCAGGGACATGGTCGTGCGCGGCGCGCCCGCCATCGGAGCCGCCGCCGCGTTCGGGCTTGCGCTCGCAGGATATGAATCCGCTTCGACCTCGACCCCGGACCTGCTCGCCGATCTACGAGCCGCTTCAAACGTTTTGAAATCTGCCCGCCCCACCGCAGTCAACCTGGCATGGGCGTTGGATAGAGTGATGCGTGTTGCGTCTTCTGCAAATGGGAATGCCGATGATTTGCGCGCAGCTGTGTTGGACGAGGCGCAGCGGATCGCTGATGAGGATGTCGAGATCAACAAACGCATGGGCGAACACGGCGCGGCGCTCATCAACGACGGCGATACGATCATTCATCACTGCAATACCGGCGCGCTCGCCACCGTGGATTGGGGCACCGCGCTCGGGGTCATCCGCACCGCGCACGAGCAGGGAAAGAGAATCCACGTCCTGGTTGACGAGACCCGTCCGCGATTGCAGGGCTCGCGGCTTACGGCATGGGAACTCGAACAGTACGGCATCCCTTATGAAATCATCAGCGACAACATGGCGGGATATTTCCTGAAGGCTGGCAAAGCGCAAAAATGCCTTGTCGGCTCCGACCGCACCGCCGCCAACGGCGACGTGGCAAACAAGATCGGAACCTACATGCTTGCCCTCGCCGCGCACGATAATGGAGTTCCGTTCTATCCCGTCGTCCCCATCTCCACCATTGACCTTTCCCTCGCGAGCGGCGACCTCATTCCCATCGAAGAACGTGACCCGCAGGAAGTTCTCGGTTTGGAATTCATGGGCGAACGCGTCACGCCGCCAAACGCCAAAGCCCGCAACATCGCCTTCGACGTGACGCCACACCGGCTGATAACCGGAATTGTTACGGAAAACGGCGTGATCTATCCACCATTCGAAATCAATCTAAAAAAGGCAGTTCTGGGTCAATAATAAGGAAATCATGCTGTTCCAATCCCCCCCTCCCACTCGCTTTGACCTGCGGTTTTCCATCGCAGGGATTCCCGTGCGCGTCCATCCCTTATTCTGGTTGATCGCCCTGTTGTTGGGTTCCTCCGGCGACCTGCTTACCATTCCGATCTGGATCTTCGTGGTCTTCGTCTCCATCCTCATCCATGAACTGGGACATGCGTTTGCGTTCCGTCGTTACGGCATGGATTCGCACATTGTGCTCCACATCGCGGGCGGCTTGACCGTCCCCGAATCGACCCCCTGGGGGAGGGGTTGGGCGAATGTCGCGCCGAGTCCGCGGCAACAGATCGTCATCTCGCTCGCCGGTCCATTGGCGGGATTCTTGTTCGCGGCGCTGGTTATTGCGGGCGTCTTTTTCTCGGGAGGCACGGTTCTCACGACCATGTTGTTCGGATTCCTCCCGTTGCCCCTGACTCCCATCCTGCCTTTTGGCGGAAGGATATTGGGCGTCTTCGCCGCGATGCTGTTGTGGGTAAACATCTTCTGGGGCTTGATCAACCTCCTGCCGGTCTACCCGCTCGATGGCGGACAGGTCGCGCGCAACGTCCTCATCCAATATGATCCGTTGGATGGCGCGCGCAAATCGCTTTGGGTTTCGGTGGTGACAGGCGCAGTCGTCGCCCTTGCCGCGTTCCTGTTCCTGCGAAGCGTCTACATGGCGCTTCTGTTCGGGATCCTTGCGTTTCAAAGTTATCAATTTCTGCAAGTCCGTTATTGACATGCAGGGGCGCCGCATCCTTCCCCTGGATTTTTTCCAATCCCATTTTCTAGACAGTGCAGGCATCGCGTGATAAACTTTTGCCCGCACGAAAAATGGCGTGGCTCGTTGGTTGAGTAGGTCGAGAGTTTTTCTCGACCCTATCGAAAACCAGCGCCACGCCTTTTAGTGCGAATCTGTCTCACACCGCGCAGTCGAAGCGCTGGCTTGCAAGGACAAGGACACATGGACATTCTTCTTACCGGCTCCGTAGCCTACGATTACCTGATGACCTTTCCCGGTTATTTCAAGGAACAAATTTTGCCCGAACGCTTGGGTTCGATCAGCCTTTCGTTTCTGGTGGACGGCATGACCAGGCAGCGCGGTGGTATCGCGCCGAACATCGCGTACACCATGACTTTGCTCGGCGAGCGTCCGCGTGTGATGGCGACCGTTGGCGAGGATTTCGGGGATTATCGCGATTGGCTCGAATCCAAAGGCGTGGACACTTCGCTGATGAAGGTGATTCCCGGCGAGTTCACCGCTTCGTTCTTCGCGACGACGGACCTGGCTTCGGCGCAAATTGCCTCTTTCTACCCCGGAGCGATGGCGCACTCCGCCACCCAATCGCTCAAAGCGTTGGATAAGAAGCCGGATCTGGTGATCGTTTCACCGTCCGCGCCGGATGCGATGAAGAAATTCCCGGCCGAGGCGCGTGAATTGGGAATCCCATACCTCTACGATCCCAGCCAGCAGGTCCTTCGCCTGGAGGGAAGTGAACTGGCGCGCGACATGGAAGGCGCGCAGTTCCTGTTCTGCAACGATTACGAGTTCGGGCTGATCTCCAAAAAAACAGGTTGGAGCCTCGACCAAATCCTCGAGCACGTAAAAGTGTTGGTGATTACGCGCGGCAAGGACGGCGCGGACTTGTACATGGAGGGCGACACGGTCCACATCCCCACCGTCCCCGAAGATGAGATCGTGGATCCCACCGGCGTCGGCGACGCGTTCCGAGGCGGGTTCCTGGCCGGTTACTCGCGCGGCTTCGACTGGAGGTTGTGCGGCGAGATCGGATCGCTCGCGGCGGTCTACTGCCTCGAACAGCGCGGTCCGCAAAGCCATAATTACACAAGGAAGGAGTTTGTCGAGCGTTTCCGTGAACATTTCGATGATGGCGGGAAGTTGGATGTGTTGTTGTAACACAGGTAACCCGGTGGTCGAGTAGCCCCGTGTTCGTCGGGACGTACCGAGACCACCGCGCCGCAAACCAGATATTGTTACAAGAGTGTTTACAAGAACCTGTGGTCTCGGTACGGGCTTCGCCCTACTCGACCACCGCAGTAATAAACTAAAGGAGCAACAATGAGCAATTACGATATCAAGGACATCAACCAGGCTGAAGGCGGACGCCGCCGCATTGACTGGGCGGAACGCGAAATGCCCGTCCTGCGCGCCATCCGCGAACGGTTCAGCAAGGAGAAGCCGCTCAAGGGCTTGCGCTTGTCGGCGTGCCTGCACGTTACGACCGAAACCGCCAACCTGATGCGCACTTTACAGGAAGGCGGCGCGGACGTCGTTCTCACCGCCTCCAATCCGCTTTCGACGCAGGACGACGTGGCGGCGGCGCTGGTCAACCAATACGAGATTCCCACCTTTGCGATCAAGGGCGAGGACAACGTCACGTATTACAAGCACATCCGCGCCGCGCTCGAACACAAGCCGCACATGACCATGGACGACGGTGCGGATTTGGTCTCGTCGCTGTTCTTCATCGAGATGGGACGCTTCGAAAGACTCGAGCCGTCTCTTTCTTCATGGGCAAAAGGACTTTCCGATGCGGAGCGTAGTGAACTGCTCAAGGGCGTCATCGGCGGCACGGAGGAAACCACCACCGGAGTCATCCGCCTCAAGGCGATGGAAAAGGACAAGGTCTTGAAGTTCCCCGTCATCGCGGTCAACGACGCGCAAACCAAACACTTCTTCGACAACCGCTATGGCACGGGTCAATCCACCATTGACGGGATCATCCGCGCGACAAACGTCCTGCTGGCGGGGAAGATTTTCGTGGTGGCAGGTTACGGGTGGTGCGGACGCGGTCTCGCATCCCGCGCGAGGGGCATGGGCGCGCACGTCGTCATCACTGAGGTGGACCCGCTCAAGGCTCTCGAAGCAGTCATGGACGGGTATCAGGTGATGACGATGCTCGAAGCGGCGAAGATCGGCGACATCTTCTGCACGGTCACGGGCGACATCAACGTGATTGACGGCGTTCACTTCGAGGCGATGAAGGACGGCGCGATCGTCGCCAATTCCGGTCACTTCAACGTCGAGATCAACATCCCCGCCTTGAAGAAGATGAGCCAGGGAGAGCCGAACCTCGTCCGCCCGTTCGTGGAGCAGTACACCACGAAGGACGGACGCAAGATCAACATCCTCGGCGAGGGACGCCTGATCAACCTCGCCTCCGCCGAAGGGCATCCTGCCTCCGTCATGGATATGTCATTCGCCAACCAGGCTTTGTCCGCTGAATACATGGCGAAGAACGCGGATAAACTGGAGAAGAAGGTTTACTCCGTGCCGACCGAAATTGATGCCGAGATCGCCCGCCTCAAACTCGAAGCGATGGGCGTAAAGATTGATACGCTCACCGACGAGCAGTTGAAGTATTTGAGTTCGTGGGAAGAGGGGACGTAGGTCAGTAAGCAGTGAGTCAATATGTTATGAGACCTCGGAGTTCTCCAAGAACTCCGAGGTCTCTTATTTGAACACTCCGTTCTTTTGCAGCGTCTCCAAATACACTGCCTGTTTTTTTCCCACCAGTCTGCTCAGGCGCGGGGCTTCGAAGATGAGTTGTTTGATCTTCCTCAACGGATAGACCACGCACTCATAGCCCTCCTTCAAATCTTCGTACACGACCAGACAAACCCAGGCGTCCGGCACGTCGAGGATGGGGTCGCGGCGTTCGGGGGAATCCTGGAACGTCCACGAGAGACCGTAGCGATTGGCGGCGGAGCGACGCTGGGTCTTGACGGCGACCTCAATGCCATTGACCTTCAGGTCGGCATCCCAGGATTTTCCCCTGCCCGCATAGACCGTGTAGTCCGGTCCTTCCACGGCAGCGGCGCGTCTCTCGAAGACAAACCGTACCGCCTCCTCCCCCAATTTGCTGACGAAATGATCGTCGCGGATCTTTTGTCTCACCGACTGATTGCTGTCGCGGTAGTTCACAGTTGAGGTGACGGCATCCGCGAAAGTCGCGGCGCGCTCCACTGCTTCGGGTGAAAGATGTACGATCTGCGGTTCCCTGAAAGTTGCCATGACAAGAAAAGCCCAGTCTATCCGCCGCCTTTCAAGTAGATCCCCGTCGGGTCGAGTTCTTCGCGCAGGATGCGAAGTTCGCTTTCGGTAACCGGATCAGTCGTCCTGACGCGCGAAGCGGTTTTCAAGTCCCAACCGGTGTTGGCTTTGGCCTCGTCCACAGTTTTTCCCGGATGCAGCGCGGTGAGAGTCATTTCGCCGGTTTCATCAGGCTCCATGATGCCAATGTCGGTCACAACCGCCAGCATCCCGCCGCCGCGCAACCCCGCCTTTTCGCGGTCGCCTTTGCCTGAGATAAATCCAGCCGAGGTCATAAACTCGACCTTTTCAGGGAAGCGCCTCTTTTGATGGGGGGTCATAATGTAACAACGGTTTGCCCACGCCGCGATCTCCTGCGAGCCGCCGGAGCCGGGCAGGCGCACTTTGGGATGATCGTAACTGCCGATGACCGTCGCGTTGATGTTGCCGAATTTGTCAATTTGCGCGCCGCCCATGAAGCCCACGTCCACGTTGCCGCGTTGGAGATAGTTCGCGAAGATGTCGTACATGCTCACCACGGATAGCGATCCGCTCACGAGCGTTGGGTCGCCAATCGAAAGCGGCAGGCGCGCCGGTTCTGCGCCGATCACGCCCGCTTCGTAGATCATCACCAGATTGGGCGCGTGCGTGCGTTTGGCAAGATTGCACGCGAGATTCGGTTGACCGACGCCGACGAACACCACGTCGCCATCGCGCAGCAGACGCGCGGCGTTGACGATCATCAGTTCGGCGGGGGAATAGTTTGTCATGGTTTCTCCTGTATTTTGGAGTCAGCCAGTTTGCTGGCGTATCTTCGGGAGCAAGCCTCGCCACGGCGCCACGCGACGCTCCCTGCCTCCAAGGAATTTAGAAATGATTGCATGATGCCGAAGACTTCCTGCGGGCGTTCCAATGGAAGAATGTGCGTGGATTTGGGCAGCGCTTCGATCTTGACTTTGGGCTGTTTCTTTTTTACGAGCCTCGCCGCGCCCTCCAAAAATGTATCCGTCTCCGCGCCGCGAATAAAGAGAGTCGGAACTTCGAGTTTGGGCAGGTTGCGCCAGATGTCGAAATCCTGCAAACTCGTCAGGTAAATCTGCGCTTCCCATTCAGGGGAATATACGAGTTCGTATCCGCTCTCCGCCTTTCGCGTGATCCCTTGGATGTAAATTCGTAAATGCTCGTCGCTCATATAACGAAAGATGCCGCGGTTGCGATACCGTCGAAAGACAGTTTCGAGGTCATCGAAAGTGCGGCGTCGCGTTTTTGCTCCCGCGATCGCCGGATGAGCCCGCTCCCCCAAGTTCATCGCGAGGACGAAATTCCATAGGATGATTCGACGGGGCGTAAAGAGGACCGGATCAATCAGGATCAATGCTTTGAATCTCTCCGGTTCTTTCAACGCGGCGCGCAATGTGACCACCGCTCCGATGGAGTGACCGACTCCGATGACGGGTTCGGCGCTTCCACCGCCGCCGTTTCGCTCCATTCGCTCGGCGAGGAAGTGAAGCAGGTCTTCCGAAAAAGGATGCCAACTCCGGATCTCCTCCGGCTTTGCATTTCCCCACAAGGGGCGAAGATACATACCGAACACGCGATATTCCGTTTTCAAGAGATCGAACAACGGCTCATAACACGCAGGCGGGTAACCGTTGGCGTGGAGGAAATGCAATGGTTGACCATCGCCGCCAAGATCGAAATGCGGAATATTCATCATGTGTCTACTTATTTACCTGTGTACCTGTGTACTCAATACTTCCCATAATTGATCGGCTCGCTCATGCGCTGCGGAACTTTCAACCGTTCGTGCGCATCGCTTCCAAGTTTTTGCCAGTATTCTTCGCGATCCTTCACGCCATACACCCACTCGTCGAGCCATGCCTTTACGCTCTCGACCGACTCGCTGACCTTGTCCCAGGCGAGATAGAACTCGTTGTCGCGGTCGTAATATCCCTGCGCGTAACTGGGATGGCACGCAAACGGGACGTGACACACCGCGCTGACCACGATACCCGGAATCATCGTGCGGTTCGGGTCGGACCTGATGACTGATTCGTCCACAATTTCCTCCGCCGTGACGATGACCTTTTGCGCGGCGAACGCGGCTTCCTTCTGTTCGCCGATAATGCCCCACAGATGCGCGTTGCCGTTCTCGTCCGCGCGCTGCGCGTGGACGATGGCAACATCCGGGTTGAGCGCGGGGACGACGATCACGTCCCTGCCGCCGTATGGGTCGGGGATGCGTTTGATGTTCGAGTTGACGCGTTCGAGGTCGGTGGCGCCGGTCTGATTCATGGGGAGGAATGGCAAACCCGACGCGCCCGCCTGCAAGCGCGTGATCATGCCAAAATGGGAGTATTCCTCCCATTCGAGTTTTCCCTGCTCGATGAAGGAGCGCACGATGCGCAGCGACCCGACGCCGGGATTGCCCATGTACGAGAAGATGACCTTCCTCGCGCATCCCGCCGCGACCATCTGGTCGTAGATCAGGTCCGGGGTGGCGCGGGCGAGCGTGAGATTCTTTTTATCCTGACGGATGATCTCGTGTCCCGCCGCGAACGGAATGAGATGCGTAAACCCCGCTGCGTAGACGATATCGCCATCGCTGACGTATTTCGAGACGGCTTCGGAAAGCGAAGTCAATTTGGTCATTTCTTTTTTTCTTCTCCGGATTTTGGTTTCAATCTTTTGAAAATGCCGAACCTCCCGCTGGGGCGAACGGCTTTCCTGTATTGGGCGCGGAACAGGAAGCCCACGATCAGCAGGATCATGCTCCAGCAAAAAAAGCCGAACACGGGTTGCGCTTCGGCTTCGGACATGAGGAAGAAGACCAGCAATCCCAACCCGATTAGCAGGAAGAAGGTGCCGATGCGATATAAGATTTCCTTGCGGTCGTAACCGGGTTCACTCATGATTGATTTGCTGGACCTGGCGGGTCTTGAAAACCTGTTGGAGAGAGAGTCTGAAGACAAAATCAGGGAGGCTGGTGTGTGCCTGGTATTGTCATTTCGAGCGCCAGCGAGAAATCCTTTGCCCAGCCGAAACAGGATTTCTCCTCGCTGCTCTCTCACATTCGTTCGAGAGAACGCTTGTCGAAATGACAATTGCGAAGAGCGTTCAGACGTTCTCTTGTTGTTATCGTGGTTTCCTTGCCGAAAACAATATCCTGCGGAATGGATAGAACACTGGGCTGTCCGGCATGGCGGCGCGCATCTTTTCGCGAATGGATTTCACGAACTCGTCCTTGTAATTGCCGAGCCGTTCGAAATACGGAACCAGCGCCGTGCCGGAGAGCCAATCCACCACCGCGTCCGCGTTTTCGAGGACATGCGGATAAATCTTTTCGAATACGACGATCCGTTCGGCGCCGCAATCGAACAGGATGCGCGCGTAGTTGTCAATCGTCAGCACGGGTGAGTAGCGTTGAAAGCCCTGAAGGATGAATTTGAACATATCCTCCTCGGCGGTCTCGCGATAGATCTGGTGTGAAATGTGGTTGTGATTGGACGGGACCTGCACGGCGATCTGCCCGCCGGGGTTGAGTTTGTCGAAGAGGTACGGGATTAGTTCGGCGTGATTCTCGCTCCATTGTAACGCGGCATTGCTGAAGATGAGATCCCATTTGCCTGTCAGCGTGGATTGGTCTCCTGGTTGGAAGACCAAGCCCGGGGTCGTGAACGAAGCGGCTTTGTCCAGCATTTGCGGGGACGAGTCGAGTCCTGTCACGCGGCTGTTTGGGAGTCGATCCGCCAGTTGACGCGTCAATTCGCCGGTGCCGCATCCGAGATCAACAACCTCGAGGTTTGCGCGCGCCTCCACGAGCGCGAGCAGGTCATAGAACGGCGCGGATCGTTCGGATTGGAATTTGTGATAAAGGTCAGGATTCCAGGGCATATAAGACTCCCCTCTCCATTTAGGAGAGGGGTTGGGGGGTGAGGCCGGTTATCTGCGACTGGTCGTCTTTTTCTTTGGAGCGGCTTTCCTCTTGGAAGAGGACGCCTTTGCAACCTTTTTCTTTGCAGCCGTCTTCTTCACGGGCACAGGCTTGATCAATGTTTGGATCTGCTCGTGCATGTAGAGTTGGACGTAGTAGTATCCGCCGCCGTTCTTGCCGCTGGCGCCGGAACCTTTCCAGCCGCCGAAGGGTTGGAAGCCGGGCCATGCGCCGGTGGTGGCGCCCTGCGGACGATTGGCATAAGTGACGCCCGCCTCGATGTTGTCGAAGAACCATTTGGTCTCCTTGAGTGAACCGTAGAAGCCCGCCGTGAGACCGTAGTTCACGCTGTTGGCGATCTTCATCGCTTCGTCGAGGCTGCTCACCTTGCCGATCGTCGTGATGGGGAGGAACATTTCATACTGCCACAGGCGATGATCGTAGGGCAGGTCGGTGACGAGGGTGGGCTCGCAGAAATAACCCTTGTCGTACATGCCGCCGGTCTTGACGTGACCGCCGGTCAGGAACCTGCCGCCCGCGCCGTGAATCTCTTCGGTGAAGTTCTTGAAGTCATTGTAGGAATTGTTGTTGATAACGGGACCGAGATAGGTGGCGCGCTCAGTGGGGTCGCCGATGACGAGTTTTTCGGTTTTTTCCTTGAGCAGGGCAAGCAGTTCATCGTACACCGGTTCTTCCACCAGAACGCGTGAGGCGGCGGAGCATTTCTGGCCCTGCAAACCGAACGCTGAGCGGACGATGCCGGTCGAGGCGTCTTCTAGGTTCGCATTGCGCGAAACGATGGCGGGATTCTTTCCGCCGAGTTCCAGCACAACGGGTCGCACGTAATTGCGGTTGGCGAAATCGCGGAACATCTTCATGCCCACGTCGAACGAGCCGGTGAAGGTGGCGCCGTCCACTTCGGGGTTGTCTACAAGCGCCTGTCCGAGCGTGGAACCGGGACCCGTGACAAAGTTGACTACGCCATCCGGGAAACCCGCGTCGCGCAAACACTCGGCGTAGAGACGGACGATCCAGGCGGTATCCGTTGCCGGCTTGATGACGACCGTGTTTCCCGCCACGAGCGCCGCGCCGGTCGGTCCACCCGTCAGTGCGAATGGAAAGTTGAACGGGGAGACGATCAGCCACACGCCGTAAGGCTTGAGAACGGACATGTTCGTCGCGTCGTAGCCGACGAGCGGGTCCTTGCCCATCGGTTTGATGAAGCCGTCGTTTTCCTCCATCATCTGCGCGGACCAATACATAAGATCGGCAGTTTCCTGCACGTCGCCGAGCGATTCCATGCGGTTCTTGCCGACCTCCAATGCCATTGCCGCGCCGAGTTCGAAGATGCGCTTTTCGATCAGAGCCGAAGCCTTGCGCACCAACTGGACGCGCTTTTGCCAGGGTGTACGGCTCCACGCGGGGAATGCCTTGCGCGCCGCGTCAATCGCCATTTTTGCATGTGAGGCGTTGCCCTTTTGCATCACAGCCAGCGTCCAATCTGTGTTCACGGGTGAGCGATCCTCGAACTTTTCATCCGCGAAGACATCCTTGCCGTCAATGATCATCCCGTATTCCCGGCCGAGATTTTGCTTGAGTTTGGTGACCGCCTTGTCGAAGCCAGTGTGCAGTTCCTCGGGCGGGTTGAACATTGTGGCATACGTGAGTTTGAAAGCCATGCTTCCTCCTGGGATAACTTGATTGATTTTTTGACGGGTTCAAGACCTGAACCAAATCAGAGTATAGCCCAGGATTTCACGCCCGTCAAAGATAAGCATCGGGATTCGGTGTGACGAACATCCGTTAATAGTTGGGTAAGAATTTCATGTTACAAAGGGTCTTGTACCCAAACTTGAAAAGGAATTAGATGATGCTTAACGCTTTAGTGAAAACCCGCCTCATTCCAACCCTCGGCCTGATCGCTGCTCTATTGGCTTCGTGCGCCCCAGCGGCTGTGACCGAAGCCCCGGGCGCGGATCAACCGCCCATGCAGGAACCAGCCTCCCCCTTCGTCGTGGAACCGAGCGCGACGCCCGCCGTAAGCGCGGCAACCGAGTCGCCGGTAGAAACCGCGGCTCCCACGCCTCTTCCCGTCGCCACCTCCCGCGGGCCCAACCTCGAAGCCACCGACCCAGGCACGGTCAGCCTGACTTCTGGCGGGCTGCAGTTCGTGGAATTCTTCCGCTTCACCTGAAGCACCTGCCGCGCCATGGCGCCCATGGTTCATGGGCTCGAAGCGAAGTATTTTGGAAGGATCAAATTCGTTTATCTGGACGCGGACGACCCGAACACCCTGGATTTCCAACGCGCGCTGGGTTTCTACTACCAGCCCGAAGTTTACCTGCTGGATGGGAACGGCGGCGTCCTGAAAAAATGGGTGGGGTACACGACAGAACAGGAATTCGAGGAAGTGTTCGTGCAGTATTTGGAGTAGCAACAAAGGAACAGCCGCCGTACGGCGGCTGTTCTCTTTTAACTTATCCGATCTGCAAAATCCTGTAACAAAGCGAATCGCTGTGCGGTCCGATCGGTTCGTCGTAGACGAACATTGCCATTTCCCTTGGTGTGTAGGTCAGGTCAATGCGTGAGTTGGGGATCTCGCTGTGGAACTTCTGGTAGATGTCCAGGAGTTGCCCGCCCATCATGACGCTCATGTGGAAGCGATAATCTCCTCCATCGAAATTTGCCGCCGTGTCTCCAAAACGCCCGTTCAACTCATCATTGAGGCGATTGTGGAGCCCGCAGAGTTGTTCGGTCTCCTCGATGTCGAACCATAGAATGCCATATTCCGCGCCGCCGAAGGGGACTGGTACGATGCGAAGTTCGGTTAGCGTAACTGCGAACGGCTGGATCGAGCCTGCCAGTTCGTCCATGTACTTTTCCAACGCGGAGAGATCCGAAACGGGGAAGGGTTGTTTGAGCGAAACGTGCGGCGGAAGGGATGCGTGGCGGGTTCCTGTGCGGTATTTCTGATGAAACTCCCACGAGAGTTTACGCACCACGTTGTGGACTTCCGGGCTTGCGAGCAAAGCAAAGGTTGCCTTCATGGTTGCCTCCTGGATTGCGACCTTTTCCTTTATCAGTATAGCACGGTTGTCAAGTGCTTTTATCGCTTTGGCGTTCTGTTTTATAATGTATCCACTCCGCCTTAGGAAACCTTGATGCCTGATTTCCCCCTTGTTGTCGAGAATTTATCCTTCCGTTACCGCGACCGTCAGGAGACGGCAATCCGTAATATTTCGTTCGAGGCGAAGCCCGGAGAGGTATTATTGATCGCGGGTGCAAGCGGATGCGGCAAGACCACCCTCATCCGTTGCATCAATGGGTTGATCCCGCGCTCGTATAAGGGGGATGTCAACGGACGGGTCCTGGTTTTTGGCGAAGAGGTAAAGGATTGGAAACTCTCGCAAATCTCACAGAAGGTTGGGACGGTGTTACAAGACCCGGAGCGTCAGATCCTCGGCACGAAAGTGTTGAATGAGGTCGCCTTTGGCTTGGAGAACCTCAACGTGCCGCGCGGAGAGATCCTCGAACGTGTGGATGAAGCGCTCAGGTTCCTGAAAATCTTTCACCTGCGTGAGCGTGAGACATTTACGCTTTCGGGCGGGGAGAAGCAGAAGGTTGCGCTGGCGGGTGTACTCGCGATGCGACCGTCCATCCTGTTGCTCGATGAACCGCTGGCGAGTCTTGATCCCGCCTCGGCACGGGACGCGCTGGACACCGCCCGTTTCCTTGCTGACCAAGGCATGACAATCCTCATGGTGGAGCACCGCGTGGAGGACGTGATGCGCATCCAGCCGGAGCGCGTGATGTTCATGAGCGAGGGCGAAATCCGTTACCTGGGTGAAATGTCGGGGTTATCTAAGGTGGTGAACTATCGCGAGGTCAAATTGCCCGCAGAGCAAATCATCGAACGCGCGAAACTGGATCCGCCTCCGGCGGAGATTCAGATCCTTCCCGGGGCGGCGGGCACGGGCGGCGCGCTGAGCCGAGTCGAAGCGTCGAAAGAGGAACCGCTGGTCAGATTCGAGGATGTCGCTTTTGGGTATGAGTCCAGCGTTGAAGTCCTGCATGGCATCAATCTCGAAATCAAACGAGGCGACGTAATTGCTGTTCTCGGTCCGAATGGCGCGGGAAAGACCACGTTCGTCAAACATGCTATAGGTCTGCTCAAACCAAAATCAGGACGCGTGCTGGTCAATGGGCAGGACACAAAAGAGTTAAGCGTGGCGCAGATCGCAAGCACGCTGGGGTACGTGTTCCAAAGCCCAAGCCACATGTTGTTCGCGCCGACAGTGCGCGAGGAACTGGCGTTCGGACCCGCGAATTTGAAGCACTCCAAGGAGCAGATCGAGAAGGAGGTGAAAGCGGCGTTACAAATTGTGAACCTTGCTGATAAAGAACAAGATCCTCCGCTGGCTCTATCGTTTGGCCAGCAGAAGCGCGTGAGCATTGCGGCGATCCTGGCGATGCAGTCCCGCATCCTGGTGATGGACGAGCCGACCGCCGGGCAGGATTATCAGAATTACATGAACTTCATGGATTCAATTTTGCAGTTGCCCTCGTTCGAAGCGATCCTGTTCATCACACACGACGTTGACCTGGCAGTCATTTACTCGAACCGTGTGTTGATGATCAACGATGGGCGGCTCGTTGCCGATGGAAAGCCGCAGGACGTGCTCCGTGACTTCGACCAACTCGAAGCCAATCGCCTCGTGCCCACCTCGTTGCTGGCTCTCAACCTCGAGCGATTCGACACGACGGGCCGGTTCATGAGGGCTGAAGCGTTGGCGCATATCTGATTTTGGATTGCAGAAGCTTGCTTCTGCGACAGCGGCGGCGAGCCGCCGCAACTCGTCGTACACGAGCGGCAGCATTTCGTCCGCCGCCTGCCGTTCGCCGCGCTCGATGCGACCGAGGAGAACGGTGAGGTCGGGGGAGGGCATGGCTCAGCGGGGGTCCGGCAAGGCGCGTTTCAGGTCCTCGAACCAGTTCTGCGCGAGGGGATCGCGCGGCGGCGAACACGCAACGCACAACTCTGAACGCTCATCGCTCAAGGCGCACTCCTCCCACTTGATGCCCGTGGGGCGAGCTTCACCTGAAAGCTCAGCGCGGAACGTTGGGCGTTGAACGTTGGCGACCCGCGTCGAGCCCCGCCGGCATCTTTCCTGCCCCGCGCAGGTCTGGCGACGCAGGGGGACGGGTCGTTGAGCAGAACGGCCTTGGGCTCGGGTGGCTCCATTCGGCGGGCAAGGGGGCGGAACGCAACAATCACAGCGCCAAATGCCACGGGAACGCGAGGGCAAAGTCGGCTGTATCGCCCAGGAACCGCCAACCAGAACCTCCCGCTCCGCACCGTGCCGCGTGGGTCGCGCCCTCCCGCGCGCGAGGTTGGGTACGGCTGCGGCGCCTCGGGAGTTTGCCGTTGCCGCCCGCCGCAGTCGCGGGCCCGCGTCCGCCCACCCCGCCCTCTCACCTTTGCGCCGGACAAGTTCCCC
>JABWAU010000022.1 GCA_013360875.1 Anaerolineales bacterium | reverse complement strand
GTAGGACAGGCGTTCGAGCGTGTCCGGCGAGAGGCTCACCTCCCCGCCCTTGCGCCAGGCGATCCCTTTGATGCCGTGCATGTTGACCGTGCCGTCCGCGTTCAGGGAGGGCTTATAGGACGGGTCGGTCTTGGTAAACATGGCGTTGATCTCGGGCGAACGCTGGTCGAACTTTCCTTCGAGGTGGTCGAGCAGGTCGCGGATGGTAAGATCGGGTTCGCCGACCAGCGCAAAGTCCAGGCTGGGATACGGGCGCATCGTCTCGGCAGGGATGGGGGTGATGTGCGTCCCAAAGGCGATGGTCTTCGCGCCGCGCGCGTGCGCCAGGAAACAACCGTACAGGTCGTTTTCGAGCGTCGGCGCGGTCAACTGCGTCAGGTAGTATTTTGGCTGGTACTTATCCAACAGTTGGGTGAACTCGTGCCAGCCCATGCGCTCGGCGTTGCAGTCCACCACTTTTACCTTGTAAACGGGATGCAACAACGCCGCCATTTGAGCCAGCGAGACCTGGGGCCAAACCATGTTCTCGCGCGTGCGCCTTCCCACGCGATGCTGGGTGCGAATCCAGAGTCCGCCGTCAGGGGTGGGCGGGTTTACGAGCATGATGTCAACCGCCTCGTCCGGGCGTGGAGCCGCAAGAAGTCCTTCGCGGACGATCGCGTCCGCATTGGGGAAATCCACCATACGCAATTTCGGGGTCAGGCGGCTTCCCATATTTACAGATTGAGGGTCATTTGTAGTCATATTCTCTCCTTATAAAAACCAATGCAAATTACTCTACCGATCAACCGAGGCCCATGTCGTGTCTCGTTAATATTTCTCTCTGGCTTAACTCTTCGAGGATTCGCAACAGCAGCCAATACACGAAGAGTTGAATGCCCGCCAGGAACAAGAGGGCGCTTCCCAGCAGATAGAACCACAGGCGGTCAATGTTCCAGCCGTTGACGCCCAGCGAAAGAGAAACGACCGCAACGCCGAGTCCCGTCAGCATGGATACGCCTCCCATCCAGCCGAACTGCTGATCCAGCGGGGTCTTGAAAATGGGCTTGCCAAACAGTCCCTGGCGGATGGGTCTCTTGTAAAAGAGCGATACCAGATAGTTGAATGTAACCCCCAATGCGAAAATATTCAACCCCGCAATGGATGAGACCAGAGCCGTGAACAACGCAAGCACTCCCCAAGGTCCCAGCGTGGTGACGCCGTTCAACCGCATGACCAGCAAGCCAAGAAACACAAGCCCGGCGATTCCGATGCCGCCCAGCCCGATCAACCCGAGAATGCGGACCGGGTTGTATGACATCGCCGTCCACACCATGCTTTGCAGGAAGAGTTGCCCGTCGCGGATGACGCTCAGTTTGGAACGCCCGACGCGCTCGCTGTAAGGGATCGGCACTTCCACGATCTTGATCCCTTCGTGCAATGCGCGCGTGCTCATCACAGGGGTCAGGTTCAAACCGTCGGGCAGGGGATAGATCTGCTCGAGTATCTCGCGTTTGAAAACGCGCATCCCGCTGGCGCTATCGGTCACTTTCTGGCGGCCCAAAATGGAAAGCAGGTTGGCGAAGAAGAAATTTCCGACGCGTCGCGTGAGGGGCATCCTGCTGTCCGCGCCCGCCATGCGCGAACCGATCACCAGGTCCGAGCCGTTCAAGGCGGATTTGCACAACTGCGGGAAATACTCCGGCGGATATGTCCCGTCGGCGTCCAGGAAGCCGATCAACTCGCCGGCGGATTTGGAGAAGCCGGTCTTCAACGCCGCGCCGTAGCCCTTGTTCTTTGGGTGACGGATCAAACGCACCCCGGGTATGCCCTCTGCGACCTCAGCCGTTCTGTCCCTCGAGCCGTCGTCCACGACCAGGAGTTCAAGACGTTCGACGCCAACCTCTTTCAAGGCGGGTTCCACGGCAAGGACGCGCTCGGCAATCTCCTTGATGCCGTTCTCCTCGTTGTAGGCTGGGATGACCACAGATAATATCGTCATAGACCACCTTCCTTCATTGCGTGATAGATTCTTCGGTCAGGATTGCTGATGTTTCCGTCAATTGTCTTGATCGGCTTGGCAGGCACGCCTCCGACCACCGTGTGGGGCGGCACGTCCTTCGTCACGACCGCGCCCGCCGCCACCACCGCGCCCTTCCCCACCCGCACGCCGTCCGTGATGACCGCGCCTGCGCCCAGCCATACGTCGTCTTCGATGACAATGCCTTCCGCTGTGATGCCCTGTTCCACGAAGGGACGGTTCGGATCGTCGAAAACGTGGTTGACGGCGATGATCTGCGTGAACGGCGAGGTATACACGCGGTCGCCAATGATCACGCCGCCCTGCCCGCGGATCACAGAGTATTCGCCGATCAGGCTGTTCTTACCAATGCGAATACCGGAGTGAGGCATATCGCGGAAGTTGTACACGTGCAGTACCGCTCCGTGCATGACGATCGTGCCGGGACCGATCTCGATTCCCTGCGGGCAGGCGTGCAGGTAGACGCCTTCGTCTATGTAAGCGCCGTGACCCAGTTTGATGCGATCCGCAAAGCGGATGCGGACGCGGCTTTCGATTGCCGCCATACCGTCCATTTTCAGGATCAGGCGATAGAACAGACCGCGCAAGCCAATGCCGACAAGCGTGGGTATCCAACCAAACAGGAAAAGGATGGTTTGTTCATAAACATATCGAAGGATGGACGATGCCTGGCGTTCGAGATATAAGCGAAGTTTGTTCATCATTGCGGTCCGCTGTTGGCGCGCTCCGCCATTCCGACATGATTTCGGGATCGGTTCGGAAATTGGCGTATTTAATTCTTCGGGTTGTCCCCTGCCGGTGAAACAGAAGCAGGTTATCGTGAGGAGGAAGCGGGCGTCCCGTCATTTCAGTCGTCGTTCAGGAAAAATCATCGTCGGCAATGAAAATCCGAAGGGTATAATGGTTTCATGTTTCCTGCAATTTTTCTCGACCGCGACGGCGTCCTCATCGAAAACCGGTCGGGGTACGTTCGGGACTGGTCTCACGTCCAGATATTTCCCGAGGCGATCCGGGCGCTTTCAAACCAAAAACTAGACAGATATAGGATAGTAATTGTTACAAATCAATCCGCCGTTGGACGGGGCATTATGTCGTTCGAGAGCGCGGGGGAGATCAATGATCGTCTGGTCCGATGGATCCGCGATCGGGGAGGCAGGATTGACGGCGCTTATCTTTGCCCGCACGGACCGGACGACAGGTGCGACTGTCGCAAGCCCAGGCCCGGGCTGCTCCTTCAGGCGGCACGGGAACTCTCGCTGGACTTGAAACGTTCGTGGATGATCGGCGATGCGTGGAGCGACGTTCAAGCCGGGCAGGCGGCGGGGGTGCGGGGAACGATCATTCTGAAGACCGGGCGGGGGACGGAGCAATTGGCGCAGCCTCGACCGGCGGATCTGGCGGAATTTCTGGTTTGCGACGATCTGCCGCACGCACTCGAGGTCATTCTTGCCCGGGACGGCAACGCATCGTTCGATTAATCGCCCAGTACATCCGCAGACAATTTCGCGCTCGCTTCCGGCAGTTCGATGCCGATGAACGGCTGGTCCTTGATGGCGCGGACGATCATGTGTTCCAGCATCAGGTGAATGTCTTCGACGTGTTCGATGATTTCGCTTCTGACGTGAATGTGGATGTCCACCAGTTGACCGAGTCGCCCGCCGGTGAAGCCGGTGAAGCCGATCGTGATGGCGTTGTATTTTCGCGCCTCCTCCACCGCTCTGACGACGTTCTTCGAATTGCCGCTGGCTGAAATGGCGATGACAACGTCGCCGGGTCCGATCAGGTTGACCAGTTGCTGCGAGAAAACGTTCTCGTATCCTTCGTCGTTGGCGTACGCCGAAAAGATCTCCATGTTGTCCGCCAGACCGATGGCGCGGAAATGCGGCAGTCCGTCGCGGCGGGTGTTCTTTGCCAGGTCGCAGACGAAGTGCGAGGCGGTCGAGGCTGAACCTCCGTTGCCCATGATAAACACCTGGCTGCCGCGCATACGCGCGCGTTGCAGAACGCGGATCACTTCGGCGATCAGCGGTTTGGGCAATTGATCCATGGTCTGTTGCAGCGCCGATATGTAGTTTTGAATGTGTTCCATTGCAACCTGCCTTTACGAGCGACGATAATTGAAGATGATCTTCGTTCCGTCCGTTTCCAGGCGGAAGGGAAGTTCCTGTAGATCACGCAACGCGGCGCGGACGCGGCTCTGGCGTTCGTACGGGACATATAACAAAAGAAACCCCCCTCCACCGGCGCCGGCGATCTTTCCGCCAATGGCTCCGGCGTTTCTTGCGGCTTCGTACATATCGTTAATGCGACCGTTGCTGACGCCGCCCGCCAGCCGTTTTTTTAACTCCCAGGATTGATGCATGA
Organism: Anaerolineales bacterium; assembly: GCA_013360875.1. GTDB lineage: Bacteria > Chloroflexota > Anaerolineae > Anaerolineales > Villigracilaceae > Defluviilinea. The sequence continues at coordinate 34,167 of JABWAU010000022.1, read as the reverse complement.
GTTCGCCCAACGCGTCGAAGTTTTCCGCTTCGAGATACGCCCGCGCCTGATACGCCATCTGCTTGATTTCGCGCAATTCCGCCATGCGCTCTTTGATCTTGTTCTTCTGTTCCGAGAGAACGGATTCCGAACTGCGGCTCACACCGGTAAAGAACAACAGGAAATTATCGTTCAGCGCCCGCCGCGCCTCGACGGACAGTTTCACTCTTTCCGCGTTGACTTCGCCGTCGGGCTTGAATTCGAGGAAACGCAGACCGCCGTACGCGGCGATGTATTGATCCTGGATGCCGATGGGTTTTTTCAGGGTTTCGATCTCGATGGCGCAGGCTTCGCGCGCCAGCCGCGCGGCGGAGACGATCTCGCCCAGATACGCGTACATGGCGTGCAGGGCGCCGACCGTAACCGTGCTGGAGGATCCCAGACCCGAACCCTCGGAGGGGATATCGCCCATCGTCGTGATCTCCACGCCGCGCGTAATTCCCGTAAGACGCAGCGCCTCCCGGATCAACTCATGCTGGATCTCATCAATGCAGTCCACCATTTCCGTGCGGGTGTAGCCGATGCGCAGTTTTGCGTCGAACCTTTGCTTGATCGTCAGAAAGATGAATTTGTCAATTGCCGACGACAGGACACAGCCTCCCTCCTCCATGAAGAAGGAGGGGAAATCCGTGCCTCCGCCAAAGAAACTGATGCGCAACGGGGTTTGTACGATGATCAAGCGACCCGCTCCGATTCTTTGAAATAAGCCACGGTTCGTTCCAAACCATCCTCAAGGGACAAGGTCGGCGACCAACCTAATTCCCTTTTGGCTTTCGCTGCATCCAGGTAGATGTGACGCGTCTCGCCGACTTTGGCGGGACCGAACGACGCCGCATGAGGATATCCCGTGACCTTCGCCAGGGTGTTGAAGATGTCGTTGACGGAAGTCGGGCGTCCCCAGCCGATGTTGAAGATGCCGGGCTGGTGTTCGACCGTCACAGCCAGGTAGTTTGCATAGGCGCAGTCGCCGACGTACACGAAGTCGCGCGTCTGCTCGCCGTCGCCGTTGATCGTCACAGGCTCGCCCGCCAGCATCTTCCCGGTAAAGATCGCCACCACGCCCGCCTCCCCATGCGGGTCCTGCCGCGGACCGTATACGTTGGGATAGCGAAGCACGGTGTAATCCAAGCCGTAATTGACGTGATACATGAACAAATAATGCTCGACGGTATGCTTGCTGGCGCCATATTGACAGATGGGGTTGATCGGATGCGCTTCGTCGCAGGGAACGTACTCCGGTTCGCCATAGACAGCCCCGCCGGTCGAGATGTAAACAAAGCGCTTCACCCCGAACTCTTTGGCGCGTTCGATCAGATTGATGGAACCGAGGATGTTCACGTCCGCGTCGAACAGCGGTTGTGCGACCGAACGGCGCACGTCCATCTGCGCGGCGTGATGGCTGATGTAATCCGGTCGTTCCGCCTCGAATACCTCGCGCACCTCGGGACTGCGGATGTCCATTTTGTAGAACTTCGCGCGCGGGTCGAGATTGGACTCGCGTCCCGTGGAAAGATCGTCGAGGATTGCCACCTCATAACCTTTTTCGAGGAACAAGTCCACAACGTGAGAACCAATGAAGCCGGCGCCGCCGGTCACCAATATCTTTGCCATATAGGTATGATTTCCTTTTCGTGGATGGATTTAATATGCCCCACGGCGTTTGATCACGGCAGGGATCGTTTGGAACAAAATCTGCAGGTCGAGCCAGATGCTCCAATTGCGGATGTAATACATGTCTAGGCGCACGCGCTCCTCGTAGGAAACATCCGAACGCCCGCTGACCTGCCATACGCCGGTCATGCCCGGCAGTACGGTCAGCAGGTTCATGTCGAACTGTTTGTACATGGATACCTCTTCCGGCGAGATCATGCGGGGTCCAACCAGGGACATCTCCCGTTTGAGGACGTTGAACAGTTGAGGCAGTTCGTCCAGGCTGTATTTTCGCAGGAACGCACCGATCTTCGTCACGCGCGGATCGTCCTTCAACTTGTGATTTCTCGCCAGTTCCTCCTTCAGTTCGGGATGCTGCGCCAGGATCTCGTCGCCGTTGATCACCATGGTGCGGAACTTGTAGGCGTGAAATTGTTTGCCGTTCAACCCCATCACCCGCCGCTTGTGAATGACGGGTCCCGGGGAACTCCGCTTCACCATGATCGCCACCACCAGGAAAAACGGCGACAACACCAGCAGGCTGATGATCGCCAGAATGTAATCGAGGAGGAATTTCATGAACGTATCGGAACCGGTCAAACGCACCTTGTTCACGTACACCAGCGGCACGTAGGCAAACTCATTGACCGTCAAACCGGTCGTGAGTATCTCGTACAAGCCGGACGACATGCGGATGTTGACCTTGTCCGAAACGCCGTACTTCCTGAAGATTTCGAGCAGATAATCCCGCGTGGAGATCGCGCTCGAAGCCAGGATCACCTCCCCGATCTTGTAACGCTCGATGACCTCGCCCAATTGCTCCACGGTCCCCAGCGATACCAGGTCGTGAAAAAGCGGAAAAGTGACGGGCGTCTTCTTGTCCACGAAACCGACCAGGTGCAAGCCCGACGTCTCCCACTTGAGCAACTGTTCCGCCAGCCACCTCCCCTCCTGGTTTGCGCCAACGATCACCGCCGGAGTCAGGAAGAAACCATAACGGCGCAGGGAATAAACGACCCGCCGCAGAAGGAAACGCGCCGCAGCCACGAAGAAAAACGTGAATATCCACGCCATCAACAGCCAGCCGCGCGCAATGACCAGGTCGGGTTCGAGAAATCCCGCCACCACAATCAACAGAAACCCCGTGCCTGCCGAGCGGAAGACCGTCGAATATTCCCGCGTGCCGCCCAGCAGATTATCCCTGGCGTACAACCCGTTGGTCGCAAAGATCACGAGCAACAAAAAAGGCATCGAGACGAGCAGGAATTGATATGTATTAAAAGAAACGAAGGCGTTCTGGTAGAAATACTTTTCGAAAGCCACGAAACGGAAATAATACGCCAGCCAGAATGCCAGGGAGGTCATCAACGCATCCGAAATGATAAGCGCCGCGATGTACAGGAGCCATTGCACGTTCCTGGGTATCATTGCATTGGCTTTTTTGATCTTCTGTGAAACGGCAACCAGGGGAAATTTCTCCAACTCTGAACGAATGCCCATAAATTCATCTCCCTCTGCGCGATGCAGAGAACGAATCAACGATACGATAAAAAATCACACTCCGCAGGTTATACCCATGACGCCTCGTCCATATAAAAGTTACAGGAAGGGTATGGAGCATCATTCCCCCCGCTAAAAATTTGTCCGACAATTGTCAAGCACGCTTCACGCGTCTGATCTGCCTGCTCGCGATTTCGACCGGCATTTGCCTGTTCTGAAGCAGACTCAACAACACCCTCACCCGCTCCTCGCCTGAAATGTGCGTATCGAAGACCGCTTCATATCCCGCAAAGGGACCTTCCTGGATCAGGACGATATCGCCCCGGCGGAAATTCCTCCCCTGGTCGCGGACGGTCTCATTGTGCAGGTCAATTTGTTTCCTGAGCGCGGCGATCAACAGGTCCGGCACAGAGGCGGGTTCCCCGTCGAAACTGACCAATCCCGAAGCGCCCGGCATCCAGCGCAGATCCGAAACGTTGACCGCCTCCAAATCCACATGCACAAAGAGATAATTCGGAAAATACGGGCGCAACTTGCGGGCGCGCCGATTGACCGGGTTCACGCGCAGAACCGGATAATAAACCTCCACGCCGTGCGCCTGGAGTTGACCGGCGAGGAAATCCTCCTTGTTGGGTTTGCTTCGCATCGCATACCAGGAAAGAGTCATGTTGTGAACCTGTCCATCCGTTGAAAACCATGAGATATGGCAGTACTTTGCAAAAACTATCCCATCCGTAACGCGACATTTATGCCGCCTTTGGGTTGCAACTTGAAAGTCGCGCTACGGGTTAATCATACCAAAGTAAAAACAACCCGCCCTGCGGGTTGTCCCTGTGACCCCGGAGCGATTTGAACGCTCAACCAATTGATTAAGAGTCAACTGCTCTGCCATTGAGCTACGGGGCCCCTGTCGTGCGGACGGTATTATACCCGATGAGAAAAGAGTGTCAATAACAGAGTCAGGCTCACGTCACGCGTGAAGCGTTTGGGAAATCCATCGAGACCCCACCCCATCCTCCCTGACTTCCCTGTATAATTGAACGCGTGATCGAGATCAACATCCCCGGCCGCGGAACGCTGAAACTGGAACACCTTGTCACGGACGTTAACGGGACACTGGCAATTGACGGGCAACTCATTGAGGGAGTCGCAGAAAAGATTGAAGCGTTGAAGGATAAACTGACCATCCATCTGCTAACCGCAGATACGCATGGAAAACAAGCCCTGATAGACCGGCAACTCGATCTCACGGCGGTACGCATACAACCCGGCAACGAACCCGAACAAAAAGCCGGTTACGTCCGGGGACTTGGCGCGGACCAAGTCGTTGCAATCGGTCAGGGAGCGAACGACGCGGAGATGCTCAAGGAATCCGCGCTCGGAATCTGCGTGCTATCGAAGGAAGGCGCGGCGGTGGAAACGCTTTTATCCGCCGACCTCCTCGCGCCCGACATCATCACCGCTTTGGAACTGCTGGAAAAACCCCTGCGCATCAGCGCTACTTCGAGAAAGTAAACCGGCATTATCTTTGTATGGATCATTCAGAAATCACGACGCAATCCCAACCCGAACCGGAATCAACGCGGGAATTCGTCTCCGCGCGCGCCAGGAGGCGGCGCGCCATGCGACGCGCCTACTTCCCAACAGACGAAGAAGGACGCGCCGCCTTATTTTCCCATCTCGCCAAGCGAGCCTTTCCCACCTACGAACTCTACATCTTTGCCCTCGTCGCCGGAGCGATCATCGGACTGGGATATTTCCTCGACTCGCAAAGCCTGCTCATCTTCGGCGTTCTCGTCGCGCCGGTATTGACCCCCTGGATCGGCTTGTCCCTCGGAATGATCGCCGGCGCGGGACGCATGTTCGCGCAGACCTTCGCCGCCCTGATCCTCAGTTCATCCCTCGCCTTCACAGGCGGGGTCGTCGCCGGTTTCGCCACGCGGGTCTTCCCACAACCGCGCACCTTCAACGAAGCCTTCCTTCACAGCCGCCTGTGGGCGCCCGATTTCTTCGTGCTGGCAATCGGCGCGATCCTCATCACCCTCTCCTTTGTCCGCTCGGAACAACGCCCTTACCTGCCCAGCGCGCTCGTGGCGTATGAATTCTTCCTTCCGCTCTGCGCGGCAGGCTTCGGTTTGGGAAGCGGCATCGAAGGCTTGTGGCCCCAGGGAATGTTGGTCTTCCTCGTCCACTACGCATGGGCGACCCTCTTTTGTCTCCTCACCCTCTTCTTCCTGCGCTTCCATCCCAGGACCTTCGGCGGGGTTTCATTCACGGGACTCATCCTCGTACTCATCATCGCGTGGCTGGCGACCTCCACCGGCACAATGGATTGGATAAAGCTACAGGCGGGTCTTTCCACGCCTGAGCCTGCTTTCACCCCCCAAGCCACATCCACCCTGCCGCTGGTTCCCACCATCACATCCACCTCCCCTCCGGTGACCGCCATCATCGGCGTTCCCACCTCAACCTCCTCGCAGACACCCACAGCAAGATCCACGACCACCATCCCTCCCACGCGGACGCCCACCAACACTGTCACCGCCGAACCGACCCCCATCATCGCGATCATCCGCGCCTCCGAGGGAGGCGGCGCGTTCATCCGCGAAAGACCGGGCGGGATCGTACTGCGGACGCTCGGCAACGGCTCCACGGTCACCATCATCCCGGATGAACTTCAGGAATTGAACGGCGTGATCTGGGTGCATGTCTTTGCCGTCATCAACGACGAACGCGTGGAGGGATGGATGATCCAATCGGTGCTGGTCACCGCCACGCCGGTCCCAGACTGGCAACCCTCTGCGACTCCACCCGCCGCTTCGACACCATAACCCCTTATGGAATCCAACACTTGCTGTTGGTGATGCAGATGCAAGCTTCTGGATTCCATACATAATCTCAAAAAGGAACTTTCATGCCCATACACTTTGGAACGGACGGCTGGCGCGCCGTCATCTCGGACACATTCACATTCAGCAATCTGCGCATGGTGGCGCAAGCCATCGCCGACGCGGTCGCCTCGGAGTATTGGGACAAGCGAAGCAGTCCTGTGGACAAAACAGGGAACGGTCAGCAGACTCCCGACCCCAAAAAGATCGTGGTCGGTTTCGATACGCGTTTCCTCTCGGACAGATACGCGGGCGAAGTGGCGCGCGTCCTCGCCGCGAATGGATTCACCGTCCTGCTGGCGCAAGCCGACGCGCCGACCCCGGCCATCTCCTACGCCGTCAAACATCAAAACGCGGTTGCCGGTGTGATGATCACCGCCTCGCACAACGCGCCGCGTTACAACGGCGTCAAACTCAAGGGCGCGTTCGGCGGGTCCGCTTTGCCGGAACAATGCCGCCGCGTGGAAATCTACATCAACGATAACGAACAACAGGCGCGTGGTCCCAACCTGATGGATTTCAGAATGGCGCGCGAGGCGGGCTTGATCCAGAAGTTCAACCCGTTGCCCGCCTATTTCGACCACCTGCGAACGTTGATCAATACCGACATCATCGCGGACGACCCTCAACGCTTTGTGGTGGACGCCATGTACGGTTCAGGGCGCGGCGTGATCAAATCCTTTTTGCAGGGAACGGGTTGCGAGATCGCCGAGATCCGCGGCGAGATGAATCCCGGCTTCGGCAGCGTGCATCCCGAACCCATTGCGAAGTATCTCAACGCGCTGGCGTCCGCCATCAGTTCGGGGATGGGCAACTTCGGCATCGTGACCGACGGCGACGCGGACCGCATCGGCGCGATGGACGAACGCGGCAATTTCGTGGACCCGCACAAGATCATGGCGTTGTCCTTGAAATATCTCGTGGAAAAACGCGGCATGAGCGGCGCGGTCGTGCGGACGGTTTCCACGACGCGCATGATTGACCGCCTCGCCAAACGCTACGGCTTGACCCTTTACGAAACGCCGGTGGGTTTCAACCACATTGCGGATTACATGATGACCGAGGACGTGTTGATCGGCGGCGAGGAGTCGGGCGGCATCTCGTTCAAGGGACACATCCCCGAAGGCGACGGTCCCATCATGGGGTTGCTGCTGGTGGAGATGATCGCGGAATCGGGCAGGACCCTGCACGCGATGGTGGAGGACCTGTTGAAGGACGTCGGTCCCGCCTATTACGAACGCACGGATTTGCGCTTGAGCCGTCCGGTGGCCAAGGCGGAGATGACGGAATTTTTGACGAAGCAGGCTCCGGCGGAGATCGGAGGCGAGAAGGTGTCCGAGGTCAGCCAGCGCGACGGCGTCAAGTACATCATGGCGGATGACTCATGGTTGTTGATCCGTCCATCCGGCACAGAACCCGTCCTGCGCGTTTATGCGGAGGGGCGCTCGCAGGAGATGGTCAGGGCGCTGCTGGGGTACGGCGAACAGGTTGCGAAGAGCGTGGTGTAAAACTATCGATGCTTCCATCAACAGTGTTAGATTGGTTGTACACAAAAGTACAGGAACTGGGCAGGCACAAATTATGGTTCCTGTCTTTGGGTTTCTTGTTCGTTATTGTGACCCTCATCAATGGGGTGGGGGTCGTCCCGGAGGCGCCTTACCAACGACTCTCTGAAAATCTGTTTATCACAAGGACGGATATACACTTCCGTAATAATTTTCAGGAAACACTTCTTCTCCCGGCCATTGCTTTTATTCTTAACCTTACATCACCACTGACATTCAATATTCTTTGTTATGTGATCATCGTATGCGGGTATGCGGTTTTTGTTGTATACACATATCTTCGCTGGGGGGCATTACAGGCGCTGATCTTTTCCGCACTCCTCATCACCAGCCCATTAACTACTGTCCTCTTTACATGGCTGGGCATGCCGGACGGGCTGTCGGTTGCCTTGACAATCCCTTTTCTTTTTACAAATTCGGCCTTGTTGATATTTGCCCTTGCCGTCTTGGGTTCGACGAATCACCTTGTATTCCTGATTGCCGCCGGCGAGATCATTGCATTAAGATGGTTTTCACGCGACGGCATCAAAATCCAACATGTAATGGCAATGGGGGCAGGCGGGATTGCCGGCACATTGCTGGTCAAGGCCTTTCTGGCATTCAACCAGATCACAGTCGCACCGCGTGCTGAATTTCTCTTTACCAGGAGTGTATGGGAATGGACTAAATTGAACATCACTCATCTTCCATTGTCGCTTTTTTCATTATTCAACATCCATTGGCTGGCAATCATTATCTGCTTTTTGATGTTCTTCAAATGGGACAAAAGGTTTTACCTTTCTGTTTCCGTGATTTTCGCCGTTAACTATGGCGTCTCCTTTTTTTCATTGGATACAACGCGGATCTTTTCCCTGCTCTCCCTTGGAATATTCATGCTCTGTCTTTTTCATTCCTACACGCTTGCAGTAAATCATCCCGAGGCCATATCTGAACATCAAAGACAGTTCCTGCAGGCTCTTATTCTCATAGGAGTCGTCTCCATCTTTTCTCCCAGATATTTCTCGTGGGCTGGTGAAATCCATGCCACCCCTTTCTATGAGTTTATTATTAGGCTCCTGATCCGCTGATAGGCACACCAAGTTGTATCCCTGCCCATAATTGTCACCGACATTCTTCACCAAGGACTTTGCATCGTGATCCAAAATAACAGGAAAATCATCACAATTGCCATTATCACTTTCTTTGTCATTTTGCTTGTTGTAGACAGGTACTATTGGGCACAAATATCACAATGGCGTGAGGACCAGGCAACGAATATATGGCTGGGGTACACTTCCGGGGTTCGAAACATACCTGTCGGTTTGATCAGTTCCACAGATATACCTAATCCCAACGGCATGGTTTTGTTAGGTTTTATTTTGAGTGCCCTGCCCAATCTTCTCTCTGTCAGTTTTTTTCTAGGCTTGATCCAGATCGTTCTTTTGACGCTCGTGGGGTGGAGATCGTTTGGCAGGGATTGGAAATATTTCCTATTGGCTGTCATCCCGTCACTTTTATCGGTCATTTTACGTTCATCCTCGGTTGAGTTTTGGAACCAATATACGATGACACTGGTCAACATCTGCTTCATCTATCTGGCAGTACGATATCTGGAAAAACCATCCCTTTGGAGTTTGCCTCCGATAATAGTCTTAATCCTTCTGGCTCCATCTCTATACCTGGCGGGGATTGTTAACGCTATTGTGATGGCGTTCCTGACGAGTATCATTCTTCTATATAGACGTCCCAGATTGAATGGTGCTTTCCCCGTCCTAATTATTCTTTTGATTCTAATATCATCGTCGATCATCCTAACCTGGCACCCATACTTTCAAAATGTAGGGTTGGAACAAATCTTAGGTTACAGAAAAGGCAGCTTGGGGATGGTTGGCACACTCCATACCTTTTGGAATGCGTTCTGGAGCCTGCCCAATTATGTAACTTTCCAATGGACAAACAGTTCAGAATTTGACCTGACCTTTAAACATGCATCCCCACAACTGCTTTCATCCACATCCAATTTCCTGCTAAAGCTGGTTGGGAGAACCTACCTGCTACAGGCTGTCTTTGCGTTTACAGTCTTCGCGTCTTTGCTCGTCGCTATTGTCTGGAAACTGACCTCGTCAAAGAACTTTGAGATTAGAGTGAATTCTCCTGCATTGAGGCTGGTTATTCTGGCAGGGTTATTCATAAGTCTATCCTACGGTATATCTTCCTGGCTGAACGGTCCCGCCTGGATCGAGGGTGAACGACCCGACCAAACAGTGCAATTTCTCCCGATGTTCTTGTTTATCATCTTTCTGTTGCCAACTGCGATCCTCATTGGAGGCTGTGCAGGAAAAATAATCTCTGGGATCTCTTATATATCATTGGCGGGATTCAGCATAATCAATATCTTATGCGGCTTTTTGATCATCCGTGATCACCTTCAATATCGCGGGGATGTGTTGACCGAGGCGGATGTACCCCTGATCCAAAAAATGCAGGCTCTTGATTTCATCGTCACAGACTGGAAAAAGCGTTCAAATTCAAATATCATTCCAGTGGATTATGATATTGGGGGTGGCAAATGGGATTGGGTTCCTGAGTTTGGGAACAAATTATTACAATGGTACCCTGCCCCCATGACGCAAGGTCGAAGTTTCGACTACGAATTGCTTCGCCATTATGATTTAATAAACTGGCAGGAGGGAAAACAAATCAGGGCATTTGGCAATGCAAGGTACCTGGTCACTTACGCATTTGAAGCCCCTCCACAATCCAATAGAACAGGCATCAGGCATTACATCTTTGGAAGATTACGAGTCAGTGTTTTGGAAGAATAATGTTAGAGACCCCAAGTCTTTTACCTTGGGGTCTCTTTAATTCCAGTGAATGAGCTACCGCGTCGGCGCCGCTCTCAACCTTCTGACCAGGAAGATCACGACCACAAACGCCAGCGCCATGGCAAGCATGCCCGGTATGCCCACCTCGTCCGCAAAGCCGGTATTGGGCAACGCCGTGGAGGTGGGAATGATCGTCTGCGTGGAGGCGGCGATCTGCGTGAACGCCGCGCCGACGGTGGCGGTGGCGGGGTTTGCCGTTTCGGTCGGGGTCGCCGTCGCTTCAGCAATGACAGGAGTATTCGTCGGAGGAACCGTGGCGGTCGCCTGATCAGCCTGCGCCTGAACGACGACGGCGGTCTGCGTCAACGCGGCTTGCACGGTCGCTTCCTGCTCCACGGCTCTCGCCTGCGCCGTCGCATTCGCCGACTGAGCGGCATTGTAGTTGAAGAGCGCGTAACCGCCCACACAGAGGAGGACAACCAGGATCAGCACACCCAGACCGCCCGCCACGAACAGGAAGGTACGGTTGCTGGATTCCTCCGGCGCTTCGGCTTCTTCATCGAAGGTTTCATCGAAATCGTCTAGATTGCCAGTTGACATGTTGCACTCTCCTCATCAGCATTGCATGAAGCGATTATCCCACAACTTCGAGATTAACCAAAGGCACGAGCGCGGCTTCGCCGTTTTCGAGTTTCACCTCCGCCGCGGGGGCGTGCAAACCGCTGGGCAGTTTGCTGAGTCCCTCGGGCAGGTCTGCGATCGAGCCGATCATGCCGGTATGCGGCGAGCGGCGCAGGCGCACCCTCTGACCGACGGCAAACGGGACGAAATCCTGCGGCTCCTCCGGTTCATTCTCCACCTGTTTCGGGATGACCACCTCGGGACGCCCTCCGCTGTAACGGTCCGGGAACTCGGCGTTCACGGTCACTTCGTTCTTGTTGTGGGTCGGCAGTAATTGGAACGCGGCTGAGTTCATCGGCATCGCGCCGAAGCCATCCAACACCAAAATCGGATACTTCATCTGCATGGCAGGCTGGATCAGTGAGACGTTCAGGCTCGAAATGATCAAACCGCGCACCGGCATATCCGCCGCAGCGCGCAGGGTCTCCTGGTCGCGCACGTGACCGCCAAGAATCACCGACCCGCGCAGACTCACGTCCAGGCGGTCAGCGGTCAACACGTCATCTTCCTTTTCGATCAGGCTGGTCATCAAGCCGTTCTCGACGCGCCCGTTGCCCCACGTCCCCTGGATCAACGCGCCCACCGTGCGGATCACTACGCCGCGCTCGGGGACGATCCGCGTCACAACGCCGGGCAAGCCTGCGCGCAATTCGATGCGCGCCTCGCCCACTTCCATCAGGACCTGCCCGCCGCCAGCCACCATCACGCGCCCGGCGCGCGGCGCCTTGATCGCGCGGGAGATGAATCCGCCGTTCTCCGCAACCACCGCGCCCTGCGACAGGCGGTCGCCTTCCTTGACCTTGATCATCTTATCGGCGGCTTTTGCTGTGACGCCGAACGCGCGTGCCACGTCGAGCAGGACGTGTTCGCGCGCAAAGGTCGCCTCCGCCACCACGTCCGTCGGGTTGACCTTCTGGTTGACGCTGGCGTTCACCTTCCCCGCCACAGGCAGGACGCGCTCGCGCACGATCGTGGTCAGGGGTAAAACGTGCAGGACTGGAGCCAACATCCGCCTAACCTCCCACCGTGTAATACCACTTCTTGATCGTCTCGCGGCGGCGGACCGGATCGGACGGCAACTGCAACGGACGCCCGCGCCCGTCAATGACCACGCCCATCGCGCCGCCCGTCACCGTGACGCTCCCGCTTCTTCCGGGACCCAAGCCTGCGTCCGCGCGCTGAAGCGGCTGCAAACTGAGACGCGCAGTCTGCCCGCTCGACAACGGCAAAACCTCCAGCCCGCCGAACTTCAGATCCACGCGCGCGTCCGTCCCGTCACTGTAGGTCATCTTCGCGCGCAGGATCTGCTCGCCGTACTTCGCGGAGGCAGACACCGAAACGACCGTCCCCAAGCCGATGAACGCGCCCGAATCGATCACCTGCACCGGCAGGTAATTGTTTCGCGCCGCGGCGACGCCGAGCAGGGGCAGCAGGTTATTCTGGTCAATCAATATCGGGAGAATGCCGACAGGCTGGATCGCATCCAGCAACATCAACAAACTCTGACCCAGCGACAATCCATCGCTCACCGCGCCGCCCCCCGCAACGATCAGATCCAACGAGGGCAGAACATCTCTCGAAGCCTGACCGCCGACCGGGAAAGACCTTCGCGCCGCGCGCACCGCAAGGTACATGACCTGGCGCGCGATCGCCTGGGCAATCGCCTGGTCGTCGCTCGTCGCGGGGAGTGTGCCGGGATACAGGGATTTCTGGAACAGGTACTCGCGCAGAGTGTTCGGGGAAATGTCCAAAGGCAGCCAGCGCATGATGCTCTCGAGATCCGTGTGCTGCAACAGACCGGATAGATTCTCGCCCAGACCGAATTGGGGATACGTCCGCAATACGAGATCGCCTCCGAAGCCAGCCGCCACCGTGGTCGCCGACGCGCCGATGTTCACGCTCAACAAACCTCGCGTGGATTCGTATTGACGGCTGAGAAAACGAACCATCCGCCCCTGCGCGTACGACGTGGGCAGGATGTTCCCGCCGGTCCATAAGTTCAATTCGTCCACGCCCTTCAATTGTCTCTGGCGGAGATTGACGAACAGCGCGGCAAGTTCGCCGCTTGCGGATGTCGCGTCCTCCTCGTCGAGCGCAGGGCGGACGTTGTGACTGATCTTCAACATGCCGGCGTGTTCACCCAGCAATTCCTGGACGTCCCCGGCAAGTTCCCTGTTGCCCGCATAAAGCGCCATCGGACGCTTTTGCTGGGGCATCAGGTAGCACGCCAGCCCGACCGTTTCCAGCATCTTCATCATGGAACGGGATGCGCCACCGTCCGTGCCGCCGGTCAGGATCACCAAGTCGGGACGGGCGCGCAGGATCGCGTCCAATTGCTGGTCGGGTTTGCGGTGATCGGAAAGATCGAGCGTCTCCACCACGCGCGAGTATGTGGATTCAGCCAGATGACGCGCGCTCCCTATTGAAACGTCCGGGAGCAGACCGACGATCACCGTCCTCACGATGGGACCTGCCGAGATGGTTGCAACCGCCGAGTCCACGCCGGAACCGTCGGGCTGGGAGGGAGCGATCAGGTTGCCGTCCTGCCCCAACAGCCTCCCGCCCGTGACCTCCTGCAAACTGGAGATCGCTTCGCGCACACCGATGCCGATATCCCTGAACGGGGCCTCGGCGGTGGAAGGCGCCCTGCCCGCGGCGACGAAACGATACTGCCCTTCGACCACGTCGAACAGCACCGCGCGGGTCGTGGCTGAACCGACCTCGATGGCAAGAATGGATTCGTTCTGGACAAGGGATGTTGGCATGACGTTATAGACCCAATACCGATCTCACGAAATTGAACATCGAACTCAGGCGTTCGATCATGGCGGTCAACGCCGCCATGTACACCCCGGCGAACAACACGCCGAACGTCACCGCGATGATAATGCGTCCCAGCCATGCCAGCGCTTCAAAGATGGAGTTGCGTCTGACCGAGCCATCCGCGGCGCGCTTCGCACCGAACTGGAAATACACCAGCGTCAGGATCGTTCCGGTCAGCATGACCCCGCCCTCGACCAGGCCGAAGAGCGAAGGGGAATTCAACGCCTCCATCGAAGCCTGAGCCTGGGGGATCAACGTCCCAGCCAATGCCCCGCCGACGGCGGTCGCCGCGCCCACGCCGACCAGCACAGCCATCGCGAAATTCCCCATCCACGAGAGGCGCGGGGAAAGTTTCGCCAGGAGCGTCGCCGCAAGGAAAAACGGAATAAGCCCGATCAATAATTGCGCGGGATCGTTCAATGGAAGGGATTGAAATTTCGCAAGGAGGACGTCTTCCACGATCACGGCGGCGGCGTAACCGGAAGCGACCCCGATGAAAAGATAAACGGCGACGCGAAACAAGAGATTATCGCCGATGAGATAACTGAACACCATCAGGGTAAGGACGAGACCGATGAACGCGGAGATCACTTCGATGGATACCATGTCCTATCCCTGTTCCGCCTCCGCGCGGCGTTCGCGAAACCGCGTGAGCATGCTCCATACGCTCCCAAAAACGATGGCAAGGATCGCCATCATCAAACCGATCCCGAAGGCATCCCAGTATGCCCGCGCGATGCCCGGGCGAGAGACGTTCACGAGTTCATATTTCGCCGCGTCGTAGAGACCGTTGATCAGGATGTCCGCCTGACCGGAGGCGACGTACGGTTCAAGCATGGGACCCGCTTGCGCGCTGGAAACCACGATCAAAGGTTTGGCGGCGATCTCTGAACTTGCGGCTTCCAGTTGCTCCACCCAAACGCGCGCCGTTTCGGCATTATCGGTCATCAGGACGACGGCGGCGAATTGGGAAAAACCGTGCGCGGGATTTTCGATGAACCCCAACACACCCGCAGACCCACCGGGCAGGAACCCCAGGTTGAAATACTGCTCGTTGGATTGATAACCGAGTCCGCCGCCCGCCAGCGGAACGCCGACCTTCGTATTGATCATCAACCGATCCACCAACGCGGAACCGTTCGGCGACATGGAAATGAACGTGAACGTGGAGCGACGCGCCAACGCCAGTTGATCCAGCAAGGGTCCTGCCGCGGCTTCCAGTTCGCCTGCGAAGGAGGGTTCGTAATCCACGACGACGAGCGCAGGGGAGGCGTCGGGGAGGGCTGAAACGAGGTCGGATAATTCCGCAGAGGGGCTGATGGGCATGATCCGCAAACCCAGCCCGATCACGACGCTCAATACAACGAGGAATATGGCGGAGAGCGCCCAACGCAACACGCGCTGGGGCGAAACGACCGGCGCCGTCTTGCGTTCCCGAGCGAGCGTTTCACCGGCGATGATCTGCTCGAGCAGGGTCGCGCCCGCCTGCTGCTCATCCGTGACTTGCAACTTTAGCGAGAAGGTCTTGGGACGAAGCGACGAGCCGATGGGAGCAAGCGGGATGACGCCGCTGAACCCAGCCAGCGGACCTTCGCGCTCTGTGACCTGATCGGCGCTGCCCGGGATCCCGCCTTCGATCGCCGAGTCCACCGGACGCATGGCTTGCACCCACGAAGGCAGTTCCACAGGCGCAAGAGATTCCTCGGCGGGCGCGGCGGCCGGAAGGGATTCGGCAGACGGGGCTTCGGCGCTTTCGGGTTCGCGCGAAAGCCAGTCGGGCATTTCCATGTCGAAGAGCGCGTCCAGGTCCTGGGCGGAGGATGAGGAGGAGTCTGCTGAGGGGGATTCAAAAGCCGGTTGAGCAAGGGCAGGCTCCTCCTGAGTCGGAGCGCCGGGTTTCTCCAATGGTTGTTCGCCCTGCGCGCGGCTTTGTTCGGCAAACCAATCCCTCGAAGCCGCGCCGGGAGCCGGCATGGAGGGTTCTTCGAGCGCGTTCAACAGCCAGTCCGGGGCGGCGTCCCGCATCGCTTCGTCGCTGAGCATTTCATTGAGAGGCGCTGTGCGGAAAGGTTTTGAGGCGCTTATCGTCGTTTCGGAGTCTTGGGCCCCTTCCTCGGTAAACGCCGGGGAGGTCGTCTCGGAGGGTTCGGTCCCGCCGAGATCGCTCAACCACTTCAAATCGTCCTCCGAAAACAACGGCTGTTCCGGTTCCGGCGCTGGCTCCCTGGCGGCGGGTTCCGCCGCGCCGCCCAGTTGATCCAACCAACTCAGATCCTCCTCGGAGGAAGCCGGCTGCGAAGGGACGGGTTCTTCGAACGCGGGGGCGGCGCCAAGATTTTTCAACCAGTCCAGATCCTCCCCGGACGAAGAAGCCATATCGGAGCCTGCATTCCGTTGCGGTTCGGGAGTTTCCTCCGTCTTTTTGGAGGCGGCTTCCAGTTCGTGAAGCCAGCTCAAGTCCTCGGGTTCCTTTTCCGCCGGCTGTTCCGGTTCCTGGGCGTTGAACGACTCGAGGTCCTTCATCCATTCCTCGCCGCCGGAAGCGGCGCCCGTCTCCTCGACGCTGAACGGCGCGGCCGGCTCGGCGGATGCCTGCGAGAACCAATCGGTCAATTCGTCCTTTTGCCCGGAGGGCGGTTCCTCCCGCGTCGGTTCGCCCGGTTCCTGTTCTTCGAATTGGGAGAAGAAATCGGACGGTTTGCCTCCAGCCTCTGAAGACGGTTTGGGAGTCGCCCCTTTCTCTTCCTCCGGCTGGATTTCCTTCAACCAGTCGGGGATTTCCTCTTCGTCCGAATCCGCCTGCGACATAAGTCCTGCCAAGAGGTCGGGCGGTTCATCTTTCTGGACCCGGGACGTGATCGGCGACTGAAGGGCATCGTCCGCCGCCTCAGCCTTTCCCTGCTGGCGCGCGTCCTTCAGCCAATCCGGCAGGATCTGTTCCAACTCGCCCGTGTCCTTCTTGGTCGGCTCCTCCCCGATGTGAAGCATGGACTCGGACTTCAACGGCGACTGGCAGAATTGGCAGGCATCCAGGAAGTCCGGGTTCGGGTTGCCGCAATTGGAGCAGATGATGTCGGGCATTATTTACCCCCGTATGGACGGTCAATGCCGAACAGCACGCGCAGGCCGGTGAGCAGCGTCCCCAACGCCACGCCGATCAAAAGCCCGCGCGCGCCGCCGCTCGAAATCATTCCCGTAATTCCGAGGATCAATTGACCCAGCACAGGGATGGGACCGAACGGCGTCGGCATGACCGCGATGAGGAACAGGACGACCGTCACGAGGAAGATCACGCTCATCACGTCCGCGCGGCGGCGAAGCAGGCGGATGCTCGCGTAGACCAGCGTCACAGCGAGGATCGCGAGGAGCGAGGCTTCCACCGGAACGATGATCGCCTCCACAGCCGCGCGCATCAGGGAATGCCCGGGTCCGAACACAAGTCCCAAACCGAATGTAACGACAAGGGAAAGGACCAGTAACGCCCCATACATGCCGCCCTTCTGTTTTGTCCTCACCTTTTCCATCTGCACGGAAACGAGATTAAGGATGCCCACCAGCACAGCCATTCCCGCGATGATGATCGCCCAATCGGTCAGGATGAATCGCAATTGATCCAGCATCGTGAATTCCGGGAGGAAGTATCCCGCGAGGACGATGAGGCCCGAGGCAATGGCAAGGGCGGCGGCAAGGATTCGCATCATCAAAAACCGATTCCCAGGAACTTCAAGACTATTCCACCAAAGATGGCAAGGATGATCAACCAGCGGAGAACGTCCTGCGTTTGCAGGCTGGCTTCATGCGACGCGCCCGCGCCCAGGTATGCCCCGGCGGCAAACACTTCCTCTCCGATCAACGGGTCCTGCGAGGCGGCATAGAAAACGGATTGCGCTGAAAGGTTGTCGCTCCCCGCGATCAGGTCCGCGTTTGCGCTCTCCGAGGCGTCCGCGAGGAGCGCGGCTTCCGCGCCGAGGTCGCCGATCACCACGTTGGCGGAGACGTCCTCATCGCGCGCGACGAAAGTCGTCCCTGCGGCAAAGGCAAAGGGCGTGAGACCGGTCAATCGCCCGGTGGTGAAGCGATATTGATCCTCCGCACCCGCGGCGCGATAGCCGGATTGCAGCGTGTCCTGCGAAAGGATCGCCAACGAAGCGTCCCCGGAGGTTACGACAGGAGGTTTGTCGCTCAGGGAGGTGCGCTCTGTGAGGCGGCGCAGCATGGCAAGTCCCGCCAATGCCGATCCGCCGCGCGCCGTGAACAGGTTGCCGCGCCCGATGGAAATGTGCAGGCGCGTCCCGCCTTCCACAGCCAGACCGATGGCGCGGTTCAGTCGTTCATAAGCCTCGATTCGACGGAACACGCCCGGCGATCTGCGGCGCATGAACGTGAAAAATAAAAGAAGTAATGCGGCGACGAGGAAGACGATCAGCGCGGTCATTCCGCCTCCCCGCGCAGGTATTGCGCGAACGCCTGCGCTTCCTGTTCGTTTTCGAGCATGTGAGCGAACGCCTCGATTCCTTTTCCCCTCACGAATGGCTGGCTGACGTACAGCATCTGCGCCCCCAACACGGACAACGGAGAACCCGCCTCCAATAACCACGAAGCAAGCCCGTCCAATTTGAAGCGACGCAATGTCTCAGCCCATGTTGACCAGTCTGTGCGCGATGGCATGTGCGAAGTATAGCATATTTTATACATGGCTCGACTCGACCAAAAGGTACGGGGTTTATCAATGTTGTTGCGGATGGAGGATAAAATCCCGCCTCATTTGGGATCGCTGTGATTAACCTTTTTTGATATGCGGATTTCACTGACGACACGGGGTTTCGCAGATTTTTTGGAGTCCGTGCGTCTCCGTGTCATCCACGTTGTCCGTGTTCAAAGTCATGGGAATTTCGACAG
Organism: Anaerolineales bacterium; assembly: GCA_013360875.1. Lineage (GTDB taxonomy): Bacteria > Chloroflexota > Anaerolineae > Anaerolineales > Villigracilaceae > Defluviilinea. Next base: position 15,318 of record JABWAU010000022.1, on the reverse strand, counting down.
AGTCAAAATCCCGTCATCGAATTACGCCGAACCAGCATAGTATAATCACGGCAGAATTCAATCATGGAGGAACCATGACAGAAAAAAAGATACGCGTCCTCGTCGCCAAACCGGGACTCGATGGACACGATCGCGGCGCGAAGGTGGTGGCGCGCGCGCTGCGCGATGCCGGCATGGAGGTCATTTACACGGGCTTGCGGCAGACTCCCGAAATGATCGCCGAAGCCGCGCTCCAGGAGGATGTGGACGTGGTGGGGTTGTCCATCCTCTCCGGCGCGCACATGGCGCTCGCCCCGCGCATCCTGGAACTGCTCAAGGCGAACGGACAGGAACACATCAAGGTGTTCATCGGCGGCATCGTCCCGGACGACGACGCGCCCAAACTCAGGGAGATGGGCATTGCGGGCATTTACGGACCCGGGGCGTCCACCGAGGAAATCATCCGGGATATACGTGAAGCAGTGAAATAAATTACGCAATACGCAATAAGGTATTACGTAATTTCATGTTATGAGGAAATCTTGCTGACCCAACCCATTCTCGAAGGTAACCGCTTGGCGCTCTCCCGACTGCTCACACAGGTCGAAAATGATTCGCCTGAGGGACGTGACGCGCTTGCTGAACTCTTTCCGCATACCGGCAAGGCACACCTCATCGGCGTGACCGGCGCGCCCGGCACGGGCAAGTCGTCGCTCGTCAATCAACTCACGCTGCATTACCGTAAAGAGAAAAACAAAAAGGTCGCCATCATTGCCGTTGACCCGTCCAGCCCGTTCACGGGAGGCGCGGTGCTGGGCGACCGCGTGCGCATGCGCGATCTCTCCGGCGATGACGGCGTATTCATCCGTTCGATGGCAACGCGCGGATCGGTCGGCGGGCTGGCGCAGAAGACCGCCGCGTTCGTCCAGGTCTTCGATGCGGCGGGATACGAGATCATCATCATCGAAACCGTCGGCGCGGGGCAAAGCGAAGTGGACATCGCCCGGCTGGCACACACCACCATTGTTGTCGAAGCGCCCGGTCTCGGCGACGACATTCAAGCCATCAAGGCTGGGATTTTGGAGATCGCGGACGTGCTCGTCGTCAACAAGGCGGACCGTCCCGGCGTGGAGAACACGGAACGTGCGCTTCGCTCCACGCTCGAACTTGCCCATCCGACGAAACGCGTCGTCCACCACCATGGCAGGATGATGAAGGTGGATGTCACCCCGAGCCGCAGTCCTGAGCGAAGCGAAGGAGCAGCGAAGGGTCTCGCACACCAGGCCGGAGATTCTTCGCCGTCTTCGACGGTTCAGAATGACAAAGACATATGGATCCCTCCCATCATCAAAACCATCTCCACCGAAGGGATCGGCATCCCGGAACTGGCAAAGGCGATTGAGGAGCATAAGTTTCATTTGCATCAAAGCGGGGATTGGTCCGCTCGAGACCGCGCCAGGCTGAGGTCCGAGTTGGATGCGGTGTTGCAGGAGGCGTTGATGAGTCGTTTTCTTACGGGCGCCCACCGGGACGAGTACGAGGAAGCGTTGGAGAAGGTCATCCGCAGGGACATGTCGCCGTATGAGGCGGCGCGCATCCTGTTGAATGGGAAGATGAAATAATCAAGGAGAGTCATGCCTCATCAAATGCACCACGATATAAAAATGTACGGCGCAATTAAACTATATGCCGGCTCCGGTTCGCCCGAACTGGCGCAAAAGATCGCAGATTTTCTCGAACAGAAATTAAGTCCGCGCGAAGTGATTCAATTCCCCAATGAGAATATTTTTGTCAAACTGAAGAGCAGCGCGCGCGGACAGGATGTGTACGTGATCCAAACGACCTCTTCACCCATTCATTACAACCTGATGGAATTGCTGATCATGATCCAGACCATCCGCCTGGATTCGGCGGCGCGCATCACGGCGGTTGTCCCTTATCTTTGCTACGGCAGGTCGGACAAGAAGGACCAGCCGCGCGTCCCCATCACCGCCCGCCTCATCGCGGATATGATCGAGATCGCCGGCGCAGACCGCTACATGACCTTCGATCCGCACGCCGGGCAGGTGCAGGGATTCTTCTCCATCCCCGGTGACGTGTTGACCGCCTCGCACATGATCAGCGACCACATCCGGGATAACCTGTTCAGCGGGATGGTGAGACCCGTCGTGGTCGCCACCGACCTGGGCTTCGCCAAAAAGGGACGCAACTACGCCACCGACCTGGACGTGCCAATCGCCTTCATCGAAAAGAGGCGCGTCGGCAACGACGCCAAAGCCGAGGCGCTGACGTTGATCGGCGACGTGAAGGATCGCGACGTCATCATCGTGGATGACGAGGTGGATACGGGCGGATCCGTCGCGCAAGCAGTAAGCGTTGTCAAAAAGAACGGCGCGCGCGACGTGTACCTGGCGTTCATCCATCCCATCTTCTCAAAGGACGCCGTGGAAAAACTCGCCGCCCTGCCCATCAAACAGATCATCACCACAGACACCATACCGATCCCTGCGGAAAAGATGAAACACCTCGAGGGACGCCTCACCGTCCTCTCCATCGCGCCGATGCTGGGAGAGGTCATCCAGCGCGCGCACGAGGGAAGAAGCGTGGGCGAGATGTTCGGAGAGTGAGAACCAGTGAGCAGTGTTCCGTAAACTGGTCACTGATTACTGATAACTGATTACTGATAACTGATTAATGATATGCCCGAACTCCCCGAAGTCGAAACCATTGCCCGTAAATTGGAACCGGACCTGGTCGGCAAAACGATCAAGGACGCCGACCTTCGCTGGTCGCGCACGCTTGCCGTGCCTTCGCCGCGCAAGTTCAAGGAACAGATCAAAGGTCAAACGATAAAGGAAGTTACGCGCCGCGCCAAGTTCTTCATTCTGAAACTTTCTGATTTCGATCTTCTCGTCCACCTGCGGATGAGCGGCGACCTGTACGTCAGAAATAGTACAATCAAGCCAGACAAACATGACAGGCTTGTACTAAAATTATCCAGCAACAGGTCTCTGATATTCAATGACACGCGCAAATTCGGGCGCGTCTGGCTCACGCCGAATCCTGAGGAAGTCCTCGGCAACCTGGGACCCGAACCACTCGGCCGGGATTTCACCCCGCACTGGTTGTTTGCATCACTGCAAAAGAGGCAGCGTCAACTCAAACCCCTGCTCCTCGACCAGACCTTCCTTGCCGGGCTGGGCAACATCTACACGGACGAGGCGCTGCACATCGCGAAACTGCATCCGCTGAAAACGTCGGATTCTGTATCGAAGAAGCAGGCTGAGGCGTTGCATGAGGCGATCCGCAAGGTCCTGCGCGAGGGCATCCGCCGGAACGGCGCATCCATTGACTGGGTGTATCGCGGCGGCGAATTCCAGAATTATTTCCGCGTGTACGACCGCAAAGGAAAGCCGTGTCACGTCTGCGGAACGAAGATCGAGCGCATCACGGTCGGTCAACGCGGCACGTACTTTTGTCCGAACTGTCAAACATTGAAATAAGATATGGAAGAAAGTTGGAACCTGGCTCCCATTTTGATCCCGCTTGCGGCGCTCCTGGCCGGATGGGCGATCGGCTTTTTCGATTCCAACCTGCGCACATCCAAAAAGATCAAACAGGCTGAAGAGTCCGCGAAAGCCGCCATCGAAGCGGCGGAGAACAAGGTCGCCGAGGCGCAGGCAAAACTGATGGAGACATCCGCAACGCGCGACAACCCGGACCTCCTGCGAATCAAAAACGAAAACGGACGCCTGACCCTCGATCTCGACGGCGCGCGCGTGGATACCTCCAACCTGACGGCAAACCAGCGCAAACGATTGATCGAAATGCTGAACGCCATGCGCCCGTGGCTGGAAGGGAAACCGGCGCCCGCGCCCATAACGACCCCTCCGCCTCCTCCCGCGCCCGTGCCTGCCCCGCCCCCCATTGCCTCACCTCCGCCTCAACCGGCTGCGCGCCCCTCAACCGCGAAATCGGAGCCGCTGCCCAAAAAGAAGGACGATAAACCCGAAGCCGCACCCACGAGCATCGTGGAACAGATCAACGTGATCCTGCAAGCGCGCATTGCGGATACGCCCCTCGCCTCGAGAGGGGTGATACTCATGGAATCTGTCACAGGCGGCGTCAACATCTATATCGGGGTGGATAAATATGAAGGGTTGGACTCCGTCCCCGACGAAGAGGTCAAAAAAGCCATCCGCGCCGCCATTGACGAATGGGAAAGAAAATACACGCCGGGGCTGTAGGACAAAATTAATTTTGTCCTACACGTGCTTGAAGCGCGCCGTCAACACCGGGCAATGCGCCACCTCCGCCACCTCCGCGGTGACGTTGGGCGTATAGAGTTGACGGATCGCGCTGGCGCTGTACGCCGAACCCATGCAAACCAGGTCGTAATCCCCCTCCCTGATCTCAGCCAGGATCTCCTCCACCACGTTCCCCTGCCGCGTCGCCACGCGGGCGTTCAAGCCGCATTGCCTCGCGATCTCCAACCCCTTCTTCAACCCGCGCCCCGGCAGGGTGTTCGTCTCCGCGAGATCGTCCAGGCGCTTCAACACGTCGCGCCCGCCCGGATACTCCAATTCGGATGGGGACGCCACGTGCAGAATCGTCACGTCTGCGCGGGTGGCGGTCGCCACTTGAAAGGCGAGGTTCTCCGCCGCGGCTTCGTATCCCAACCCGCCGATGCTGACCAGCATCTTTTTCAAGGGCAGGCGCGTCTTTGGCGCGTACAGGATCGGCGTTGCGATCCTCTCCATTAACGTCCGAATGGAACGCCCCGTCAGCCAGCGTTTGAGGGGATGGCGTCCCAGCGGGCCGACGACCGTGATGTAATCGCCTTCGTGCGCCTTATCGGGGATGACCTGCTCCGCGTCCCCTTTGCGGACCTCGAGGCTGTATTCCACACCCCGCGCCTCGAACAAGCCGACAGCGCGTTCGAAGATATCCTCCAAAGGGTGGCGTTCGTCTATCGCCGCAGGACTCAGGCTCTCGGTCACGCCCAGAAGCGTGATCTTCATCCGCATGGTTTCGGCGAACCACGCGCCGTATTCGACGGCGGGCCAGGTCTCCTTGAAACCATTCGTTGCGATCAATAGATCCGATTTCATCCTAACTCCGTTTGCCGAACAGAATGACGCCCAGCACCCCCGCGCCGAGCAGGACGAGGGGCGAAGGCGCTTCGAACCAGAACGCGACCGCGCTCAACGCGCCGATCAACAGGACGCGGCGATCCAGCCTCTTGCGCGTGCCGGCGCGGAATAATTCCCAGGCGACGATCACGATCAACGCCGCCACCGCCGGGCTCATGCCCGCCACAAAACCGCCCAGCCAGGCTTCATGCTGAAACTGTTGAAGAAGCGCGGAGACCACGAGCATCAACACGGTGGGCGGAAGGATCGCGCCGAACAACGCGGCGAACACCCCCGGAAAACCGCCCGCCGCGTAGCCGACGAACATGGCAAGTTTCAACGCCTCGCTCCCGGGCAGGACGTTTGAAAAGCCGACGGCTTCGACGAAGCGCTCCTCCGTCATGATCGTGCCGACCGCTTCGTCGTACAGGAACCCGATGGAGGCGGGACCGGAGGGCGAAAGGATGTTCACCTTGAGGAACATCCACAACAGCCGGAGCCAGACGGCGAACTGAGAACGGTTCATGTCAGAAATATGATTCCCACCAGACCCGCGATCAATACGACGATCCGCGCCGGCGCCTTGAGGGACATGGCAGCCAGGCTGGCAATGCCGATCACCCAGCCCTCCCATCCGGTTGACCCTCCCTTCTGAAAGATCTTCCACGCAACGAAGAGCATCAGCACCGAGATGGCGGGGGTGAGTCCTTCGATGAAACTGCCCAGCCACGCCTCGCGCCGCAAACGGTGAAGGACCATCGTCACGCCGAGGATGATGATCGTGGGCGGCAGGATGGAGCCGGTCAACGCGACGAACCCGCCCGGTATCCCCGCGACGGCGTAACCGATGTACATGGCGAGTTGCAACGCGTCGCTGCCCGGCAGGACGGACGACAACCCCACCGCCTGCACGAACTGACCGTCCGTCACCAATTTGCCCACCGTCTCGTGATAGAGCAGACCAACCGAAGCCGGTCCCGACGTGCTGAGCAGGTTGACCTTGATGAAGATCCAGAAGAGTTGAAGAAGTTGGCCCATGGGATGAAGGTAATTGTAACGGCAATCGAAAAAAAAGAAGACAGGAACGACTCGGTTGAGTCGCTCCTGTCTGGAAGGACGCGCCCTCATGGGTCAATAATTCGACACCATGTCAATGAGACCGAGTTCGCGGGCGCGGTGATCGCACCAGCGGAAAGTGAACACGGACAGGACCGCAAAGACAACCGTCAGCCCAAGCAGGATGCCGATGAGTTGCAGGTTGCTGAATTGCGCCAGCGTGGGGAAGGCTTCGGCAACTTCGCCGATGAGCGAGCGGCGCATCAGTTCGAGCCAGTAGGTGATGGGCATGGCATATCCGATGGGGCGCAGCCAGGCGGGCAAAACCTCGAGCGGGAAGATCGCACCGCTGAAGAGGTAGAGCGCGCCCGCCACCGCCTCGCCGATGAGGAAGAAGTGATGCGCCACCATGAGCGTGATGCTGGCGAGGATCAGTCCCATCATGGCGAGCATGGTCACGCCGATGACGAGCGAGACGAGGAACAATCCCCAGTCCGCCCGCGTCAGGTCGAGCGGAAGATGGAGGAACAGCGCGCCCGCTCCCAGCGTGATGATGACCGCCACCGTCCCGATGAGGAAGCGTGAGACGCCGCGCCCCAGCCAGTAAAAGGGAATCCTGATCGGCGCGATGTACATGTATTTGAGGGTCTTGTAATGTTCGCGGTCGTCAATCACCGCCCACGAGACTCCCGCCATCACCGCGCCGACGTAGATGTAGAACGCGTTGCCGAGATAGATGTAGGGAAAAAGCGGCGACTCGTAATCTCCGCCCGTGATGATGCTGTACATGACGACGAGGATGGCGGCGCCTGCCAGCGGTTTGATGATGACGTAAATGGCAAACAGGAAGGGATCGGTCCAGTTCGACTCGACCTGCCATCCCAGCCAGGTTGCCATGGTGAAGGAACGGGTTGTTTCGGAACGATTCATAAATTCTCCTTGTATGTCATTGCGAGGAGCGTTCGTTGCGACGAAGCAATCCCCACCACAATTGACGGAGATTGCTTCGGGCTGTGGTTTCGATACCTTCGTACTCAACCACCAGCCCTCGAAATGACATTACCGACGACTTTCGGTAAGTCTTCCTTCCCGTATCGCCAACTTTTCCATGTAATCCAGCAGGAACCTGGCGCCCGTGAGGAAGAGGACACACAGGACGATCAGCACGATGATCTCAACCTTCACGCTTAGGAAACCAAGCAATGCGCCGGAGGGAAAAACCAGTTGACGCATCGCGTCCAGCCCGAGCGTGAGCGGGATGAACGAAGCCGCCGCGGCGAGCCAGAAATTGAACGACTTGATCGGGAAGTAAAAGCCCGAGACGAGGTAAACCGGCTCCTGCGCCAGGTTCGAAATGTGCCATGCCTCGCGGCTGAGCAAAAGAAACAACGACGCGCTCATCATCCCCATGCCGTACAGCGCGGTCATCGCAAGCAGGAACACCAGAAGCAACTGGGTGAAACTTGCCACCGAATACGTCACATTGAACATCAACGAACCAACGAGGATGATCGCCACGGCGCGCAACGCCGTCGCGAACAACCCGCCGACCGCCATGCCAAGCAGGATCGCCATCATCGAGTTCGGCGCGATGATGTACAACGCGAGATTGCCTTGTTCCTTCTCCCAATACAACTGGCTGGACATGCTCCACAGCACATTCATCCAGAAGGAGGTCATCGCGCCGCCAACTACCACGAAGCCCACGTATTCCTCCGGCGCGCCGATGGCGCGGTATACGAACACGTACGCGGAGACCGCCAGCATCGGCAAAAAGATATCGAAGAAGATCCAGGACTTTTCGCGTTGTTGACCGATGACGCGCGGATAGGCGCGCGCCGCGATCGTTTTCAGGAACAGCCTCCAGCCAGTCGCTTTCTCGGAAGCGTGAAACGCCAGCGCCTTATCAGTCTGCATGGGGAGCCTCCTCTTTTTCCACGTCCTCCATCTTCTGACCGACCAGGTCCATGAAAACGTCCTCGAGCGTCGGCTCGCGTTTGCTCAAACGCCTGACCTTGACCTCCTTTTGCGTGAGGATATTGATGACGCTCGCCAGCGCGGACTCCTCCTGAAGGATCAACTCCAGCCTTGCGCCGCCTTCGATGTCGCTCAACGCGGCTTTCCGAACTTCGGGCTGGTCCTGCAGCATTTGCGAAGTCAACCCGTTGAGCGGACTGGTCTCGATCTCGAAGATGGCGTCGCGCTGCAAATTACGTTTCAGGTTGGCGGGCGTATCGCAGGCGAGCACGCGTCCCTTGTTGATGATCGCCACGCGGTCGCACAACTCCTCGGCTTCCACCATGTAATGCGTGGTCAACAACAGCGTGCGGGATTTGTTCGCGTCCACCCAACCGCGGATCAGCCTGCGGACGTCGCGCGCCGCGCCCACGTCCAATCCGAGCGTCGGCTCGTCGAGGAAGAGCACTTCGGGGTCGGTCAGGAAGCCGCGCACGATGTTCATCTTCTGCCGCAGACCGGTCGAAAGATCGGAGGACTTCGTGTGCAAACGGTCCTCCAGTCCGACCATCTTCAACAGGTCAACGATGCGCTGGTTGGCTTCCTTCGAGGGCATGCCGTAGAACTGCGAGAACATCCATAGGTTCTCGCGCACGGTCAGCAGACCGTAGCCCGACGACTCTCCGCCGGAGACCATGTTGATGAGCGGGCGGACCAGGCTCGGGTGTTGGATCACGTCGTGGGAGGCAACGCGCGCCCAGCCCGAGGTCGGCGCGAGAAGCGTGGTCAGGATCTTGATCAGGGTCGTTTTGCCCGCGCCGTTCGGTCCTAAAAGTCCGAACAGTTCGCCGCGTTCCACCGTCAGGTTCACATCCTGGAGAGCGATCAGTTCCTTGCGGATTCGCTTCTCTTTTTTATTGCCGCGGATCTTGTAGATGCGCCCCAGATCTTTTGTTTCGATCGCGTGGTTGGACATTTCTCTCCTCTACAATCAGGAATCCAGAAGTTCTACTTCTGGTTTATCGCGTGAGCCTGCAAGTAGAACTTGCAGATTCCGTTTCACGATTCCTGTAAAACCTCTTATCTGGAAAATTTGTTCTATTATACACCCTCCTGCCCTTACACTGCCGAAAGTTGTCGAACAATCGTAGGGTAATCGTAGGTTTTACGTCAAGCGCTTTCTGAGCCGTTGTGATAAATTAGATGCAGTAAGGTGATTTCTCTTCTCCTCCTTTTGTAAGGGAACCGCGGTCGGCGTCCGCGGTTCTCGCATTTAATGGGGACATTCGCTATAATAACCGCGCCAAATCATTTTGCGAGGATTCCATGCCAGTACAAATCACGATCATCGGTCTCGGACAAATCGGCGCTTCGATCGGGCTTGCCCTGAAAGCGCGCAACGCGGACGTTCATCTCGTCGGACACGATAAGGACGCGCGCTCAGCCAAAGCCGCCCAGGAGGCCGGCGCGGTGGACACTTTCAAATACAACCTTCCCGATTCTGTGCGCGAGGCTCGCATCGTGATCCTTGCCCTGCCGCTTGCGGAGGTGCGCGAGACGCTGGAAGTGATCGCGCCCGACCTACAGGAGGGGACCCTGATCCTCGATACGGCGCCCGCCAAGGGGACGGTTGCCGCGTGGGCGAATGAACTGATCCCCCAGGGACGGTTTTATGTGGGTCTCTTCCCGTCCATTCATCCCGATCTCCTGCACAGCATCGAGTACGGCGTCAAGGCGGCGCGCGCCGACCTGTTCGAAAGAGGCGTGACGGTCGTCACTGCGCCGCACGGGATACCGGAAAACGTCTTCAAACTTGCAACGGACTTTGTCGCATTACTGGGTTCCCTCCCCCTGCTGATGGATACCACGGAAGCAGACGGTCTGCTGGGAAAGGTGCACGTCCTTCCGCAACTCATTGCCGCCGCGCTGTTGGACGCCACGCTCGACCATCCCGGCTGGCTGGAAGCCAAAAAACTCGCCGCCCGCCCCTTTGCGGCTGTCACGTCGGGGTTTGCCTATCACGATGACGCGGTGTCCCTGCGCGATGTCTCGCTGGAAACCCGCGAGAACACAGTGCGCCTGCTCAATTCCTACATCGCTTCGCTCGTTCAACTCCGCGACGCGATCGAAGCCGGTGACCGCGACGCGCTCGGCGCGCGTCTCGAGAACGCCTGGGACGGTCGCGTCCGCTGGTTCGAGGAACGTCACGGAGCCGAATGGTTGAACAGGGAGGCACAGAGAATTGACACGCCCTCCTTCAGCGAACGCATGAACCGGATGTTCTTCGGCACAGCCTTTGGGGAACGCGCAAAAAAACGCAAGTGACCAAGTGCTACTGCTACATCGTCGAATGCGCCGACGGGACGTATTACACCGGCTGGGCAATTGACCCCGAAAAACGAGTCGAGGTCCACAACAAGGGACGCGGGGCAAGATATACGCGCACACGCCTGCCGGTCAAACTGGTGTACGTGGAGGAACAAGCGGATCGCAAAAGCGCGATGAAGAGAGAGATGGCGATCAAGAGAATGGGACGCGAGGGGAAGAGGAAGTTGGCGAGGGTGGGAAGAGGGCAAATGGAAAAGTAGAGAGGTAAACAAGCAGACAAGTACACAAGTAGATGGTAGATATGAAAAACGGCTGAAGGTTGCATGACACCTCCAGCCGTTTCACCTGTCTACCGCCCCTCACTCCGTAAACAGCGGCAAATGTCCCAGTGAAATGATGTGCATCCATTGCGCGCGGTCGCCTTCGGTGAAGATCGCCGCCTCCTTCACCACATGCGCGCCGACCTTATCAAGGATCATCCTCATCCCCTGCAGAGTGGAGCCGGTGCTGATCACATCGTCCAGGATGACGACCCGTTTCCCCTTCATCATCTCCACGTCCTTTTCGTCCAATATCAGTATCTGCGGCTGGCCCGTGGTGATGGACAACGTCTCGGCTTTGAGCGCGTCGCCCATGTACGGCTTGTACGCTTTGCGAAGAACCACATACGGCTTTCTAGTCTCCACGGACAATGCGTGCGCCAGCGGAATGGATTTCGCCTCCGCGGTGACCAGCGCGTCGTACTCGACCTCCTTGAGTTTGAGCGCCAGTTCCTTCGCGCAGGCTTGCACTAATTCCGTATCGCCCAGGATGTTCAAAATGGCGATCTTCAAGCCCGGCTTGATCTCGAACAGGCGCAGGTCGCGTTTCAGACCGGCGATCTCCACAGAATAGGTTTGGCGTTGAGGCATGTTCCCTTCCCGGCTTCCCGTGATTTCTCGCCCCGTAGTTTATCACGATTCATTTTATAATGCTCATCGCTCACTGCTCACTAATAACCGCTCACTGATAACTGATCACTGCCCACTACATACCATGCTCCCCGACCTGCAACTCAACGACCGCCTGCGCCTGCGCAAACAACACCCGTGCGGCTCCTATGAATGGATCGTCACCCGCCTCGGCGCGGACATCGGACTGGAATGTCTGGGGTGCGGCAGGCGCGTCATGCTCACGCGGCGGGAACTTGCCAAACGTCTCAAAGCCAACCTCACCAAGCGCGAGAATGAACAACAAAGCAACCCAAAAACCGACCTCTAAAAAACCGCACGTCGTCTTCTACTTCTCCGACACCGGCGGCGGGCATCGCTCCGCGGCGGAAGCCATCATCGAAGCCATCCATCTCGAATACAAAAACAGGGTCACCACCGAAATGGTGGACTTCTTCAAGGATTACGCGCCGCGTCCCTTCAACAAGATGCCGGACTGGTATCCGCACATGGTCAAGGCGCCGCAGTTGTGGAGCGCCAGTTTCCACGCCACCGACGGGCGTCCGCAGGCGCGCGCCATCACAACCACCATGTGGCCCATCGCGCGGCACGCGGCGAAAACGCTCGTGCAGAGCCACCCCGCCGACCTCATCGTCACGGTTCATCCCTTCGCGAATTCGTTCGCGCTCAAGGCGCTCGGCGCCAACCGCCCGCCCTTCATCAACGTCGTCACGGATATGGTCACCACCCACGCGCTTTGGTACGACAACCGCGCCGACCTGATCCTCGTCCCCACCGAGAACGCGCGCCAGCGTGCCCTCAAATACAAAATGCCCCCTGAAAAAGTTCGAGTTGTTGGACTCCCTGTTGCTGATAAATACTGCAAACCAATCGGACGAAAAAGCACGCTTCGCAAAAAACTCGGCTGGACTGTGGACAAACCTGTCGTCTTGATGGTAGGCGGCGGAGAGGGGATGGGTCCGCTGGCGAAGACTGCCTACGAAATAGACGCTTCGGGTCTTGACCTGAGCCTGGTCATCGTTTGCGGGCGGAATCAAAAACTGAAAGCGACTCTCGAGGCGCGCAAGTGGGAGAACCCCGTCCTCATCTACGGCTTCACGCGCGACATGCCGGACTTCATGCGCGCCGCTGATTTCATTGTGACCAAAGCCGGTCCCGGCACGATTGCCGAGGCGCTCAACGCCGAATTGCCGATCATCCTGTATTCCAAGTTGCCCGGTCAGGAGGATGGGAACGTGACTTTCGTGCAGGAGGAGGGGGCGGGAGTATGGGCGCCGACACCGCAGGAGGTCGTCCGCGCGTTGACGCGTTGGATCTCACGTCCTGCCGAACGGCAAAAAGTGATCGAAAACTGCCGCCGCGCCGGCAGACCCGAAGCCGCAAGAACGATTGCAAGAACGATTGGGGAAATGCTAGGGTTGTGAATTCAGACCTCCGGGTTTTTGAAAAATTCGGAGGTCTTTGTTTTGGGTCGCGATTTGAAAGTCGTATTACGCCACTAATACAACGGTATCCTCGCGCCGTTGACCTTGCCCGCCTGGTCGGAAAATAAATATTGCATCGCGGCGACGATCACCTGCGGCGTCGTGCCGGTGCCTTTGCGGGAACCGTCCACATCAATGGCGCGCACTTGAATGATGTTCGCGGTGACGCCGCTCTCCTTCAATTCCGCGGCGAGCGAGAGGACGAGGTTTTCCTGCGCGGCTTTTGCGGCGGTATAGGGGCCGGACTTGCCGGGCGGGTTCGCCACCGTCGAGGCGGAGACCGCGATCACGCGTCCCCATCTGCTGGCGGCGAGTTTAGGCGCGAAGGCGCGGAACAAATGGAACGTCGTCCACACGTGCTGGTTGAGCATGAAGGTCAAGTCCTCATCGGACGATTCGGGAATGGTTTTGCCGCCGACCCATCCGCCGACGAGGTGGATCAGGGCGTGGACATTGCCGAATTTGTTCGCGACAGCCTCGGCTGAGTCCCGAACCGCCCCTCCATCGCGCAGGTCAATGACCGAGGCGAGGAGTCTGTCCTCGGGGAGATTCAGTTCCCCAACCAGGGAATCCAATTTGCTTCGGTCTTTATCCAGCAATGCCAGTGAGACGCCCATTTCGGCGAACGTTTTGGCGGTGAGACTTCCCAACGCGCCGGTCGCGCCGGTGATGACTGCTGTTTTTTGCATGGTCACTCCTGTATGGCGATTGCCTGTTCCTCCGTCATGCCCTCGATGAAGGGACGGTCGGATTGTTCGAGCAGGTGTTCCCTGCCGCGGAAGTCAATCAGGTGGCCCGACTTGGCGGCTTTGGTTTGCAGGTAGAACCTGTTGTACTCGTTGGCTTCCATGATGTGCGGGATGCGCCGCGTGACGTTGATGCCGTATTGCGTGAGTTGCGCGATCTTCTTCGGGTTATTGGTCATCAACTGGATGGACTCGATCTTGAGCGACATGAGCATGTGCGCAGCGACGGCGTAATCGCGTTCGTCGTCGCGGAAGCCGAGCGCGTGGTTCGCCTCGACCGTATCCAGCCCGTCATCCTGCAAACTGTAGGCGCGGACCTTGTTGGTGAGGCCGATGCCGCGCCCCTCCTGGCGCAAATATAACACCATTCCCCTTTCCATCTTTCCAATGGCTGTGAGTGCGGCTTCGAGTTGGTCGCGGCAGTCGCAGCGCAGCGAGCCGAGCGCGTCGCCGGTCAGGCATTCCGAATGCAAGCGCACCGGCACGTCGCTCGCGCCGATCACGTCGCCTTTGGTGATGGCGACATGTTCCTTTCCATCGCGGTTGTTTTCGAACGCGACGATGTGAAAATCGCCGAAGCGCGTGGGCAGTTCCGCCATTGCCACGATACGGACACAGATCTTATCTCTGCCCAAGCCCGGACATTCGTGATCGGGATCCTGCTCGAGAAGCAGGTCGAATTTTTCGTGCATGGTTGTCGTCATAATACTCTCTCCACTTTGTAATGTAATAACACACCGCCGTCCTCCCAGTTTTCCGCGCGGATCAACTTCAACGGGACCGCTTCGCCTCTTTCCAATCCGGAACCTGCCGCCATCGTCGGGGCGTTTTTCCCCCCGAAGATCATCGGCGCGACGTAGGCTGAGATTTCGTCCACGAGCCCGAGCCTGAGCAATTCGAAGTTGAGCGTCGCTCCGCCTTCGACCATCAGACGATTGATTCCAAGTTCGTGGAGGGTGCGCATCGTTTTTCTCAAATCCACGCGTTCGCCTTCGTGGACAAACATCTCCACGTTTTGCGAACGGAGGGACGCGAGTTGCTCATTAGATGTCCGATGTGTCGTGAATATTACGACGCGCCCGCCGCCCTCGCGTAAGAATTTCGAATGAGTTTCGATCTCCGCGTTCGTGACGATCCCCACTTTGATGGGATTCGGCGGAAGTCCGCGTGCGACCCTTTCCGCGCGCAGCGATTCGGATTTGACGGTCAGTTTTGGATCTTCGTCGAGGAGCGTCCTGCCGCCCACCATCACCGCGTCGGATTCGGCGCGCAATTTGTCCACGCGTTCCTTGTCGCGCTGGGACGAGATCGCCGCGCCCTTGCGCGCGAAGGTGTCTATCTTGCCGTCGGCGGTCATCGCCACATTGATGAAAACGAAGGGACGGTTCATATCTTTTAATTGTACGTTCAATGTCTTCAAAACGGATTGTCAATGTCAACGCTTTCATGAAAAGCGACTGTCACCTTTAAGGCGATAGTCTCTTCGTTTTTTTCGTAACTGCTCAGGCAAGACCCTAAAGGTCTTTCTTGCAAATTCAGCGTCTGTTTTGCGAGAAAGACCTTTAGAAAGTGTCTGAAAAGTCAGACCCTAAGAAATTATCTCAAAACCCTTTGAGAGCATATAATAACTGAGCCAACAAAGGATAAACGATGAAGAAGAAAAAGAAAGTTCTTCCAACGATTTGGG
>JABWAU010000021.1 GCA_013360875.1 Anaerolineales bacterium | reverse complement strand
GGCAAGAACGCCACCGACAGCGCCATGATCATTGACGCGATGGACATCCTGCACTCGGGCGTGGTGGATGGTTTCTGTCTTGTATCGTCAGACAGTGATTACACAAGGCTGGCTACGCGCATCCGAGAAAAAGGGGTTTTTGTGATGGGCATTGGCGAGAAAAAGACTCCAAAGGCATTCGTCAACGCCTGCGACGTGTTCGTCTTCACCGAAAACCTTGCCGCCGAAAAGAAAGCCTTGAGACAGAAGCAAGCGCAGGCTAAGGCAAAGAAAACGACCGGTAAGAAGCAGGAAGAAAAGGAAGAGCTCGACCCGATGCCCGTCCTCAGCCAGGCATTCGAAATGTCTGTGGGACAGGATGGATGGGCGCCGCTGGCTTCGATGGGACAGGCGATCTACCAGGTGGATCCAAGTTTCGATCCGCGCACCTATGGTCACAAACAACTCTCGCGCATGATCGCCAAACTCAAGGACCGCTTCGAGATCCGCACCCAGGAGTTGGGCGGGACGAGCGTGATGTATGTGAGGATGAAGGAATAGGTTATCCCGATCATTGAGAGTTATACGGGAGATTATCGTATTACCATCCATCAGTCCGTGCCGGCAGCGCTTGCCAGCGCGTTGTGAGGCGGTCAACGAGATCGCCACAGTCATGATCCCAAAATGGAGCGCATTACCTTCGAGCCGCGTGGATGTCTTCTCGACCGGATTGGGTGATCAACAGGCGGTGAGCATCCGCATCTTGCAGGGAGACAGCGACCAGTTAAGTCAGAATCGGGATATCGGCATGTTCACCTTCGACGGGATTCCCCCAACCCCGCGCGGCGTTCCGCACATTCAATTCATCTTCGAGATCGCCGAAGACGGCGGAATAATCGTCTCGGCGGAAAATTTGGGGACAGGCAAAAAGATCGCTTTCCCACGCATGCAGCTTGATATTTTGAAGCGGTGATGGTGCAACTTCCACATCGAGACGATTGCCATGGACGATCAAAAGGTTGTCATCCCGCTAAAACGTTTCCTGCTCATTGACCAATGCCCGGCGGATTGGAAGAGCCTGGACCTGTACCTGTTTCGGGACGAAGCAGTAACTTTCTATGTCGGTCAATCGCACCTCGCCTTTTCGCGCGTCTGGGAACATTTACTGATCGGCTTCAAAGGACATTCCATCGTGGGGCGTTTTATATGGGTGAACTGGCCCAGGTCAATGAATTTCACCATCGAACTGATGAGTTCACGATCCGAGGAATTCAGTAGTGTCGCGAACGACGTGAACGCCGCCGAGCGGCAATTGATCCAACAGCGGTCGCCCTGTTTCAATGCGTCACAGAATAGCCAGCCAACGCCGATACCACAATCCTACCTGCAGCCGAATTCCGAATTCAGGCGCAGGCAAAGCCTCAACAAACTGATCCATGAAGCGGAACGGGCGGTGAAGGCAGAGGATACTGAACTCTGGATGAAAGAGATGGAGCAGGCGCCATAACGGAGCGCGAAGAATCCGCCAACCCAAACCCTCAACAGGACGATGTCGCCAAAGATATTATTCGGGAAATAAAGGACCTTCCAGCCGACGCCGGGGAAATTCGCCCACAGCCGGAAAATAGTGACTTTCGTCACTTGTTTTTTGATGACCGTCGTCTCAATAATGAATTTGCGGGCTTTGCGCACGTGTTTGCATGTTGCCGCAAAAGTCTTTCCAGAGGATGAGGAAAGGCGTTGCCAACATCATGCGAATCCAGGGCAAAAAAGCCGAAGGACACCGGTTTGGCAACGCCAACATTCTCTGCGCCAAAGACACATCGGGGATTTTGTCGCGTCGAACAATCACAAAAAAGAGTAAAAAGAGAGGAGTTCTAAAAAATGGAAGCGAAGGGCAACGCGCAACTTGCGTCCGCGTCACAGCGCTCGTTCAACACCTGGGTCGAACGCTGGACACTTGACATTCAATCCGCGCAAAAGCAGGTGAACAACAAATCCTTACCCGCATGGATAAGCATTATCCTGGGAGCCGTTTTCCTGTGCGCCGGCATCGGGATCTTCACCGATTACACCTGGGCGGGAATGGCGATCTTCGCCGTGGGCATTGCAGCGGGCATCCTGTTATTCAACCAGGCGACTCGATTCCGAAAAGGCGAAGTCCAGAGGATTGCGGGGGAAATTCAGCAGACTTGCCAAAACGAGGGATTGGCAAAAGAGGAGGTCGTTGAGTCATTGTACGGAAAGACCAAAGGCAAGGTCAGCCAGGAAGTGCTTCAAGCCGTTGACCCGGACACTGCCGCGCTGCTCAAACTCCGTGAACGCGGACAGGAGTTCTTCAAAAACGCATCTTCCCGGAAGATCCAGCCGATGCAGATCAGCGTAAACGCCACTTCGGGCAGCGTGACCAGCGTTACGGTCCAGGGAGAGCAGGACGTTGACCGCTTCAGCGGCATGGCGGTCGAATACCTGGCGCACAAAGGTTACGTGGAAGGGATTTCCGCGCTGGCGATGGTCCAAATGCTCTATACGGAGATCGCTCCGCCCGCCGGCGAGTTATTCATCTCCACCAGTCAGTTCAATCCTGCACTCAGGGAGGTGTCCATCAATGCCCACAAGATCATGAGCAGTTTCGATTTCAAGCCGGAGATGAAAACCGTCAAGGAAACGGTCACCAGACGCCGCACCCAGTCCTTCCTGGAATTGCTCCTTTCGGCTCAGGAACAGCAAACGGGGCTGGACAATGCAACCCTGGCAGCCGCCCTTGAAAAAGCCAGCCTGAGAGTTCGGGATGAAGCCTTCGTGGGCGATTGCATTGATTACATCGGCAGGCAAACCTCGGATCTGTTCAAACGGAACAAGGCTTACGAATTGCTCGCCCTTATACCGGACATCCGCACACTGCCCTACCTGCTCGACGCTTTCAAGCAACTGCTATTCTTCCCGCAGGGCGTCGAGGCGATGGCATTCCTGGGCGAGGAGACGCACGCAAAACTCATTGAGGCCATGCGGACGGGCAGCGGATTCCTGCGATTCAACGCGGCGCTGACGCTCGGATTCATGAACGTCGAAGCCGCCAAGCCCGAATTGGAAGAAACGCTCCCGGGCATCACCGACCCAACGGAAAAAGCGGGGGTCTGCTATGCGCTGGTGCGCCTGGGCGAACCGAAACACCTGAAGACCATTGTGGAGATTCTCGACAACCCGAACGAAGACGTCCGCCACGTTGCGGCGATTGCCCTGGAGCATCTTACTGAACCGCTGGAAGACTCGGTGTACTTGAAGCATCTGAACGATGCAAACATGCTGGTCCGCCTGCGCCTCACCCGCAAGTTGGGAGTTCAAAAGACCGAAAGCCCCAAAGTGATCAATGTCCTGATCGAGCGTTTCGACGACAACAACGAAGATGTGCGCGCCGCCGCCGTCGCGTCACTGGGAGGCTTGAACCCCGAATTGATCTACAGTCGCATGGTCGAATTGAGCGAGAAGGGGACGACCAACACCCGGCTCTGCGCCTACGAGGTGTTGGGGAAAATTTCGCAGGCAGAAGCCATTCCGCTGCTGACCGACGCGCTGTCGAAGAAGCGCGACAATGATTCCCGCAGAACTGTTCTATCCGCCCTGGGGGAACTCGGCGCAGTGGAAGCGACGGATCAGATCGCGCGCTACCTTGATAATGACGACCTCTCGAACGCGGCGTTCTGGGCTTTATTGCGCATCAGTTTGAAGGATAAGGAAACCGGCACGAAGCCCCTTGCCAAACAAGGCAAACACCGGATCAAGCGGCTTTTCCTGCTGGCGCTGCACGGCGAACAGCAAGCCAAAACCGAACTGAAAGGCATGCTTGGCGCGGCTACGGACTTTATGACGTTGATCCAGGCGCTGGAATACGTCCAAATTCTGAGGGCGCCGGAATTCGAAGCGCCCCTTCGCCAGTTGTTGACCTACCGGCAACCCAATCGTTTCCCCGGCGACCGCTATGTATCCTACATGGCACTCAAGGCGTTGGTGCATATCGTCCTGGCAAAGGCGTAGTTGCCGGCTTTCACTCCGAGGCGCAACAAGAGGAGACGTCAAATGAAAATTCCAGGGAACTTGTTCGGGGGGCAGCAACCGGCTTCTCCGAGCGATAAGACATCCATTCTGCGCCTGGCTGACCCGGCTCACCCCGCGCGTGAGCAACTGAAACAGGCAGCCGGGATCGTTGACCAGTGCGTGCAGATCGAACTCCTAGGAGAAAGAACCGCAATGAGCGTCTCCGCCTCCGCCGGCGACGCGGAAAAAGTAATCTCCATTCTGGACGATGCCGTCACGATGTGCCCGGAGGATATGGACCTGCTGGTGGCTAAAGCCTGCATTCTCTATGCGTTCGGGCAATTCAAATCGGCTGAAGAAACCCTGGATCTGGTATTGGTCAAATCCCCCGGTCACTTTGAAGCAAATACGTGGAAGAACCATTGGGAGACGTGGACCAATGCCCTCAGGTATCCAAAATGGAACGAGGGCGAGTCGCGCCTCCACCCGGTGATGGCGGCGCATCTCAGCCACAACCAGCGCGTCCAGATCGTCCGCGACGGCTTGCAGAAGGCGCTCGCAATCGTTACCGGCGTCCAGGGACCGCCTTTCGACAGCCGGACGCAAATCAAAGTGGAATGGGTCCTCTCGAAGACCCCGTACGGTCCCCTGATGGCTTATTACGTCAAGCTCATCGAACCGGTCGGAGAGCCAAGCGTCATGGAGGCGTTTTTGCCGATTTTTCGACCCACCCTGTTTTCGCCCATGGAAGGGTATTTCCTCGTCCAGCAACTCGCGTATACCCCGTATTGGTACGTCGTCCTTGCCAGCGATGGAGCCGCGAGCCTTAATCGCAAAATCATCCCCGGGGAAAAGAGCGTTCAAAACATCCGCGGCATCGCATCGCAATTAGCCTCGACCGACTCCTACCTCCCCCAACAACAGTTTCAAAGCGCGATGCAGTGGCACATGAATAACTTCGACATGGATCGCCTGGTCTATGAATGAACAAGGAGGATCAAATCATGAAATACATGCAAGTCTCCGGGAACACCCGCAATCCCGGACTTTGTTCCGACGATGCCTGTCCCTGCGGTTATCCGGGAGCGACGATCCCTCGCGGGCAGGGATACATCTACGTCTCCGAGGAAGTGGTTGATTTCCGTAAGGACTGCCTGACCGAAGCCGAGGCGCAACTGAAGATCCAACGCTTGTCGAGGAACATGGGCGCGATGATCTTCGCCGGGTCCGGCGTATTCGCGCCGATCCTGGTGTGTGAACAGGGCGCCCGAAAGAGAGGCCTCGATCTTGAGGTGGCGGCGGCTGACGCCAGATACTGGTGGGAAACGGGACTGGTCCCGCTTCGCCCGACTCCCCCTGCCGGCGCAGCGCGTACCAACGCGCCCGCCCGGCAAAGCGCGGTTGAAGACAAGAAATGGTGGCAGTTCTGGAAATAAGAATCCTGCCTGCTTGAAGGCAAACGACGTCAGTTCCTGATGAGTCCCCGATACGTCTCCACGATCTGTTTCGCGATCTTCTCCCAGGCGTAATCCTGCGCGTATTCCACCGCGCGCCTGCTCATTGATTCGTGAAGTTCCGGGTCGTTCAACAGCCAGGAGATCTTTTCGCACAACTTCTCGGGTTCCTGGTCGGGGATCGTGAAGCCCGTCTCGCCATCGCGCACCAGATAAGCAAGTCCGCCCACCTCCGAGGCGATGACCGGAGTGCCGCACGCCATCGCCTCGAGCGCCACCATGCCGAATGACTCGTAATGCGAAGGCATCACCAGCACCTCCGCCGCCGAGTAATAATACGGCAGTTTATCCTGGTCGCGCATCCCCAAAAACACGACCGTCTGCCCCATCGCAAGTTCGTCGCATAATTTTTGCAGGCGCGCCATTTCGGCGGTCATCTGCTCGCGGCTGGCGCTCGGGTCTCCGCCGATGATCGCCAGATGCACCGGGCGCCTCTTGTCCTTCAGTTGCAGGCAGCACATCGCCTGGATGAGCGTATCCACGCCCTTGAGCGGCTCGATACGCCCCACGAACAACACCATGCGGTCTTCGGGTTTCAAGCCGACGTACATCTTCGCCTCGTCGGACGGGATCGGATAAAAGTGACTCACGTCCACGCCCGGCGGGATGACGACCAGTTTCGACGTGTCTGCCTTGTAGAGAAATCGGAGTTGGGTCAATTCCGCCAGCGTTGCGACGACCACCCGGTTCGCGCGACGGAGGACCTGCCTCTCCCCATTGATCCGATACTCGCCTTCGCGTTCCGCGTCGGTGCGCGCGACGCGGTTCTTCATCTCGCCCAAAGTGTGGAACATGTGAATGATCGGCGCGCCAGCCCAAAGGTCCGAAAGAGAAGCGGCGGCGAGGCCGGACATCCAGTAATGGCTGTGGATGATGTCGTATTTGATTCCCTTCTCACAGGCAAAGGCTCTGACGCCCTCCACGAATTCGGGGATGTAATCCGCCAGTTCCTGTTTGGGGAGCGGGGTTTCGGGTCCCGCCGGCACGTGGACGACGCGGTTGCCGTAACCCAGGTCGTGCAGCACGTGAGGAACGTGTTCGTCCTGCGAGCGCGTGAACACATCCACGTGGATGCCCATCTGCCCCAGTTGGCGCGTGAGTTCGCGGACGTAGACGTTCATCCCGCCCGTATCCTTGCCGCCGAGCGTCGCCAGCGGACAGGTGTGATAAGAGAGCATCGCGATTCGCATCATGTTGATATCCGCTTCATAGACGCGGCGTGGGGACGGAAACTTGCGGGATTAAGTGGTTTCCTTTATAATCCCCGCCGCTATAACGCCACCATAGCTCAGCTGGTAGAGCAGACGATTCGTAATCGTCAGGTCGTGGGTTCGAATCCCACTGGTGGCTCAGGCAAAGATCTCCGAGTTCTTCGAGAACTCGGAGATCTTGTCTTCATTCGATCCCATCGAAGATGCGATCAATCACCTCTTCGCTCACGTCGAACACCGCGCCGGTTTCGGGAAGCGGTTCCTCCGTCATCCATTTCGGTAAACGATCGTCCTCTTTCGTGAATCCCGCACGGCGGTTGAATTCGCGTTCCATTTTGATCGTCTCTTTGCCCAATGCCTGCAAAACGTTATCGGGCAGATCGTCCCAGCCGTAACGCGCCTGCAACAACCTTTTGATCACAAAATCGGGCGTGGCGGCATACCCAAAGCCCGCAAAGGAACATGCGCCCAACGTGTCGTAACCGGCGTTGTTCAATTGGGCGTTCAGGGAAACATCCTTCTGCGCATTCGGGTCGAGGTGATTGACCTGCGCGCGGATCGTCAGACCGGCCGTGTGGTCCGCACCCTGGGGACTGGTTGCGTACGTCAAACCCGTCCCCTTGATCGAACGCGGTTCATACGCGGACATGGCTTGTCCCTTCACAACCGGCACGCGTTCAATATTGAATCTCTTTCCCGTCGCCGCCGCACCATCGCCAAGCACGCGACCCAGTTCCGTGCCTTTGCGAATTTCGTCTATCAATCTCAGGGCTTCTTCTTCGCTCCCCCATTGCATCAATCCTGCCTCTGCCGCAACGCCCAGCGCCGCGCCGACCTCGATGGAATCCAAGCCCAAATCGTTCACCTGCCAGTTCAAACGTCCGATCGAATCGAGCGAGTCAATGCCGAGATTCGCGCCCATCAAACCGATGGTTTCGTATTCCAAAGGCGAGACGATCACCTTGCCGTCCTCCCCGCCGAAGATGTTCGAGCATTTGATCGTGCATCCCGCCATGCACGCGTGAGACGGATCGGACGGCTTGCCGCGCGTCAACGTGAACTCGCGCAGCGCCTCCCCGCCGATCTTTTCCACCTCGTCGAACGTGCCTCGCGAAAAATTCCTCACGGGAATGGCAGCGAACCTCTGCGTCAACTGTGTCATCGCGGCGGTGCCATAATCGCGATAGGTGTGCGTTTGCGGATGATCCATCAGCGCTTTGGTAAATTCCTTTTGCGCGGCTTTGAACGCCTCAGGATTCACGATGGGCGGCTTCTGCCCCCCGGCATGATCGAACACGATGGCTTTCAATCCCTTCGAACCCATGACCGCGCCGAGACCGCCGCGTGCGTTGATGCGCGAGGGGACGCGGTCCTTATCGAGATTCTGGATCCCTGCGGACTTCATCCGCATCTCGCCGCCGGGACCGATCAACGCGATGGCGACTTTATCTCCAAATTTTTCGAGCAATTTCGGCGCGGTTGCATAAACGCCCAAACCCATGAGATCATCCGCCTTTTCCCATTTCGCGCCGTTCAATGAAAGATGTAAAACCCAAAAACCATCCTCCTTTGGCTGGTCTTCGATGATCAACGCATGGATGCCCAGATGCGTCATGTGCAGACCGGTCCGCCCGCCCGCATTGGATTCCTTGACTCCGCCCGTAAGCGGAGACTTGCCCCCGACTGAAATTCTATCGGTCGAGGAAAGCATGTGCCCCACCAGCAAACCCGGTGCGAAGATCAATTTGTTTTCCGGTCCGAGCGGATCGCATTTCGCGTCCACTTCGTCGAGCAGGATGCGGGCGATCAGTCCGCGCCCGCCGAGGCGCTTCCACGAATCGGGAACGGGTTCGAGTTTCAACGTTCGTTCGCGCGCGTTCACGCGCCAGATTTGGGATTTGTATCCAGCCATTATGTGTCTGCCTGTTTCGTTGATTACTTGATTGCTTCTTTCAACGCCTCGCCAAAGATATTCAATCCGTCATTGATCTGCCCAGCCGTGACATTGATCGGCGGGATCCAGCGGACGGTGTTGTCATACGTTCCGCACGAAAGCAGGAGCAAGCCCTTCTCCTCCGCGGAATGGATCACGTCCTTCACCAGATGTTTGGCTTTATCGGCGCGTCCATCCACGACAAATTCGGTTCCGATCATCAAGCCCTTGCCGCGCACATCGCCGATCTGCGGATGCTCCTCCTGCAATTTGCGAAGTCCCGTCATCAACTGGATGCCGCGTTCGGTCGCGTTTTCGAGCATCTTCTCCTCGCGCATGGCGCGGATCGTCGCCACAGCCGCCGCGCACGCGACCGCGTTCCCGCCGTATGTCCCGCCGATGGAGCCGACGTCCAGTTTCAGCATGATGTCCGTGCGGGTGAACACGCCCGACAGCGGCATGCCCGAGGCAAGTCCCTTTGCGGCGGTGATGATGTCCGGCTCGACCTCGAAATGCTCGAACGCGAACCATTTGCCCGTCCGTCCAAACCCCGACTGGACTTCGTCCAGGATGAGCAGGATGTTGTGACGGTCACAGATCTCGCGCAGACCCTTCATGAACGACTTGGGAGGCACGACGTATCCTCCCTCGCCCAAAACTGTTTCCACCAAAATTGCCGCAGTGTCCTTCGGGGCGGTCTGCGAGGCGAGCAGGTGATCGAGTTGTTCGAGCGCGTATGCAGACGCCTCCGCCTCGGTCATCTTCAGGCGGAAGGCATACGGGAACGGCGCAACGAACACGCCCGAAGGCAGCGGACCGAATCCCGTGCGATACACCGTCTTGGAGGTGGTCAACGCCATCGTGCCAACCGTGCGTCCGTGGAACGAGCCGCTGAACACGATCACGTTTTGCCTTCCCGTCGCGACGCGCGCGATCTTGACTGCGTTCTCCAGCGCCTCCGCGCCTGAGTTGGCAAAGAAGAACGAATCAATCGAAGGCGGGACGATGTCGCGCAATTCCTCGATGAGTTGCAGCATCGGCTTATGGATGACGAGATTGGCTTGCGCGTGGATGAAATTCCCCGCCTGCTCGCGGATCGCCTCGACGACCTTCGGGTGGCAGTGACCGGTATTCGTCACGCCAATGCCGCAGGTGAAGTCGAGCAGTTTGCGCCCGTCATCGGTGTAGATGTAAGAGCCTTCCGCGCGTTCCGCGACGAAGTTGAAAATGCGCGTCCACGCGGGAGACATGTGGGGGAAGTTCTGTTCGTAAAGTGTGTTGGTCGCCATAATACTCTTTCTCGAGGAAAAGTGATCGGAAAATGGTCTTGGAGATCGAGGCGCGGAGGATTATGAGAAGTAGAGATGAGGCATCAACCGCCTCATCCCTACTTGCAATGCGCCGCTTACAGCCCGTCGCCCTTCAATTCTCTATTCCTCGAATTCTCTCTATGCGGGCAAATACTCCGCCGCCCACTCAATGTCGTGCTTCTTCAAAGTCTCGCGGGTCGGAACGCCGTCGTTCGTCCAGCCTGCAAATTTGTAGTAGTTATCCAAAGCAGATTCAATCTCCTCGTGAGTCAGAGCGATGCCCGCCGTCGGGCCGGATCCCTGCAATTGCTTGAAGAACTTCTTGGGCAGTTTGTCGGCGTTGCGGGTGAGTCCCTCGCGGGCGTTGAACGTGCGGAAGAGGTTCAATCGCCGCGCGCCCACCTCCATCAACTCCTCGACGGTCACGTCCCAGCCTGTGACCGCGCGGATCATCTCGACGGTCTCCGCGGGACCGTACAACGTCCACGCGGGACCGAAGACGAACTGACAGAGTTCGACCGAATCGAGCATCGAGTAAAAGACCTCGGTGAGATACGCGAAGCGGACTTTTTCTTCCGTGAGGCTGTAGCCCGGCTGCGGCTCGCCGAGACCGAGCATTTTGAGGCGGTTGAGATTGAGATCGGCGACGCCTTCCTCGTAATACGGATCGTGTTCAGAGGACTGGTGATCCGCGCCGAAGGGATTGACCGCATAGATCAAGCCAAGACTGCGCTTCGCCTGCGGCATGTGGGCAGGCGCCTCCGCGCCTTTGACCGTGATGAGGAACTCGTCCGCGCCGTTGCCCCACACTTTCGCGGCGCGTTCCGAACCCTGCGAAAGCGCCTTCCCAAAATCGCCCTCGGCGCCAAGCATCAATTCGAGCGCCTTGAGCATCGCATCGGCATCTCCAAACTTGAGTTCGAGACCGCCGGTCTGTTCCTTTGTGATGACGCCCTTCTCGAAGCATTCCATTGCAAAGGCAATCGTCGCGCCGGCGGCGATCGTATCCACGCCGTATTCGTTGCACATCTGATTCGCCTTTGCAATCGCCGCAAGGTTGTTTACGCCGCAATACGAGCCGAACGTGCTGAGCGTTTCGTATTCGGGACCGCCGTATTTCGGTTCGGCGCGATACGCCCCTTCCTTGATCTCGACCACGCGCTTGCAGCGGACGACGCACGCGTAACAGGTATCGCGTTCCTTCAGGATCGTCTGCACCATGCGCGCACCGCTGATGTCGTCGCATGCTTCGAATTGACCCTCGTTGTAGTTGCGCGTGGGCAACGATCCAATCGTGTTCTGGAACAACACGACCGTCGCCGTGCCTTCCTCCGCCAGGCCGGGCATATCGGGATTATCGGGCAAAATCTTCGGACCCGTTTTATTCAAATCTGCCAGCGCCTTCGAGTTCGCGAGAGTCGGTTTCTTGGAACCGCGCACGACGACCGCCTTGAGATTCTTCGACGCCATCACCAATCCCATGCCCGTGCGTCCATTGTTGCGATTGGACATCGAGACCAGCGACGAGAACAACACGCCTTTCTCTGCGGCGGGTCCATGTTGCAGGACTTCGATCTTGTTGTCGCCAAGTTCCCGTTTCAACATCTCTTCCGCTTCCCCTGTCTTTTTGCCCATCAAGTGTGCGGCGTCGCGCAGTTCGAACGCGCCGTCTTTGATCCACAAATAAACAGGCTTCGGGGATTTTCCTTTTACTACGATTCCATCCACGCCCGCAAACTTCATCTCGGCGGGAAAGAATCCGCCGCCCTGCGAATCGCCGATGCCGCCGCTGATGGGGGACTTAGCGTTCGCATTGATGCGGCTCTGCCCCGAAATCGCCGCGCCGGTCGTCACGCCGGTCATCAGTGTCAACACGTTTTCGGGTCCAAGCGGGTCGGCGCCTTTGGGCATATCGCGCAGGATGTAATACATGCCCATCGCGCTCCCGCCCATGTACTTGCGATAGAAAGCCTCGTCCGGCTCCTCGACCGTCAACTCACCCTTTGTCAAATCCACGTGCAGGATCTTACCGTTATATCCGTTTGGCATGGCGACCTCCTTGAGTTTTTCCGATTATACAATTCGATTGGACGAAATTCAACGATATGCTTCCGATTTGGACGCGGGACGGAATGAACCGCCTCGTTCTTGACCGGAGGCTGATTCTCCTTCGAAGGGCATTGCCTCGCCTCAGCCTCGTAGACAGGTACACCTGTTTCCTTGTTTACCTGTGTACCTGTTTACCTGTCTACCTGTGCACCTGTGTACTTTTGTACCTGTGTATCTGTCTACCTGTGTACTTGTCTACCGCATCCCATACGGGAAACCGTAATCAGCCATCCTCTCCATAAAAGGCTCCGGCTCAAACGCCTCCGCTCCCAGCACGCCTGTGGCTTTCCAAACTCCATGTTCGAGCAAATCCATGGCAATGACCGGGCTGAAGGCTGTCTGCGCGACAACCGCCTGGCAGCCCCATTTCGTCATGCACTCCTGATTGTCAGCCACTTGATACAGGTACGCCTCTTGCTTCTTTCCATCTTTCATTCCCTTTACCCAGAGGCCCGCGCAGGTTTTGCCGTGCATCTTATCGCCTAAATGAGCGGGATCGGGCAGGCACGCAGCGACCACGTCGCGCGGCGCGACCATTACGCCTTTTACGTTGATCTTTTCCTTGTTATCCAGCCCGAGCATTTTCAGGGTCTTCAAGACATTGATGAACTCGTTGCCGAGTCCGTACTTGAAAGTGACTCGTTTCGTCTCGATCCAGCGCGGCATGAGCAGAACCTCTTCATGCTCCACGTTGACGACCTCGATCTTCCCGATCCCTTCCGGGAATTCGAACGTTTCCGGCTCGGAGAACGGTTCGGTCGTGAACCAGCCTCTATCCTTTTCCCAGATCACAGGCGGATTCAGACACTCTTCGATGGTTGTCCAAATGGAGAAGGTGGGAGCGAACTCATATCCTTCTATCGTCAGGTTGGCGCCGTCTCGCACACCCAGTTCCTCGATTTCATCGAAGAGACAATCCTGCGCGTAGCGTGCAAACACGTCCACCATGCCGGGTTCGACCCCGATGCCGACCAGCGCGAGCAACCCTTTCTTTTCCCAATCTCCGGCTTTCTCGAATTGGTAATCGCCAAGTTTGACCCCGGTCTTGTTGTACGGGTCGCTGGGATGCGGCTCGGACAGGGTCATTGCCATGTCCATGTAGGTCACGCCGACGTTATACGCCGCGTCGAAGATCTGCTTGTTAAAGAGCGGGTCCACCGCGTTCATAATGAGGTCAACGCTGTGTTTCTTCGCAAGCCCCTCGATCATGTCCTGATCGCCTGCGTCAATGAACTCGACGGGAAAACGGCGCTCGTCCCCTAATTTTCTCTGCACTTCCCTTGCGCGTTCGACGTTGTAATCCGCCAATACCATCAACTCCATCCACGCTTGTGGTTTTGCAATTGCGGCAATGGCTTCCCCTACTCCCCCCGTCCCCACCAATAGGACTCGCATAAACTCCTTTCAGTTGGCTCCGCCGTCCGTCGTTGTCGCAGAGGCGGACAAGAGATTTTTTGAAACAGAAGTAACTACTCAGCCCTTCTCGCATACGCAGACCCTAGGAAAGTGTCTAAAAAATCAGACCCTAAAGGTTTTTGGGGCGAAAAGGCGCAGATTTGGCAAGGAAGCCTTGCTTGAACTCTGTTTGAGCCTGCAAGGGAAACCTTTAGGGTCTTTCTCGCAAAAACAGACGCTGAATTTGCAGAGACATCCTGCTTGAAGCGCATTTTTGATTGCAAAGGAGACCTTTAGGGTCTTGCCTGAGCAGTTACAAACAGGATCAGGTTCATCCTGAGCGTGAGCCGAAGAACGGTCGAGGATGAAGCGGGCGATCTGAGAATCGGAGGAGTGGAGAATTCTCCAGCCCTCCGATTCTCTTTTTGTTAACTTCCAACAGCGGCTTTGAATTCGGTCCAGATGCGGTCGTAGAGTTCGAGGGCGTCGCCCACGTCTTCGATCCATTGCAGGCGGGCTTCCACCTCGGGCGGCGGGTAGATGCCTTCGTCAGCCAGGATGTCGGGGTCAATGAACTCCTTCGCCGCGGCGTTCGGCGAACCGTAGCCGACGAACTCGGCGTTCTGCGCGGCGATCTCGGGGAACTGGGTGTAGTTCATGAAGACCATCGCGGTGTAGGGATTCGGCGCGCCGACCGGGATTGCCATGTTATCCTGCCAGATGGTGCAGCCCTCCTCGGGGATCACGTACACGATGCCCTCGCGCCCGCCATAATCGGGCAGACCAGCCAGGATGGCGTCGCCCGTCCAAATGTGAGCCAGGACGGTTTCGCCGGAGATGATCAGATCGTCGTTGGTCTGGCTGTCGTACGCTTTGACGCATTTGGATTGTTCGATGAGCAGGTTCTTGGCTTCCTCGAGGTGGGCGGGGTCGGTATCATTGATGGAGTAGCCCAGGTACATAAGCGCCGCGCC
This sequence comes from Anaerolineales bacterium, assembly GCA_013360875.1. Taxonomy (GTDB): domain Bacteria; phylum Chloroflexota; class Anaerolineae; order Anaerolineales; family Villigracilaceae; genus Defluviilinea. Next base: position 24,162 of record JABWAU010000021.1, on the reverse strand, counting down.
GAGGGTTTCACGCTGGTCGTCCAACATGCTGATCTTGCCGCAGTAAGGCGAATTGGGATCGAACATCATGCTCCACGAATCGGTGTAATCTGTCACCACGTTCGTATCCACGGCAAAACCAGAGGTGCCCCAGAACCACGGAACGGTGTATTTCTGCTCAGGGTCGAAGTACTGGTTGACGTTCAGGTCGTCCATGTTCTTGATGTTGGGGATGACGTTGAAGTCGAGTTCCATTAACATCCCTTCGTCAATCATGATCTGCACCATGTAATCCGAGGGGACGATGATGTCGTAGTCGGCGCCGCCAGCCTGGAGCGTGGCGAGAAGCGTTTCGTTCGAGTCGAAGTTGGTTTCGACGACCTCGACGCCACATTCCTCCTTGAACTGATCCTTGATGGCGGGGTCAATGTATTCGACCCAGGTGTAGAGGTAGATCCGTTCGGCGAGTTTGGATTTGTCGCCGCAGCGCTCGGACACCTCGCCACCCGAGGGAGCCGCGGTCGGTTCTTCGCCGCCCGAGGGGGCTGCGGTCGGTTCTTCGCCGCCGGACGGAGGAGCGGCGGGTTCGGTCACGGCGGGCGCGCAGGCTGCAAGCAGGAGCGCCATGAGCAACAACATAATCATCAGGTTTTTCTTCATTATCTCTCTCCTTGTTTTATTCTTTGGTTCCACAGACCGTGACAGGAAGTTTTCACGGTCGAAGACGATATGAGTTTCTCCGGGGGCATCACCTCCTTTGCGTCAATTTACGATAATAACAACCAGGCGGACAGATATGCCGCAAAACCGGCAATCACCACCGTGATCCATGCCAGCATCCTGCCGGAGCGATTGGTTTCCGCGAGTTCTTCGCGGAAGTTCCTGTAAGCGCCCCAGGCGAAATAGAACGCGGACAGGAGGATCAACCGCAGGATCGCGCCGCCGACTGTGAACGCGCCGGGCGCGAACAAGGCGGGCAGGTGGAGCAAGCCGTAGACGCCCAATCCCACGCTCGCGCCAAAGGACATGCCCCTCGTGTACACCGGTCCGCCGCTTTGCGCGGTGAGCGACAAGCCGACCAATCCTATCGAACCAGCCAGCAACACCGATGAAAGCGCATTGATCTCCGGCGTGACGCCCTTGCGCACGAGCGAGTAGATGTACAGCGGCATGGTCTGTTCCTGCACCCCCTTGGTGAAGACCGTGATGAGGTAATCGTCGAGCGACAATGTGAACGCCATCAACGCGCCGCCGATGATGCCGGGCATGAGCAGGGGCAGGGTGACGCGCTTGAAGGTTTGCCATTCGTCCGCGCCGAGATCTGCGGCGGCTTCTTCGAGCGTGCGGTCGAAGTCCGCCAGGCGGGCGCGCACGATGACGTACACGAACGGGATATCGAAGGCGATGTGCGAGATGGTGATGGTATGCAGCCCGGTCGAGGCTTTGATGCCGAACGCGCTCTGCAAGAACGGGAATAATGCCTGATTGAAGAACAACAACAGGGAGATGCCCATGACGATCTCAGGGATGACGATGGGCAGGTAAAGGTTGGCGTCGAACGCCGTGCGGAGTTTGAAGCGGTAACGATCCATCGCCAGGGCGGTCAACGTGCCGATGATGGTCGCCGCGATGGTGGTGATAAAACCGACCAGCAGGCTGTTCTTCGCCGCCTCGAGCAGTTCGGTGTTGTGCGATAGTTTCACGTACCATTCGGTCGAAAAACCCGAAAATACGGCGACGGAGCGCGTCTCGTTGAACGAAAAGACGATGAGGATCAACACCGGCAGGTAGAGGAAACCGAAGACCAGGGCGGCATTCGCGCCCAAAATCCAGTTGCCGACCCGCGTCGCCAGGCGAACCTGCTGGCGCGGGTAGGCGGGAAACTTTGCGGTCATAATCCCCTCCTCGTCTCTTCGGTGCTGGAGCGGAAGTAAATGATGACGCCGATCAACACCAGCAGCATGAGGATGAGCGACATCGCCGAACCGAAGGGCCAGTTGCGCGCCACGCCGAACTGGCGGTTGATCAGCGTGCCGATCATTTCCACCTTCCCGCCGCCCATGATGTCGGGTGTGATGAATGCGCCGACGACCGGGACGAACACCAGCACAAGCGCGGCAACCACGCCGGGCAACGTCATCGGGAGCATCACGCGCAGGAAGGCTTTACGCGGCGAGGCGCCCAGATCCGCCGCGGCTTCCATCAGCGTGGAATCGAACTTTTCGATGGAGGTGTACATCGGCAGCACCGCGAACGGAAGGTAGCCATAGATCAACCCCACGACGACGGCAAACTCATTGAACAGAAGATCGAGCGGCTGCTTGATCAGGTTCAAGTTCATCAGGAACGTATTGAGCAGTCCCTCGGTCGCGAGGACCGATTTCAAGGCATACGTGCGGACGAGGAAGTTCGTCCAGAACGGGAGCATGACCAGCACCATCAACGCATCGCGCCAGACCTGTTTCTGCTTCGCCATGAAATACGCCAACGGGTACCCCAGAATGAGACACCAGAAGGTGACAATCAAACCGATGCGCACCGAGTGGCCGAAAATTCCCAAATAGAGGAACGGGTTGCACGTCGGTCCCGAGAACTGGGAAACGCAGGCGTCGAAGAACAGCCGGTAATTGTCGAGGGTGTACACAGGCGGGATCTTGATGCCGCCTGCGCGCCCGCGTTCCACGAAACTGATGAAGAGCATGATCAGCAACGGCAGGTTGAAGAAGAACAGGATCCACAACGCGCCGGGGCTGATCAACCCGAACAGTTGCAATCCTTTGCTTTGCCGGAAGAATTTCAACATGGGACGCCTCTACTCCGTCAGGATGCGGGGCGAGGTGCGGGTGAACGAGACCGTCACCACCTCGCCGGGTTTTGCGATCTCTTTGTGCGCCTGTGTGGCGTTCTGCTCACGCACACGCGCCTTCTGCCCGCCCGCAAAACGGATGCCATAGTGCGTGTCCGTGCCGATGTAGATGACGTCTTCGACGCGTCCCTTGAGATTATTCCCCTCCCTGACCTCGGAATTCAAGCGGAGTTTTTCGGGTCGCACCGCGACTGAAACCGGCTGCCCGTTCGTGAACCTGCGACTCGATTCCACGCGTACCATTCCCACTCCCGTCAATTCGATTTCGACCGTCGAACCGTTCTGCCCCCGGACGACGCCGTCGAGGAAGTTCGTCTCGCCGATGAAGTCCGCGACGAATTTATCCGCGGGGCGTTCGTAGATCTCCTCGGGCATCCCGATCTGGAGCGCCACGCCCTTGTTCATCACCGCGATGCGGTCGGACATGGTGAGCGCCTCCTCCTGGTCGTGTGTGACGTAGATGAAGGTGATGCCCACTTCGCGCTGGAGCGTCTTCAACTCCAGTTGCATTTCCTTGCGGAGTTTCAAATCCAACGCGCCGAGCGGTTCGTCGAGGAGGAGAACTTCAGGTTTGTTGACCAGCGCCCGGGCAAGGGCGATGCGCTGCTGTTGTCCGCCGGAGAGTTGTTTGATGCGGCGCATCTCCATGCCGGGCAGGCGCACCATTTCGAGCGCCTGCGATACGCGTTTCGAACGTTCGGCGCGCGGCACGCCCTTCATCTCCAGCCCAAAACCGATGTTCTGTTCCACGGTCATGTGCGGGAAGAGGGCGTACTGCTGGAACACCGTGTTCACGGGACGCAAATGAGCCGGCACCTGACTCATTTCCTTGCCGTGAATAAGTATGCTTCCAGACGTCGGCAGTTCGAACCCGGCGATCATGCGCAGGGAGGTCGTCTTGCCGCATCCCGAGGGACCCAGCAGGGAGAAGAATTCCCCGTCCTTGATTTGCATGGTCACGTGGTTCACAGCCGAGAGGATGCCTCCTTCCGGCGTGACAAATTGTTTCAAGACATCCTGCATTTCAACAGCAAAGCCGTTTGCCATTGTTCTTCTCCTCGAAGCAAAATAAGCATTATTTTACTGGTTTTTTATCAGACCGTAACGCGACATTCATGTCGCAGCGCCGCGGGCGAAATAAATTCCGCATTACACTGTCTTCGCCACAACTCCAACCGCGTCGCGCAAGCGGTTCAAGCCTTCGTCAATTTCTTCCTGTTCGATGATCAACGGCGGCTCGATGCGGATGGTCTGCGCACTGGTCAGCGTTCCCGAAACAAGCACGCCGCGTTTGAACAACTCCGCGGCGACTTTATAGCCAAGTTCGGACGTGCGGAAATGCTGACCGATCAGCAAACCTTTGCCGGTCACTTTGTCGTACAACCGCGGGAACTCCTCGGCAAGTTCGCGCACTTTCTCGATGAGGTAATTGCCCTTCGTCGCCGCGCCTTCCCAAAGTCGGTCCCGAAGCGTGACGTTGATGGAGGCGATCGCCGCGGCGCAGGCTAACGCGCCTCCGCCGGTCGTCGTCGTGTGCATGAACGGATTCGGGTACATCATGGGCTTGAAGATTTCCTCGGTCGTCGTCACAGCAGAGACCGGCATCACGCCTCCGCCGAGGGATTTGGCGGTTGCGATGACGTCTGGCGCGACATCCCAATGATCCACGCCCCACAGTTTTCCTGTGCGCCCCATGCCCGTTTGCACTTCATCCGCAATGAGAAGAACGCCATACTTCTTCGTTGCGGCGCGGGCGCGGGACCAGAAGTCATCCGGCGGGACGATCGCGCCCGCCTCGCCCTGGATCGGCTCGAACAACACGCCCGCGACTCCAATGCCGACCCTATCGCAAATCTCGAGTTGCTGTTCGAGCGCGTCCGCGTCTCCGAATGGGATGTGATAGACCTGCCCGCCATATAACGTGCCCAGCGGCTGACGATAATCCGCCTTGCCCATCATCGAGAGCGAACCCATTGTCTTGCCGTGAAAGCCCTTGAGCGCGACGATGAAGGCGGACTTGCCGGTGTAGAGTTTCGCGATTTTTATCGAGGCTTCAATCGCCTCCGTGCCGCTTGCCGCGAACCACGAGTATTTCAGATCGCCCGGCGTGATCTCAGCCATCAATTTCGCCAGTACGCCGCGCAGAGGGTCAATTAATTCCTGCGAGGGCATGGGGCTGCGCTTGACCTGCGCAATGACCGCATCAACGACTTCGGGATGGCACCAGCCCAAATCCATCATGCCGAAGCCGCCGAGCCAATCAATGTATTTGCGTCCCATCACGTCGGTGAATGTGGAGCCTTTGCCCGACCATTCGACCGATGCCCAATCGCCCGCCTCGGTCACGGACTTGCGATACTCCAGCCAACCGCGATTGAAATGCTCGGCGAAGTTGTTTTTGGATTCCTCGATGATCCATTTTGCCTGAGTCTCGTCGGGAAAATTTTCCTGACGGATGACCTCAAGCCATTGCGATGAGTAAGATAATGCGTTGTCGTAGTTCATATAATTCCTATTTATTTATATTCCGGTGGTCGAGTAGGCGGCGCTCGTCCGCCGTATCGAGACCACAGGTTATCAAAAGTATTTTTGTAACAAGAATTGCCTTACGGCGTGGTGGTCTCGATACGTCCCGCCACAAGCACGCGGGACTACTCGACCACCGAGGAAATTTTGAAATTAAAACTTCCTCGTCCACTCCTTGGGCCACCTCTCCACCACAACTTTTTTCTGCGTGAAGAATTCCACTGCATCCATGCCTTGCCCGTGCATGTCGCCGAAGAAACTCTCCTTCCAGCCGCTGAACGGGAAGAACGCCATCGGCGCGGCGACGCCGATGTTGATTCCGATGTTGCCCGCCTCCGCTTCATACTTGAACTTGCGCGCCGCCGCCCCGCTTGACGTAAACAGACTCGCCTGATTGCCATACTGTCCGCTGTTGACCAACTCGATGGCTTCATCAACCGTTTCGACGTGCATGAGACTCAGCACGGGTCCGAATATTTCCGTCTTTGCGATTTCGCTCCCGCGCGGGACGTCCGCCAAAATGGTGGGACGCACGAACGAGCCGCGCTCATATCCTTTGATGACCGCCCCGCGTCCATCCACGGGGACACCTGCTCCTTCCTGGACGCCGAGTCCAATCAACGACTCGATCCTGCTCTTCGACGCGGCGTTGATGACGGGTCCCATTTGCACGCCCGCGTCCATGCCGTAGCCGACGACGCGGGATGAGGCGGCGTCGCATATCGATTCGGTAAAGGCATTTCGGGCAGTACCAACCGTCACTGCGAAAGAGACGGCGAGACAGCGTTGTCCCGCGCATCCGAAGGCAGAGTCCGCAATGATTTTCGTCGCCATGTCCATATCCGCATCCGGCAAAACGATGACAGGATTCTTCGCTCCGCCCTGCGCTTGCACGCGCTTGCCGTGCGCGGCAGCGGTGGCGTAGATGTATTTGGCGACCGCCGTCGAACCGACGAAGGTAACCGCTCGAATGACGGGATGCTCGAGGATGCCGTCCACCGCCTCCTTGGCGCCGTTGACGAGGTGGACCACGCCCTTGGGGAACCCCGCCTGCTCGATGAGTTTGAAAATGAACTGCATCGTCATCGGCACTTTTTCGGACGGTTTGACGATGTACGTGTTTCCCGCCGCCAGCGCATAGGGCAGATACCAGAAGGGAATCATGCCGGGGAAGTTGAACGGCGCAATCGTGGCGCACACGCCCACAGGCTGGCGGATCATCGTCTCGTCAATGCCCGAGGCGATGTCTTCCACGAACTCGCCCTTGCCGAGGTGTGGCATTCCGCAGGCAACTTCCACATTTTCCACGGCGCGCACCATCTCGGCTTTGGATTCTTCGAAGGTCTTGCCGCACTCATCAGTGATGAGGCGGGCAATCTCGTCCATGTGTTCGCGCAGAAGGTTGCGGAGTTTGAAGAGGTACTGCACGCGGTCGTTGACGGGGACGCGCCGCCAGCCAGGGAAGGCTGCGCTTGCCGCACGCGCCGCCGCGTCCACTTCCACTTTGGGGCTGAGGGGCGTTTTGGCAATCACCTCGCCAGTGGCGGGGTTGATGACATCGAGGTATTCGGCAGCGTTGGGCTTGACCCATTCGCCGTTGATGTAGTTGAGAATTTCCATGTGTTCACCTGAAAAGAGAATTAGCGGATTGGAGAATTGGTATAATGCCTCGCAATGAAGACCAAAGCATCTGATTTCGATAAACAATTCGACGATGGCGAAAGCGTCGTTGCAGACCTTGACCTTTCCAAAGCCCGCCGCCCTCTAGAGGAGCAAAAGCGCATCAACATGGATGTGCCTGTCTGGATGCTGGCGGCGCTCGACCGCGAGGCGAAGCGGCTCGGCGTCTCGCGCCAGTCCATTATCAAGATGTGGCTGGCGGAGCGTTTGCAAGCGGGACAGTAATTCACCATTCGCCGTTGATGTAGTTGAGGATTTCCATTAGTTCTCCAAGTTGTTTCGTATTGCGTGTTGCGTTCGACCCCCACCCTGCCCTCCCCCAAAATCAAACGCCGATTTTTGGGGAGGGTTCAACACGATTTGGGAGGCGACTACTGTACGCATAAATAATTTTCATTCCCCTTCCCCCAAATCCGCACTTTGATTTGGGGGAAGGCTCGGAAGGTGGTCGTAATTTGTGATTATTCCTTGCCTTTCGGTTTTCGAGCGCTTCCTGGTCTTTTGGCTTCCTGTTCCTGCAAAGCATCCCAAATCACTGTCAAAACAGATTCGAGATTGTTTGTCACGTCGTTATTCCAAAAGCGGAGTACTCGATAGCCTTTCGATTCAAAGAAGGCAGTGCGCTCTGCATCGTACTCATCCTGCTCCAAATGTTGACTTCCATCCAATTCGATGATGAGTTTTCGACGCGGCGCACAAAAATCAGCGATGTAATTGCCGATGGCATGTTGCGGGCGAAAATGGACATCGCCCATGCGGTGCGCGCGTAAATGAGCATGGAGTTTGCGTTCTTGGGGCGTCATTTCACGGCGCAACTCTTTGGCGCGCTTGAAGATTTTGGGACTGGTGCGTTTATGCACTTTGACCCCCTCCCGGCCTCCCCCATTTGAAGACCACAAATGGGGGAGGGGAAATCTCAAGTTGGGCGGTTCGTAAAGTATTCATTCAAAATTCTCATTCCCCTTCCCCCATCCGTGCAGTTCGGATGGGGGAAGGACGGGATGGGGGTCAAGGCTTTGCAATCAGTTCATTCTCCACATTCAGAGCAGTGCGACCCCCTCCCGGCCTCCCCCATTTGAAGATCGCAAATGGGGGAGGGGAAATCTCAAGTTGGGCAGTTCGTAATGTATTCATTCAAAATTCTCATTCTCCTTCCCCCATCCGTGCAGTTCGGATGGGGGAAGGACGGGATGGGGGTCAAGAATACTTTGTCCATTCGCCGTTGATGTAGTTGAGGATTTCTATGGTTACTCCGAAAGAGAGATTGGAGATTAGAGATTGGTAATTGGTAAGTAGTAAGTATTAATTGCGCCATTTGAGATGTACCTTTTCGTGATGCTCATGGTCAATCGGTTTTCGCCATCATAGAAGTCGCGCCATCTTGCTTGTTAAATCGTCTGTGGAAATTCTTGACCAAATCCTTATTTTCATTTGACTTCATTATCAAATCGTAGAGGTACATGATTTCGGCGCGTCTTGTATCTTCAATAAAATGATATATGGAAAAAACAACTTTGCCGTTTATGGTTAGCAGATGATTGTTGGATTGCCTTTCAATGGTAAAAGGTGTATTTGATTGAATCCAAGGATTCTGCAAAGTTAAATTGTGAATCAAACCAGACCTGAGATGATGATAAATCTCTTTTGCATAGGGTTTGTATTGGTCGGGAAAATATCTATTCAGGAACGCCATGAAGTCTTTTGCCTGCGAACTTTTTCCCGCAAAATAACCAGCCAGGTAATCTACAATTGAAAAGCCAAGCAGTAAACCCGACAACTCTCCACCGCTTACTACTGCTTTTATAGCATCAGGAAAGATAACTTCGTGCAAATATCTCATTATCCAGCCCGTTTTCATTTCTAACGGGGCATTTACAATCGGTCCCGAGAAGTAGATATTGTCAAAGTCAACGAAGTAATCTTCAGCTTTCCAATCGGGGAGAGTCATTTTCCCTCCACAATCTTAATTTCATCTTCTGTGAGCCCATACAACTCATAGACCAGCGCATCAATCGCCTTATCCGTGACCTCGATCTGCCGTTCCAGCCGTTCCTTCTCGGCGGGACTCTTCGCCGCCGCCAGCGACTTGTGCAGCGCCAGCATCTGCTCCACGAGTGAGACCATTTTGTCGTGCTGCGTATTATTTTCTCTCAAAACCTTTACTGGCAGTTCTTTCAATTGTGGTGGTCCAATTCGCAAGAACCCGCCTTGTAAGGACAAGCCTGAAAAAGTGGTTCGATAATAATATGTCATCAATTTACTATTGAGCAAACCGAGCAGATACAACATGTTAATTGCATCAGAGTAGATTATCGAAGTTGACTTGCCCGCAACAACTTTCCCATCGTCAAAAACACACTCGAGGCGTTTGTTCATTCCGCCAACAATAATTTTTTTCATTCTTGCTTGCAATAAGCGATTTTCCGACATCTTTCCCCAATTCCTTTTCGGGATAACAGGCTTTTCGTATTTGGCTTTTATATAAGTGGTTGGCTGTATACCCCACAAAATACTATAACGGTCGATTGTGCCCGTATTTACAAAGATAAAGAATTCTTCTTTGGTCGGTTCGTCTACAAGATATGCTTTGTATTCGTATGCTTCAGATACCGTTGCGGCTCCGTTCACAGTTGCAATTTCATCAAGTCTTATCGCACTCTTTTGGATTTTCTGAACAAGATTTCCCTTCTCGCCTCCAAGAATTACAGACCAACTTCTACCTTCAAGTTGGTTTAGCTGCTCACGACTCACAGTGAATTCTTTGTCAACAACGACTTCGCCATTATCTTTTTCTACCATCACTTCAAAAGATATTGATTTACCAAAATTAGCGTTTTTTGCTTTCGCAACATAAACGATTGGATAAACTGCGACCGGGAAAACTGACACAGAAGAAAAATCGCGAATTGTTACAAGTGAGTGTTTCGACGTAATGTAATTGCGCGTTGCACGCGCATAGTCGGCTGAAAGCAACTTATTCGGAATAATCATGCTTGAATATTGCCGCGCTATTTCAAGTGCTTTTTCTACAAAAATACAGAAGATATCCCAATTACCTTTTGCGCTGTTGTAGTGAGTGACGCAATAATCTCTCAACTTCGGGTTCGTTTTCGTGAGCCACTCAGAATCAATATACGGCGGATTCCCGATCACGGCATCAAACCCGCCCTTTGCAAACACATCGGGAAACTCGCGTTTCCAATCAAACGGATTCACCCGCGCCAGTTCCTCTGCATCGGGGAACATCTGCCCTTCGAAATAATCCCAGCCAATCAGCGAATTGCCGCATTTGATGTTGTTCCCCAAATCGGGCAGGACGCGCTCCATGCCAAGGTCCAACTGTCCGCTGGCGTTTTCCAGCACCTTGAGCAGCAGCGAGAGTTTGGTCACTTCCACGGCTTGCGCGTCAATGTCCACACCGTAAATGTGGTTGAGCAGAATTTCCTTTTTCTTCGATGTGGTGAGGCGGTAAGACCCCCTCCCAGCCTCCCCCAAATTCTGCGAATTTGGGGGAGGTGTCCGAAGGACGGTGGGGGTGATTGCTTTCGCCTTCACCCATTTCTCCACGTCATCATTCGAATACCAATTCAAGTGCCAATCCAACAGGAATTGATATGCGCCGAGCAGGAACGTCCCCGAACCGCAGGCGGGGTCAACGATCTTGAGGGAAGCAACCTCTTTCGGCGTTTTGCCTTCAACCAGTTTCCCCACCGTGTTCTTCACGATGTAATCCACAATGTACGTCGGCGTGTAATACACCCCGCCCGCCTTGCGGACTTCGGGTTTCTCCTCCACTTTGGCTTGATGTCCCGCCGTGAGGCGAATCACCTTGCCCAAAAAGCGTTCATATACCTGCCCCAAAATATCAGCGGGAATGTACAAAAAGGCATACGGGCTCTTCGGATAATACAAATTCGAGATGATGTCCTTCAGAACCCTGTCGTCAATCGTCAGCGTCAGCGTCAAATCATCGGGGCGGCTGACCATTCCCTTCTCTTTCTTGAAATGGAACAAGCCAGAGTTGTATTTTGTATCCGCGCGTTTGAATAACTCGCATAATTCCGCATACACAACCCCCTCCCCTCCTCCCCCAAATTCGACACCAGCCTTTGAATCCGCATTCGAGTTTTTCTTGTCGAATTTGGGGGAGGTGTCCGAAGGACGGTGGGGGTGGGTCGTGATGTCAAGCAATTGATTCTCAGGCTCGATGCCGCGTTCTTCGCAAATCCGCAAAAAGACGATGCGGTCAATCGTCATTTGCACCGAATAATTCAAACCTGCAATATCAATCTCTGGATTTCGCAGGGCGATGTTCTTAGCGAGCAGTTCCCGCCAGCGTTCGATCTCATGCAAAAAGGCGTCGTCAACGTCGGCAGTGCCTCTCTTCCTTTTCACGCCTTCGGCATATTTCGCAAGCGAACCCCTCCGCACCGCTTCGGGCGAAAAGAGGGAGGCGATCTCATCCCACCGCTCGACATATTCCTTATAGTGGATCAGCATGATGCGCCCGACCGAAGCCTTATCTTCGTACTTCGGCTTGGTGTGGCAATCATAGACGGCAAAATGCTCGAAATCGGTCAGGATATTGACGGGAAGTTTCGCGCTCCAGCCATACCTACGGATTTGAAACGCCGCATCCTGGCTCGCTTCAATGCGGACCGACGGCTTCTTCGCCTCGACCAAAAAATCGAACCCGCCCCCTGTCCGAAAGGCATAATCAGCCTTCTTCTGCTGTCCCGAAACCTCCACCGAAAACTCGTGGACGACCTCCTTGTGAGCCTCGTCGTAGCCTTTTTCATTGGCAACATCCCAGCCCAGCGCCGCAAAGAACTTATCCAAAAATTCGCGGCGCAGTTCCGTCTCGTTCTTGCTCGAACGGTACGAATCCAAATTCTGCTCGAAGGTTTCGACCAGTTTATGAATGATTGCGGGAGCCGTGATTTTTGTTTGAGATTCCATAAATGGATTTTAACCGACGACTTTCGACCTTCAACTTTAGACCGTCAACTTATCCATCAACTCAGCCAGCCCTTCGCCAATCAGATTCAACCCATCGTCCAACTGCTCCTCCGTAATCACCAGCGGCGGAACGACGAACAGGATGTTCTTGAAGTTGAACACATACACGCCGTTGGCAATGAGGAAGTTTTTGAGGGGAGTAATATCCATTGGCTCTTTGGTCTGACGGTTCTTCACCAGTTCCAGCGCGGAGAACAAACCGATATAACGCACATCGCCCACCGAGGGATGTTTGGCTTTCAGTTCTTCAAGCCGCCTGCCGAGATGTTTCCCCACCTTCTTCGCGTTCTCGAAAATTTTCTCCTCTTCATAGACTTCGATAGTAGCAAGCGCGGCGGCGCAGGCAAGCGCGTGACCGTTATAGGTCAACCCCGCATACAACACTTTGTCGTCGAAAAACTTTGCGATCTTCTCGCGCACAATCACCGCACCAAGCGGCACATAACCCGAGGTGATTCCTTTCGCCGTGGTGATAATGTCGGGAACGACGCCCCAGTTATCCACAGCGAACCACTCGCCCGTGCGACCCCAGCCGCTCATCACTTCGTCCGAGATGAGCAAGATGCCGTACTTATCGCAAATCTCCCTCATGCGGGGCCAGTAGTCGTCGGGCGGGATGATAAGTCCGTTGGTGCCTGTCACGCCTTCGAGGATGATAGCCGCGATCTGGTCGGGACCTTCGTGCTGGATCACCTCTTCGACGTGGCTGATACACTCCCGATGACAGGTCTCGCGCGTCCAGCCGAAGGGACAGCGGTAGCAATACGGGTCGAGGAAATGGACGACGCCCGAAATGGCAGGCTCAGCGGGCAGGCGGCGGTAATCGCCTGTCAGGGCAATCGCTCCATGCGTCGCGCCGTGATAGGAACGGTAGCGCGCCAGAATTTTGTGACGCCCCGTGTAGAAACGCGCAATCTTGATGGCGTTCTCGTTGGCTTCTGCGCCGCCGAGGGCGAAGAAGGTCTTCTTCAAATCGCCGGGGGTAATCTCCGCCAGTTTCTTGCCGAGCAGCCCGCGCGGTTCGGTGGCGGCGCTTGGGCTGACAAAGGTCAATTTGGCGGCTTGCTCCTGAATCGCCTTCACGATCTTCGGATGTTGGTGTCCAGCGTTCTGGTTCACGAGTTGCGAAGCAAAATCGAGATAGCGCTTGCCGTCCGCATCCCAGAAGTACACGCCCTCCGCCCTGTCAACTGGAATGGGATTCACCTGTCCCTGATTGGACCAGGAGAAGAAGGTATATTCTTTGTTGAGGTCAATGATTTGTTGGGCGGTTAGGTTGTTTGACATGATGGCGTCCTATCCGAGTCGAAAGTCGAAGGTCAAAAGTCGCGCGACCTTGGACTTTCGACCTTCGACTACTTCTTCACTTCCTTCACAACCTCCGCATACACATTCAGCGTCTCGTCAATATCCGCGTCGCTGTGCGAATAACAGAGGAACCAGGGTTCGCGGGCATCGTGGTCGGGCATGACTCCGCGCTCGATGGCTTTATCCGCAATACGGAGATACAGGTTGTGATCGCTCTTCACCCACTCGCGCTGATTGGTCACGGATTCGACACCGAGCGCAAAAGAGAACATGGCGGGGTAGCCGGTCATCACGACGGGAATATCGTTCTCTTCGAAGATTTCCTTCAAGCCGTCCATCAGGCGCTTGCCGCGTTTCTCGATGGTCTTGAGGATCGGCTGGGATTTGAGCAGGCTCAACGTGGCGTACGCGCCCGCCACGCCGGGTTTGTTATTGGTATACGTTCCGCCCTGCGCCACGCCGTGCCCGACGATGGACATGATCTCGCGCCTCCCGCCGAATGCTGCAATCGGGTAGCCGTTGCCCAGGGCTTTGGCATACGTGACCAGGTCCGGTTTGAGGCGGTAGTATTCCTGCGCGCCGCCGTTCGCAATACGGAAGCCCGTCTTCACTTCATCCAGAATGAAGACACAGCCGTATTCTTCGGTCTTTTTGCGGATCAATTCGAGAAATCCATCCTGCGGGTTGATCGCCGCGCAATTCCCCTGGCACGGCTCGGTGATGACCGCCGCGATCTGTTCGCCGTAAGAGCGCATCGCTCGCTCGAAGCCTTCCATGTCGTTGAACGGAAGGGTAATGATAAATTCGCGCATTGTTTTGGGGATGCCCGACGAAGAGGGAACGGGAATGGGGCTGCGGGGATTGCCGTACGCTTCCGGCGGCGAATAGGTTGACCACAAAGTGTGATCGTGGAAACCGTGATAATTGCCCTCGAACTTGAGAATGATGTCGCGCCCCGTGAATGCGCGCGCCACGCGGATGGCGTGCATCGTCGCCTCGGTACCGGAGCAGGCGAGGCGCACCATGTCCACTGCAGGCGACATTTCGACGATCATTTCGACGACTTCAATTTCGAGTTCTCCCGTCATGGCAAAGAGAATTCCCTTTTGAATTTCCTCGACGACCTTTTGATCCACCTCGTCGTAGGCGTGTCCCAAAATAATGGGACCGAATGCCATGCGGTAGTCAATATATTCCTTTCCGTCCACATCCCACAAATGGGAGCCTTTAGCCTTTTCGACATACGGAGTGATGCCCTCGCCCCAATAACGGAAATTGGAATTCACCCCCAGCGGGATCGTTTCTTGAGCCCGTTTTTGCAATGCGCGCGTTTTCGAACCAAACATGGTTTCACCTCAAAAAGGATTATTCGGTTTCCGTCGTTCCCTTCTTCTCCGGCAGTTCCTGCGCGATCCTCTCCGGGACGCGCCATTGATACACGTCCTTGACGATCAACGGCACAATGGACGTGGTGGTCTTGCGAACGCCCGGGACCTTGCGGACAACCTCCGTGATGAATTGATAGATCTCCGCCGTATCCTTCGCCACGATCTGAATGCTTACGTCAGATTCCCCGATCCCGCATGCCACGTAACTTACGTTGTCGAAGTTCGCCATCTTCTTCGCAACCTCAAGGATGCGATCCGATTCGACCTCCATCCAGACATCCGCGATCGTAGTCAGCCCGAACGCCTGTGGTTTGGCTACCGCGCTGATCTGGATGATTCCCGCATCCACCATGCGCTCGATGCGGTAACGAACCGCGCGCTCGGATATATTCCCAATGCGACGCGCGATCTCCGACGCGGGCATACGCCCATCTTCGAGAAGGATATTGACAATTTTGATGTCGGTTTTGTCAAAATTAGACATATTAACTGCCTATTTGTTTCCGAAAGGAACAACGCCCACCAATAGTACGCTGTTTCCCGCATTGCGTCAAGGGATTCGGATCTTTTCGACACGGAGTACGCGGACAAACACGGTTCAACCCGGATCTTATAAATGCTCTTCGATGCGATACCATGACCGCACTGAAAGAACCTTTTCTTTTCACGAAGGACGCAAAGGTCTCGCCAGCGCTTTTATTTCGCAGGATCGCGGCGCCCGCAGGAAACCTCTTCGGAATATCGAGATTTTGCCAATGGATTCGCCCGCCCGTTCCAGCAAATCATTCGCGGTTTTCATTCAGTTTGCAAATCGCGTTTAATGAAGGAACGAAATGGATTTCACATTGACTTATGTTTGCCTAACATGTATAATCGCCATTCGGCATTATCTCAAACGCAGGAGTTAATTATGGAAAAAGTCAACACCGCGCCGGAAGCGGCGCTGGAACCAAAAACGAAATTGAGCGGCAGGATCATCAAGACCACTCTTGCCGGGGCGATCGTGGACGTGGGTCAACCGTTGCCCGGCGTGATTCACATTTCGCAACTCAGCAAGAACCCCGTGAACAAGGTCGAGGACGTTGTGAAAGAAGGTCAGACCGTGGACGTTTGGGTGCGACGCGTAAGAAAGGATCGCATCGAACTGACCATGATCGAACCCCTTGCCCTCGAATGGAAGGAGATCGAGCCGGACATGGTCGTAAAGGGAAAGGTCGTTCGTCTCGAACCATATGGAGCATTCGTGGAGATCGGCGCGGAACGTCCCGGCATGATCCACGTCAGCGAGCTTACCCATGGATTCGTCAAGACCCCCGGCGAGGTCGTGAAGGAGGGCGACGAGATCGAAGCCAAGGTGCTGGACGTCAACCGCAAGAAGAAGCAGATCAAGTTAAGCGTCAAGGCTTTGGAACCGGAGGTCGCGGAATTCAAACCGGCGAAAAAGGAACATAAAAAGGGAGGCAGGTCAGGATCGAAGAAGGAAGCGGCTGAAGCCGTCGAGCAGGAAGAACACAAGGAACCAGAATTGACCGCCATGCAAATCGCCTGGCAGGAGGCATTGAACCGCTCCGGCGACAACAAGGATTTCAAGATCAGAAAGACCAAGACCGCGGTTTCACAGGAACAGGAAGACCTGTTGAACCGCACGCTGGAAAAACGCCTCCCCACAGGCGGATAAATATCCCAAACGAATAAAAGAGCGGACGTAAATCCGCTCTTTTTGATTCATACGGGGACCTCGCTCAAATATCTCGCGTACGCCTCGGGTCTCAGGAAGAGGAGGACGAACACCGCCGAAAAGAATCCGCCCAGGTGCGCCCAATAGTTGATCCTGTAATCCGCGTACCCCAACAGGACCTCAACGGCGGGGATGATTTGAATGCCGAAAAAGTAAAGCACGACCCATATGGCGCGGATGCGGGGCCAGATCGGAAGAATGTTCACGAAGACCAACGTCCGAATCCTGCCGCCCGGATACAACAACAGGTACGCGCCCATCAAGCCGAAGATCGCGCCGCTCGCCCCGATGCCTGGTATCGGCGAATCGGACAGAACAACGACAAACAGAATGTTTGCCCATGTCCCGGCAAATAGGTAAAAGGCGAGATAACGCAGGGGACCGCACGCATCCTCCACCCGCCTGCCAAAGACCCATAACGGCAGCATGTTCCCGATCAAATGAAACAGGCCGCCGTGAAGGAACATTGCGGTGACGTTCGAGATTACCCCGCCTCCCACCGTTTCCCTGATCAAGATGGGAGTCGCGCCGAATTTCATGTAGTAACCCCAGTAACTGTCAACGATGTAAGGCTCGATGTAATAGATAAAGCAGTTCGTCACGATCAACAACACGGTGACGATCGGGAAGAAGGAATACCGGTTCTTTTCCGTGTCGTTTAGAGGGAGCATGGCGTCGCGTCAAAACAATCGGGGTGGGATTTGAAAATCGGACAACCGCCTGAACGAATCGATCAACAACATGAGGATCGGGATCAGGATCATCAACCAGCCGGCCAGCCCAACCATAAAGCGGGCAGAGAGCGTCCCATCGCCGCTCTCCCTGAATAAATACTTCCAGATTGTGTGGCGCGAACGCACCTCCGCCACCGCGACCAGATAACCGCCCAACACCACCCACGGAAACGCGAACCACAAATAACTCGTCAGATGCCCCAGCGGATCCAATCCCACCTGGATCAACGCGAGGCTCAGGTAGAGGAGTGGCCACGGGAACGTCAGGCGGAGGATGGAAGCGCGCGGCGATATGTAACGGATCCCATCCGCTTGAATCTGTTCGATGCGTACGATCTGCCTGAATATCTCGTTGAAGGTCCGGGCGTCCTTTGCCTTTGCCGCCTCCACTTTGTAGATCATCAAGGCTTCGTCGAGGTTTCCGTCCTGCTCCAGAAATCTGGCTTGTTCCAGCGGGTCGTTTCGAGGGCTTTGAACCTGAACGGCTTTTTCCATCTCTCCATTGGCGCCGGTCGGAAGGCTTCTTTGCCTGAGCCTTTCCAAATAACTGCGCGCCTTTTCATTGGACGGGTTGATCGTCAGCGCGTTCTCACAGGCGATGATCTTGTCCTCGAGCGAATCCACAAGTCCCGCCAGCCACATCCAGGCAAGTTCGTTGCGAGGGTCTTCGTCCACGACGCGTAAAAGGATATCGCGCGCCTCCTCCCGTTTCCCGGCGCGCGCCAACCCGATCGCGTAACGAAGTTGATCGGATGAGGTCACCCCATGTTTATCCCGCCTCCTGCGACGACTGCAATTCCCGGATGAATTTTTCCTTGTTAGCCACCCGCGATGTCTTGCCGCTCGATGTCTTGATGATCCACTGCGGACCGACCACCCTGACATGGCGCAGGGCGATGGCGGAATTCTTCGTCACGTGCAGGCGGATCGCGTCGGCAATTTTCCCCTGCTCTGCCGGATCCTCCGCATCCACTTCCACGATGATGACAACCTCCTCCGTTCCCTGCGCCTCGTCGAACATTCCAAAGGCGACCGCCCGTCCCGCGTGAACGCCCGGCACTTCGCACGCCAGCGCCTCCAAATCCTGCGGATACACATTCCTGCCGCCCACGATGATCATGTCCTTTTTTCTGCCCGAAACAAAAATCTCGCCGCCCGCCATGTACCCATAATCGCCCGTCAAATACCAGCCGTCCATAAATGCCTTCTTTGTAATATCTTCTCGATTGTAATAGCCGGTCAACATGCAATCGCTTTTCAGGGCGATCTCACCGACGACGCGCTCGGGAGCCTCCCTGCCTTTTTCGTCGAGGATGCGGATTGCGACGTTTTCGAGCGGTCGCCCGGACGACATCATCCTCATCGCCGGACGCCCATCGAGCGGACTCGTCGCCACGCGCCGAACCATGAAAGCCTCACGGTCAATCTCATCCACAACCGGCGCGGTCCCCAATCGGCTTTGGGTCACGCCGAAAACGTTTTCCGCCATCGCATACGACGTTTGCAGCGCCTCCCATTTCAGCCCGTAAGGTTTGAACCGTTCATAAAAAGCCTGGTGACTCTCGAAACGAACAGGCTCGGAACAATTGATGATCGCCCGCAGCGACGACAGATCCACGCCCTCGAGGTGACGATCGCGGATCTTCTGCGCGCAGAAATTGAAGGCAAAGTTCGGCAGCCACGTCAGCGTGCCGCGATATTTCGTCACAGATTGCATCAACTTGTACGGCGCGCGCACCCAATCGAAAGGCGACATTAACACCAGGGGAATCCCGGAAAGGATGGGCATGATGAACCCGGCGATCAACCCCATGTCGTGATACAGCGGGAGCCAGGAGACGACCGCATCTTCATCGCTGAGCGAAAGGGCGCGGCTGTACGCGTTCAATTGATTGAAAACGGAACGATGCGAAAGCGCGACGCCTTTTTGCAAACCGGTTGTTCCAGACGAATGTTGCAAGAGTACGATATCTTCGGGTTTTCTCCCAAACCCGGCCAGCGAATCGAAATTCAATTCCTTTTGCGGTTCGATCCGGTTGGTGACGATCACCGAACAGACCGAGTCCCCCTCCCGTATCGCCGAGCGGACTTCATCCTCGAATTCAGGGTACGTCACGATGGCGGATGGATTCGTTACAGACATCAAAGACGCCAGATCCGCGCGGTACCGTTCGGGGGAAAGTTTCTCGGTGAGGAACGGCATGATGGCGGGAATCGCCCCGTGCAGGATCGCGCCCCAAAATGCGTAGAGCAGATCCTCGCCGTGTTGCAGGATCAACACAATGACCTCGCCGGGTTGAATCCCTTCCCGGGCGTAGGTTTGCGCGAAGGATTGGGAGCCGCGTAACAGTTGATCGAGCGTGACGGACAAATCGTCGGCGTGGGGAAATTGCAGGGTGACAGCGACCCGCTCCGGCGTCCGCGCATGAAGCGTTTTTAATCGTCCAGGAAAAATCATGGTTGGCGGGATTCGATCAATGAGGCGAGTTGGGTCAAATTATCGAAGGTATCCGCATTGAGTTCGGTGTCTTCGATGCGGACTCCGAAGTTATCTTCGACAAACAACGCGACATCCATCAGGCTGAACGAATCGATCAAGCCGCTGGAGATGAGGGGTTCCTCGGGGGAGATCACGCGCCCCGGCTGTTTCAGGATATCGTTTGCGAGAAAAGCGGAAAGTTTTGCAGCAAGATCGGACATGACGCCTCCTTAATTTTTCGAGCGCAGGTATGCCTCCATGAATTCGTCGAGGTCGCCGTCCAGCACAGCCTGCGCGTTGCCGGTCTCGTGATCGGTGCGGTGATCCTTGACCATTTGATAGGGGTGCAAAACGTACGAGCGGATCTGGCTTCCCCATTCGGCTTTTGTGTATTCGCCGCGCAGGATGGCGCGCTCCTCCTCTTTTTCCGCCTGTTTGAGTTGGAGCAGGCGCGCCCGCAAAATTTTCACGGCGAATTCCCGGTTTTGCGTTTGCGAGCGTTCGTTCTGGCACGTGACCACGATGCCCGTCGGGATGTGCGTGAGGCGAACGGCGGTCGCGTTCTTTTGGACGTTCTGCCCGCCCGCGCCGGATGAACGATAGACGTCCATCTTGATCTCGCTCGGATCAATTTCGATCTCTGCTTCGTCCATCGCCACCTGCGGCAGGACCTCGACCAGCGCAAAGGACGTGTGCCGGCGATGCGCGGCGTCGAAGGGCGAGAGCCGCACCAGGCGGTGTACACCTTTTTCCGAGCGCAGGTAACCGTAGGCGTATTCGCCGTTGACCGCGATGGTCACGCTCTTGATGCCCGCCTCTTCGCCTTCGGTGTAATCGAAGATCTCGGTTTCATAGCCGCGCCCCTCCGCCCAGCGCAGGTACATACGTTCGAGCATCGCCGCCCAATCCTGTGAGTCGGTGCCGCCCGCGCCGGCGTGGATGGCAAGGATGGCGGAGTCGTGGTCGTATTTGCCGGAAAGCATCGCGGTGAAGGAACGTTTTTCGAGTTCCTCTTCGATGGACGTAATCTCCGCCTCCAGTTCAGAACGCAGGCTCTCGTCATCCAATTGGGCAAGTTCGAGGGTGTCTTGCAGCCGGCGCGAGAAACCGCGCCATGACTCGACTTCGCTCCTGACGTTGTTGTATTGCTTCATGACCTTTTGGGCTTCGGTCGGATTGCCCCAGAAGCCCGGCGCTTCGATTTCTTTTTCGAATTGCGAGAGTTGGGCTTCTTTACCGGCGAAGTCAAAGACGCACCAATAATTGACGGGTTATGTCCTGCGCGGACTTCAAACGGTTGACGAGGTCTTGCATTGGTTTCTCCTTTGTGGCGCAAGTCACCTTGCGCCGCGTTATTTTCCTAAAACTCCTTGAACGAAGGCATCGGGGTCGAAGGGGGTCAAATCTTCGGGCTTTTCGCCAAGACCGGCAAACAGGATGGGCAGACCCAGTTCGCGCTGGATGGCAAACGCCATGCCGCCGCGCGCCGACGAATCCAGTTTGGATAATATCACGCCTGTGACGCCCACCGCTTCTCTGAACGCCTTCGCCTGTTGAAGCGCGTTCTGCCCGGTGGTTGAATCGAGCGTCAGCCAGACCGCATGAGGCGCGCCGGGAAGCGCCTTGCCGATCACGCGATGAACCTTCTTCAATTCCTCCATCAGATTGAAACGGGTATGCAAACGTCCGGCCGTATCAACCAGGACGAGGTCAACGTTCCGCGAGACGCCCGCCTGGACGGCGTTGAACGCCACCGCGCCGGGATCCGATTCGGGCGCGCCGGCGATCACGTCCACCCCGAGCCTGTCTCCCCACACCTGAAGCTGATCCACCGCCGCGGCGCGGAACGTATCCGCCGCGCCGAAGAGGATGCTTTTGCCCTCGGATCGAAAACGTTGTCCGAGTTTGGCGATGGTGGTCGTCTTGCCCGAGCCGTTGACGCCGACCATCATGATCACGGACGGTTTGCTCGTCCATGCGAAGGTCGGCGGGTCGGTCAGGCGCGAGCGGAGTTCTGCCTGGAGCGCCTCCCAAAGTTCGTCGGAGCGGGTCAAGCCCTCGGTCCGCAGGAGGCGTTGAAGCGATTCGATGATCCCGGTCGAAGTCTCGATCCCCACGTCCGCCTGGATGAGAAGCGCCTCCAATTCGTCCCACGTATCCTGTGTAATCTCCGTCGCGCCCAGAATGGATTTGAGCCTGCCGAACGCGGCTTTGCCTGTTTTGGCGAGTCCGCTTCTCCATTTTGTAAATATCTCTGCCATGCGGGCGGATTATATCATGGGGTATTGTGTTATACTCTTTGACCGTTCCAGGGCAATGTACGATCCGCCCAAAATCAATAAATGAAGGTGTAACAGAATGTCAAACGAACCCATCAACGTCACCGACGCCGCTTTTGAGAAGACCGTGCTTCAATCGCCGATCCCCGTCATTGTGGATTTCTGGGCGCCGTGGTGCGGACCCTGCAAAATGGTCGCCCCCACCCTCGAAAAACTCGCCAGGGAATACGAGGGCAAGGTGCTTATCGCCAAAGTCAACACCGACGAAAATCCAGAATGGATGATGAAATACGGCATCCAGGGAATCCCGACCATGTTGTTCGTCTCCGGCGGCAAGATCGTGCACCGCCAGGTAGGCGCGTTGCCCGAACGCATGTTGCGCGATACGGTATCCCAATTCCTGGAGGTTGTCGGTCAGTCGTAGCCCGAAGGAGGGCGCAATGAAAAGACTTCTCGTTTTTACAACGTTGCTGGCGATCCTCACAGGTTCATGTTCGGTATTGCAGCCCCTGCCGGAGGCCGGATCGCCGGTGGATATGCAAGCGACCATTGACTCCATCGTCCGCACCGCCTCCGCACAGACCCTGGCGGTTCAACCCTCACCGACAACTGCCCCAGTCACCGATACAGCGATCCCAGCCTCAATCTTTTCGCCGACCGCTGAAGCGCTCGACGCGTCCTCCTTAACCCCTACCCCCAACCTGACCACGACCCCGGCAACCGCCACCAGCGGACCGGGAGACATTCCAACCGAAACGCCCACGGCAACGAAAGCCGTCTCCGCGAACCTCACGCAGTCGCCGACGGTGGGTCCTCTTTTGTGGGGTACCCTGCCCCCAGCGGTCCCGTTCGCCAACATCACCATCGTGAACAAATCCAAGACGCAGGTGTACATCTCGCTTCAAAACCAGCCGCCGGACAGGCAGGTCGCGATCCTGGAGTATCCGGTCAAGGGTCACGTCAAGGTCAAAGCGCCGCTTGGATATTATCTCTATGTCGTCTGGGTCGGCGGGAGGAAGATCGTCGGGAATTTCACCCTCCACGCGGACGATGAACTCACGATTGACGTTTATAGAGACAGAGTCGAAATCAAGCAATAAGGAAATCCGAACATAATGAAATTGAAACCCCGGGCGGGTATCGTCATACTCAGCCTGCTCCTTTACGCGTGCGGCAGCGCGCCTGCCGCGCCGACCATCAACGCGGAAAGCGTGCAGGCTTCCGCCATCGCGGCGGCGTCCACCATGGTCGCCGAAACGCGGGCGGCGATTCCCACCAATACCTCCATCCCTCCCACCGACACGCCCAGCCCCACCGCCCCTCCAACCGATACGCCTCCCCCCACCGAGACCAGCGTTCCGGCGACTCCATCCCTCACGAAGGATCCGTGCGACAAGCCTCTCACTTCCTGGCAGGGACCCTCCGCTCAATTGAGCGTCGCCTACGAATACAGTCCGCAGTCCAAGGACGATAAGGTTGTTGTCTCGTTGTGGGTAATGACCGACCTGGGCGAATGTGGATACCTTTCCAGCCTGTCAACGGGACCCGTCGGGCAATACTCGGCGGCGGCTTACGTGGACGGCGCAAAGGACTTCAAGGTTTTCGGCGGCTTCCGCATCACCGAAGCGAACTGGAAAATTGTCGTCCGAAATGATAGTATTGTCGCGCTGGGCAGTTGCTACCCGAATTGTTAGTCACTCAGGAGAAAATTGATCAATATGAAACGTTTCAAGATTATTTCACTTATGGCGCTGAGCATGGCAATGCTCGTAAGCGCCTGCGGCGGCGGAACGCCCGCTGAACCGACGGTAAGCCCGCAGGACGTTCAAGCCTCGGCGGTCGCCGCAGCGCTGACCATTGTAGCCGAAACGAACGCCGCGATCCCCACAAACACGCCCGTTCCTCCGACCAATACGCCGGAACCAACGCCGCTGCCGACAGATACGCCGGTACCTCTGCCCACCCTGGATCCGGCTGTTATCCCAACCTTTACGTCCGCCCCACAGGCATCCACCACACAGAATCCCTGTAACCGCCTCCTCCCCAACCCCATAGCCGGGCATCCGACAAAAATAAGGATCTTCAACAACACAAAATTCGACGGTGTGAAGATCTCCCTATATTTCGAAAACACTGCGTTTGGCGAGTGCGGATTCGCATACATTC
>JABWAU010000138.1 GCA_013360875.1 Anaerolineales bacterium | reverse complement strand
CTTGATCGTGCGATGGTTTGGCATGGTCAACGGTGTGTTTGTGCCATCTGTATTTTCACGCGACATTGAAACGTGATTCCCTTCGCGCACCAGACGAAAGCCATGTTTCTCGAAGGCTTTGATGACTTTCGCTTTCGGAGCGTCAACGGGAAATTTGGGCATTAGACGGCGATCCCTGCTTCGGCGATAAAGGCTTCCAATACAGGGGTTTCTGACTCAAATACTTCTGAGCCGAAGGTTTCAATATGAAATTCGATGGCAGATTTCACATCCGCAAGCGCATCTTCGTAGGTATCACCTTCTCCAACAACGACTCCCTTCACGCCAAGCGGATAAGCAACATAGCCATCAGGATGTTTTTCAACGATAATTTTGAATTGCTTGGTCATTTCACTCAACCTTTCGATTTCTGCTTGGATTATACCTTCACTGCCCCAAGATGAAAAACGGTCTCGGGATGGAATGTCAACGGGACCGTTTTATTATATTCGATTGCTACGCGGGCATATACGCCGTCGCTTCCACCTGCCTGTGACGTTTGCGGGCGTCGTTGACGGTCATTTCAAGGCGTTCGGCAATCTCGTCGGCAATCTCGTCGGCAATCCGGCCCGTGCCGCATTGGTCACAGACGAGGGCGGGCACATTCCGCACAACAACCACGCCGAAGCCCAGGTCAACGGTAAAGGTGGTCGTGCCTTTCACTTTGTTTCCGCCGCAAATGGGACAGGTATTTTTTGCGCTCATGGTTTCCTACGACTCAATCCACGCTCCAACATCCGCTCGAGGGGCATGCCTCCACCAGATGATTTTTCGCTGGAGAATGGGCTAGCGGATTTGGGCGTTACGAAAACTCACTTTCCCAAAACAATTTCATTGATGCGGCGTGCGTCTACGCCAATATCAATGGCTAGCCGATTCTGACTCAAGTCCATCGGCTTCAAAAATCCTTCCAATAAGACTTCGCCAGGGCGAACGGGCTTTAATTTATTAGACATTCTTACCTACCGATCCAGTGATAATCCGTAATTTCAACATCAAAAGCGTTAGCCTTCTCAACGAAAGCAAACACGCCAAAGGTAACGGGGCTCATAATTGAGTCCACTGCAAAAAGGTCTTTTTTTAACGCGAAGAGGCGTTTGTATTTCCTTCGCGGATCGCCTACGGTTTACTTCGCGCACTTCGCTTCTTCGCGGTGAGGATTTTTTCGGGAAACTCAAAAATGGAATCTGTCAATCTATTTTGAACTCGCACCAGATGGGTCTGTGATCGGAGAGGTAATACTTTACAAAAGTCCTGAATTTCTTGGGGTCCAATTCCCATAGAGCGGGAAACACCGCCCCGTCGAAATCGAAGACGTTGATATTCCCGGTGAACTCCACGGTCTCCTCCTTGAAGAAGCCGATCTGGTCGTAATACATGTCCCCTTCGAGGTTCGACCCCACCTGGCTGGTATGCTTCGGAAGCAACAAGCCTTTTCGCGTCAACGCCTTGTAGATCGGGTCGTCGGGTTCCATTTTCGGCAGGTTGAAATCGCCCAGCGCGATGATGTCCTTGATGGAGGTATGTTTGCTCCTGCGCCGGTCCGCCGCCCAGGTCGCCACGGCATAGGTTTCGAGGGCGCGGCGGTCCATGGACCTCTTCGCCTCCTGTTTGTTCTTGAATTTTCCGAAATACAGGTGCACGCTGGCGAGGTTGAATTGGAATTTTCCCGATTGAAAAGCGGCAAAATAAGGGGATCGGTCGAAACCCTTGAATTCCTGATCCACGCCCTCCAGTTTGATGCGGGGATACTCCGAAACCGGCAGGGCGATCTCGCCCACTTCCTCCAACACCCCGACCTTTCTCGAATCGTACAGAAACGCCATGCGCTCGTTGTTTCCAGCCGCGTCGGAATACAGCGCCTTGTACGCCTTTGGCAGATGCGCGCGGATGCCGTCCAATCCGCTCAGGTTTTCCTTGATTTCCTGAACCGCCACCAGGTCGAACCAGCGGATGATTTCGGCAATCAGTTTATAGTCCGGGTCGCGGCGTTTCTGCTCGCCGAGATTGGCGACGTTCCAGGAAGCGACCAGGAGCCTCGATTTGTCCCGGGGCGGAATGAGACGTCCCGGCTTGGTATCGCGGTATTTCCTCAATCGTTTGATCTCGGTCCCCGCCTCGTACTCGAACTCGAACTTGGGCTTTGGAAACGACGGCATCTTTGCCTCCTCTGTTTGTTGACGACGGTCACGCGTCTTTTCTCACGATGGGTTTGGCTGGATTCCCCACCACGATCGTATCCGCAGGGACATCTTTGGTCACCACAGCCCCCGCGCCGACAATGCACCTGTCGCCGATCGTCACGCCGGGCGAAATGACCGCGCTTCCCCCGATCCAGCAGTCGCCGCCGATGGAGATGGGTTTGGCAAACTCGGGTCCCTTGCGGCGTTCCAGCGCGTCCACGGGATGGGTGGCGGTGTAGATCTGGACGTTGGGTCCGAACATCACGTTCGAACCGATGCGGATGGGCATCACGTCCAGGAGGACGCAGTTGAAGTTGAAGAACACTTTTTCGCCGGTGTAGATGTTGTAGCCGTAATCGCAATAAAACGGCGGCTCGATCGCCAGGTCGGCGGAGGCGTTCGGCAGCAGCGCGGACAGGATCTCCCTATACGCGGATGGGTCGCCGTAACGCGTCACGTTCAGTTGATGGGTCAATGCGCGCGCTCGCAGCCGCTCCTGCACGAGTAACGGATCGGTGGCGTCGTACAATTCCCCTGCCAGCATTTTTTCCTTTTCGGTTATCAAGTTTCATTTCCTTTTTTCAATTATCAGTACTTCACGAAAACAGGGCGTAATTTGCGCCCTCTGGCGCAAATACGGCGGTAGAGACCGCCTAATACGCGCTTTCGTGATCTACTGATTATGGCAGCGCCATTGTGTCCGGTCCGTTTATAACCACTGCGCGCTCTCCCGGCGCTGACGGGTCAATTCTATCGCGTAACGTGAGTTATAAAGAATGCCCCTAAAGCCGGCAATCATGGCTTTCTCATTATCGGGATTCACGAATTTCTGGACACGGAATTCACGGAGTGAACGGACTTTTTTCCGTTTTTTCACGGAGGCGCCCGTGTCATCTGCGTGATCCGTGTACAAAAGGATTTTTTGTCAAGTGATAATGAGAAGACCATAAGCCGGCAATGGAACCCCCAGTATTCGCGTCAAATAAATCTTCGCATTCTTAGCGGGCTTCGCGGTGAGGCTCTTGTTTTTTCAGGAGACTCATAAACTGTTCCCGATAATGCCTAATCTGTAGCCTTCGCCCATCTCGCGATCAGCATCTTCACCTTCACGCGGACGCGGCTGTCCGCGTCGCTCGACGCCCAGGCGGAGCGTGTGGCGCGTCTGGTCTCCTCGCTGAGCGCGATGAAGTCCTTCCATTCCTCGTCAATCCACTCCTCCATTCCAGCGGGCGAATCCCACGCATAGTAAAGCGGGAAGAACCCTTCGCGCTCGCGGACGAACCAGCCTTTTGATTCCGCCTCGGTCATTGCCTGGTTGGCGGCGTTATCGTCCTGCAACCCCAGCGGGAGGTCGGTTACGCGTCCTGTTTCCCGGGTTTCACGCGCGGAATGTACCTCGACAAGCCAGCGGTCGGATAAGGGACGCAGGTCAATGAGGACGCCGCCCGGCACGAGGACGCGTCGTATTTCATCCAGGGCATGAACCATGCCCTCGTGCGCAATTCATCAGAGTGACCAGGCGAGGAGGACGACGTCGAAGGTCTCGCTGCGGAAGGGTAGTCGCTCCGATTTTGCATTGGAAAAGTGGACTTTCTTCAGCAGGTTGTGGGGACGGTCCGCCAGGGCGACGCGCAAGGCGTTTCGATCAGGATCCAGTCCAACGGTCGAAAGCGAAGCGAGGGCGTATCGCCAGGTCAGCCGTCCCTCGCCGCATCCGATCTCCAGCACGCGCTTTCCTGCAAAGTCTGCGAATTGATGCAGGTGTCTGGTCTCATTGCCTTCGGGATCTTTTATTGCTTTTGCCATCACCAAACTCCGGGGAAGAGACGATAACGAGTTTTCTGCATGTACTCGCTATAGCCCTTGAGTTCCTTTTGCAGGAGTTCTTCTTCGTTTTTGGCGCGCGCTGCCAGCAGCAGGATGAACAGGATCGAGGGAAGCATGATCCAATAGGAACCGAGCGCCAGCGGAGTGGCGGTCATCATCAGGATCATCGCCAGGTACATTGGGTGGCGGACGAGCGCGTATGGTCCGCTGGTGATGACCTGCTGACCCTGCTCCACTTCGACAACGCGCGAGGCGTAGGTGTTCGTTTTTAGGACAAGGAGGTAAAGCAGATAACTTGCAAGTACAACCCCATCCGCGGCGAGACACAACCAGACAGGCACATTCGACCACCCGTACCGGACGTCAAAGCCGGGCAGGATGAAGATGACGAGGAAGTAGATCACCGACGCCATGATGATACGCCGTTGTTCAGGCCGCATTTCATCCGTGCGTGTCCGTCGTTCGAGTAGTTTGGGATCGATCTTGAGAAGATACGCCAACGAGAAACCCATGGGAATGAAAAGTACTGCCAGCCACACCCATGCCTGCCAGTATTTGAACGTCCCTGCGGGCAGGAAGAGCAATGCGCCTATCATGAGGATTCCCACAACCAGCCGCAGGAGGGCGGCGAGGGCAGGTTTTGCTGTTTTGGAGTTTTGTGTCATGTCTTTCTTCCCGTTTCAGTTGTCGTTCACATTTTACAACGGCCAAAAGAGCAAAATGAGCGGGATGGCAACGACAGCGACAATGACCTCCAGTATTAGTCCCATGCGCCAGTAGTCGCTGAATTTGTAGCCGCCGGGTCCCATGACCAGTGTATTTGACTGGTGCCCGATGGGCGTCAGGAACGCGCACGAAGCGCCGATGGTAAGCGCCATGAGAAACGGGTCAATGGACACGCCCAATCCTTGCGCGACGTTGATGCCGATGGGCGCCATCAGCACGACGGCGGCGGCATTGTTCACCAGATCCGAGAGGAACATGGTTGCCACGAGAAGGATGATCAATGAGACGGTGGGCGACATCTGGTTGGAAATATGCAGGATGGAATTCGCGATCAATTGCGCGCCGCCGGTGGTTTCGAGCGCGCCGCCGACGGGGATCATCGCGCCAAGCAGGATGATGATGGGCCAGTCCACGCTGTCGTACGCCTCCTGCAGGGTGACCAGTTTCGCGACGATCATCAACACCACCGCTGCAACAAAAGAGACCTGCACAGGGAGGATGCCCAGCGCGGCAAATGCCAGGGCAGAGATGAAAATTCCCAGCGCCAGGATCATTTGTCGGGGTTGTCGGAGGCGCAGGTCGCGTCCAGCCAGGGGCAGGCATCCGAGTGTCTCCGCCACTTTTTTGAGCGTCTGCACGTGGCTTTGCAGGAGCAGGACATCGCCGGTCTGAAAGCGGATGCCGTCCAGTCTTCCTTTCAGCAGTTTACCCTGCCGCGAGATGGCGAGCAGGTTGACGCCGTAACGGGCGCGCAGGTCGAGACTGCGGGCGGTGCCTCCGTACATCACAGAGTTGGGCATGATGACTGCTTCGATCAGGGCGACGTCGTCGGATGCCAGGTCATCCCTGCCGATTTTTTCGTTCCCGACCAGTTCGACGCCGACCACGCCAGCCAATTTTTGGATATTCTCCGTATCGGCGTTGACGATGAGGATGTCGTCTGCCAGGAGTTTTGTCTGCGCGCCCGGCTCCATGCGCCGTTCGCCGCCTCGCACCAGGCCGATGACCAGCACATCCGCCTTCGAAAATTCGCCGATCTCGTACAGCCTCTTCCCGTTCAATTTGGATTTTTCGGAAATACGCACCTCGGTGACGTAGTTCTCGATGTCGAACAGGCTTTCCGAGGCGCCGCCGCTTCGTTTGGGGATCAACCGCCAGCCGACCAGCACGATGAACAGCAAGCCAGCAATCAAGACCCCGCCGCCGACGGGCGTGAAATCGAACATGCGGAACGGTTCGCCGCCTGCCGCCTCGCGGAACGACGCGGCGATGATATTGGGCGGTGTGCCGATCAGTGTGGTCATGCCTCCCAACAGCGATGCGAACGCTAACGGCATCAATAACGCCGAAGCGGGCATCTGCTTTTTGCGGGCGAGTTGAAGCACCACGGGCAGCAGCAGCGCCAGCGCCCCGACATTGTTCATGAACGCTGAAAGGACCGCAACGATGACAGTCAACGCCGCCAGTTGGATCGTGATCCCGCCCTTCAAGTTTGCCAGCCATCCGCCGATCATGTCAACGACGCCTGAATTTTGCAATCCACGGCTGAGCACCAGCACCGCCGCGACGGTCACCACCGCCGAGTTACTGAATCCGCTGAAGACCCGTTCGGCTGGCACGAGACCCGTCAGCGCCGCGACCAATAACGCGATGAGCGCCACCACGTCGTACCGCCAGCGACCCGTGATGAACAGGATCAGGGTCAATGCCAGCGTTCCAAAGATGATCCATTGCTCGATGGTCATTGATCTCTCCTCGATTTCACGGGCGCGGCTGTTTTATGCGTAAAGAACGGATCGTTCCTTCATGCCGCGGTTCAATCCATCAACCTGTAATACACCTGCGGCGCTTTGCGTTCCACGACCTGTTCGGCGGCGAGCGCCAGACGTAGGAGCGTGACCTCGTCCCATGCCCTGCCGATGACCTGCAAGCCGATGGGCAGTCCCTTTTGAGTATAGCCGACCGGGAACGAGATGGCGGGCAATCCGGTCATGTTCGCGGCGGTGACGAAGCGCATGATCTCGATGGTGGTCGAAAGGTCGGATTCGCCGCCGGGCAGCGCGCCTTTCCTGATCTCCGGCGCGGGGATGGCAGTGGAGGGGGTGAGGATGACGTCCGCCGCTTCGAGGACGTCGTTGAAGCGGTTGATCGTCCGCGTGCGGATGCGTTGCGCGGCGACGTAATCCATGGCGGTCAGTTGGCGCGCCATGGCAAGGGTGACGCGGACATCCAGCGCGTGTTCCCTGTGATGTTCGGCGTACATGGGATTCATCGCCTGCGCCATTTCGCTGATGATGGTGACGCTGTGCGCGACGCGGTTCGCTTCAAGGTTGGGGATGACGACCTCCACGATCTTGCAGCCCATCTTTTCGTATTCCACGAGCATGGCTTTGCATGCGGCGACGACCTCCGGGTCCGCATGGCGGAACCAGTCCCAGTACACGCCAAGTTTGAGTCCTTTGAGGTCGAGATCGTCCCAGCCTTTGAGCGAAGGCAGCGGCTGATGCAGCGACATCGGATCTTTGAGATCGGGACCGGCGATCAGGGCGTAGGTCAAAGCCAGGTCGGCGGCGGACCAGGCTAAAGGTCCGATGTGAGCGACGCTCCAATCCAGCGGAAACGCGCCGTATTCGCTGATGCGCCCGAAGGTGGCTTTCAATCCGACCAATCCGCAAAACGAGGCAGGGATGCGGATCGAGCCGCCGCCGTCCGCGCCAATGGCAGCGGGGACGAGTCCCGAAGCGACGGCGGTTGCTGAACCGCTCGAACTGCCGCCGGTGAAATGATTCGGGTTGTATGGGTTGCGCGTCGTACCGTGAACCGGATTGAGTCCGAAGACGTTGATGCCGATCTCGTGCATGTTGGCTTTTCCCACCAGCAGCGCACCGCCGCTTCGCAATCGCGCCACTACGGTGGCGTCCTCTTTGGCCGGCTCTTTTCCCAAAAACGCGGTGCCGACCGTGGTGGGGTAGGGCGTCATGTCCATTTCGTCTTTGACCGCCAGCGGCACACCGTCGAAAATGCCGAGCGGTTTGCCGGCCTTGAATCGCTGCGTGGAGTCGCGCGCCTGCCGCATCACATCCCCGCGGTCCACGGCAATGAAAGCCCGCAGCGGTTTATCGCCCGCGTCGCTGGCTTGGATGGCATCCAGAACTTTTTGAGCCACTTCCTCGGGCGTGATCCTTCCATCACGGTAGGCTTTTGCGAAATCGAAGACGCTGGGGAGTCGAAAGCCCTTCGTGCGGGAGGCTGCACGCGGCGCTTCATCCTCAGGGACGGCTGATTCCCGCTCCTGCAATTTTCCCGAAACGTGAAGCGGAAAGTAGGTGGGGTTTTCGTCGTATTGCTGTTTGCGAAGCCAGTTGATGCCCGCGCTTTCGAACAGGCTCGGCGTAAGCAATCTGCCCAACGGTCCTTCGACGAGCGACGCAAACAATTTCAACATCCCGCCTGCCAGATACGGCAGTTTGACCGATTTCAAGTCGTACAGGGTATTGTTTTCCATGTCAAATCCTCAGCACTTTCGCGCCGTGAATCTTCCCCTGCTTCAATTCGAACAGCGCCGTATTTGCGTCCTTCAACTCGTATTCCTGAAATTCGGGTTTGATTCCCGCCTCCGCCGCCAGCGTCAAAAACTCGCGCACGTCGGCGCGCGTCACGTTCGCCACGCTCTTGATTTCCTTCTCCATCCACAACTGCGAAGGATAATCCAGTTGAAGGAAAACATCCTTGTCCTTTTCTTCCTTGCGGATCGCGTTGATGACCAGCCGGCCCCCCGGCTTGAGAAATTTCAGCGCCTCCAGGTCCGGACCCCAAACCGGCGTGGTGTCAATGACCGCATCCAGCATCCCGGGCGGATTCTCATTAATCGCCCCCGCCCAAGCCGCTCCCAACGATAGAGCGAATTCTCTTTCGGAGGGGTTTCGGCTGAAGACGAGAATTGGGGAATTGGGAAACTTGTGTTTTGCCATTTTCAAAACGAGATGGTTCGACCCGCCGAAACCCATCAGCCCCAAACTTTGACCGTCGCGCATGTTGCTCAACCGCAGGGAGCGGTAGCCGATTGCCCCGGCGCACAGGAGCGGCGCGGCTTCGGAGTCTGAGATCGAATCGGGAATCGGGTGGGCGAAATCCGCGCGGACCTTCATGTATTCGGCATAGCCGCCGTTCACATCACGGCCCGTCGCTTTGAATCGCGGGCAGAGATTTTCGCGCCCCGTTTTGCAGAAATCGCACTCGCCGCACGCGGATGCGATCCACGCCACGCCCACGCGCTGCCCAACCTGTACAACCTGACCGGCTTGTTGCACCTGTTCGACCACTCCCACCACTTGATGCCCCAGAATCACCGGCAGATGCGGCGGCGGAGTCTGCCCTTCGATCTCGTCCAATTCCGTGTGGCAGACCCCGCAGCGGGTGACGCGGATCAGGAGTTCGCCCGGAGCGAGAGTCGGTTCGGGGTGTTGAACCAGCCTCAGGGGAGGCTGAAGCGGGTTTACTTCTCCAAGCGATTCCAGGATCATTGCCTTCATTTCGGATTACACCATGGCGCCAGCCCAAAATTCTCCAATTCTCCAATTCTCCAATTCTCCAATTGACCAATTACCAATCACCCCCTCACCCTGTCCCAAACTGCCGGTCTCCCGCATCGCCCAAGCCGGGCACGATGTAGGCGCGCTCGTTGAGGTGACTGTCAATCGCTGCGACGTAGATTGGGATGTCGGGATGCTGACTCTGCATGGCTTGGATACCCTCCGGCGCAGCGATCAAC